>NZJB01000011.1 GCA_002691885.1 Gammaproteobacteria bacterium
AATGATCGGTCTGCTCGAAGCGGCGAAAAAATATGATGTGTCGAAAGGTGCTAGTTTTGAAACCTATGCGGGGATCAGGATCCGCGGCTCGATGCTGGACGAGGTTAGGAAGGGTGATTGGGCTCCTCGCTCAGTGCACCGCAAATCGCGTAAAGTAGCGGAAGCGATAAAGGCAATCGAGGCTCGCACCGGAAAAGATGCGAAAGATGTTCAAGTCGCCAAAGAAATGAATATTAATCTCAATGCCTACTATGCGATTCTGCAGGATGCTTCCGGGAGCCGGTTGTTCAGTTTTGACGACATCATGGAAGGCGATGACTCTGCAATTGAGTTGGCGGCCGGTGAACTAATTGGTCCCTGCGATGGGTTGCAGCGGGATACGTTCAAGGCACACCTGTCACGGGCAATCGATGGCTTGCCTGAGCGTGAAAAACTGGTCCTTGCACTTTATTATGAGGAGGAGTTGAACCTCAAGGAGATTGGCGAGGTGATCGGAGTGAGTGAATCCAGGGTGAGCCAAATACACAGTCAGGCGGCCATGCGGCTCAGAGCGCGCTTGTCTGACTGGAGGTAAATCTCCAAGCTCTCCTGCTTGCCAGGGACAAACCGTGTGGTAAACGACTCATCGCTTTGGTGCGTGCACCAAGGTTGTTGGTCCACATTCCTCAAACTAAGCCACAATTCCGCCCTATATTTTCGTACGGTTACCTCTTCTGCGGTACTCTTAAAGATATGGAAAAGCATACTTCAGAAAAAACGGTGCAGGCAGGAATGCTTCCTCCGCTGGTAGCAGTTGATGAGCTCTTTTGTGAACGAGATGAGCGCGTTTTATTTCAAAATCTGAGTTTCCGGCTAGCTGAAGGTCAGGTGCTCCAAATTAAAGGGGGTAACGGGTCCGGAAAGACGACCTTACTGCGAATCCTGTGTGGACTGAACGACAACTATCAGGGCCTTATTCGATGGCGCGGAGAATTACTCTCGAATTGTGTGGAAGAGTTCCGTGACGGAATGCTCTATCTTGGACATCGAGTGGGAGTCAGCAAGGTGCTGACTCCAAGAGAAAATTTGCTGTGGTCAGGCCATTTGCGCAGACAGATCAGCGCAGATGAGATAGATGCGGCTCTCGCACAGGTTGGTCTGCAGGGCTTCGAGGATTCACAGTGCTTTACGCTGTCTGCTGGTCAGCATCAACGGGTCAGTCTGGCCCGGCTGTTGTTGTCAGAAGCGCGTCTTTGGGTGCTGGATGAGCCCTTTACAACGCTTGATGTCCGAGGCGTTGCATTTCTGGAAAATCTGATGGGGCAGCACCGTGATCAGGGCGGGTCGGTTCTTGTTACGACNCACCATGCTCTNGCTGTCGATGGTCTCACTGAGCTGACGCTNGGGTTAGACAGAAAGCCGACGAGTTACTCTGTCATGAATAAAGCGCGCTCAACTCTCGCGGGNGCGGTACTTGCAACATTGCGGAGGGATTTGCTGATCGCGTATAAAAGAAAGAATGATCTGTTCAATCCGTTTATGTTCTTTGTTCTGGTCGCAACCTTGTTTCCGATCGGGATTTCACCGGAGCCTGAGGTGCTTGNAGAGATCTCGGCGGGTGTGCTNTGGATTTCGGCGTTGCTTGCTTCTCTGCTGGCGATGGACAATCTGTTCCGTGCGGACTTTGAAGATGGCTCCCTCGAACTACTGATGCTCAGTCCTCATCCGCTTTATTTTCTGGTGCTGGCGAAGAATGTCGCCCACTGGCTAGTCAGTGGTCTCCCCGTNGTGTTGGTGTCGCCGCTAATTGCCTATATGCTGAATTTTCCTGAAGGTGCGTATTTGACGCTGGTGCTGACCTTGCTNCTCGGTACACCGGTGCTAAGCCTGCTGGGCTCCATCGGCGTAGCTTTGACCGTCGGCCTAGGGAGNCGGGGGCTGATCCTTGCGGTCATCACCCTTCCCATGAGCGTTCCGGTGCTTATCGCAGGAACCCTGACCGTCTCACAAACCCTCGAAGGCGCCTCANTGTCAGGATATCTGGCGATCATGGGGGCAATGCTGGTTGCCGCGTTTACACTGGCGCCACTGGCTTCCGCTGCCGCTTTGCGCATNAGTGTAAACTGACAGCTTGTAGTCCATTTTGCGTTTATCCGCGTAATAACAATAGGTTACAATNNNAGNNTAANTGGACNACANAAGCCGTGGTATAGTGCTTCTCCTGAATTTTTCGGTATCTGAAGATGGATTGGACCTGGTTTCATAAATGGGGCTCCCCCAAGTGGTTTTATGAGCTGTCTGGTAAGTGGCTGCCCTGGCTCGTCGGCGCAATGGTCACCTGCCTGCTGATCGGGGTGATCTGGGCGCTGTTGTTCGTGCCGCAGGATTATCAGCAGGGACTGACAAACCGTATCTTCTATGTGCACGTGCCTGTCGCGAGCATCTCTCTGGCCTTCTTTCCGCTGATGGCGATAGCTGGCACCATTTTTCTGGTTTGGCGGATGAAGCTTGCCGATGTCGTTGTCAAGGTGGCCGCGCCTCTCGGTGCTTGGTTCACCGCGCTGGCGCTGGCGTCCGGCTCCATTTGGGGAGTGGATACCTGGGGAACCTGGTGGGTCTGGGACGGTCGGCTAACCTCTCTGCTACTGCAGTTTTTTCTACTGCTGGGTGTTGTCTCNCTCAGGGCCGCACTGGAAGANTCGGAAGGAGCGGCACGGGCTTGCGCATTGCTCAGTATCGTCGGTTGCATCAACGTTGTAGTCATTAAATACTCTGTCGATTGGTGGAATACGCTNCATCAGCCTTCGAGCAACTTCACACTGGCGACCGATCAGGCGAACGGCCCTGAAATCTGGGTGCCACTAATCTTNATGATTGTAGCCGTATATCTGNTCTTTGCGATAAGCCTCATCCTATCGACCCGGAATGAAATCTTACAGAGAGAGAAAAGGGCGCAGTGGGTTATGGATCTGGTTGCGAAAAGCTAGGTCTATCAAGGGCTNCTGAAGCATGCAGTTTTCAAATTTTCAAGAATTCATCGAGATGGGCGGCTATGCGTTCAACGTGTGGTCTGTGTATGGCATGTTCTTGATCTTTTTGGCGGTCAACCTGTACGGGCCCTTGCGTAAAAACAGGCAATTAATCCGNGANCTNAAGCGTCGTTATNCACTTAATGCTCAAGCCCCGCNAATATCTTCCGGTGTCGACTCGCAGTCGTCACCGGGATCAGAAACCATTGAGGAGGAAAGGGCATGAAAGCTCATCGCCGAAAGCGCTTGGGTGTCATTCTGTTTGTTGCTGCAGGTCTCAGTGTTGCCGTAGGTTTGACCCTTTTTGCGTTGAGTCAGAACATCGATTTGTTCTACACNCCAACTCAAGTTGCTCAAGGTGAAGTGAATGCNGGACAGCGCATTCGCATCGGCGGCATGGTGCGCGAAGGCTCGGTGCAATCNGCTGCTGANAGCCTCGCAGTAAGATTCGTGGCTACCGATTACGCGAATGATGTTCCAATCTACCACGAGGGCATTCTGCCTGACTTGTTTCGTGAAGGTCAGGGTATCGTAGTCGAGGGGAGTCTGGATGCTGCCGGCATCTTTCACGCTTCGCGCGTATTGGCCAAGCATGATGAAAATTACATGTCACCAGAAGTCAAAGCGGCCTTGGATGCCGCCAGCGCGGCTCCCGAAGGTGCCGTCACGCGACCTAGCACTTAGAGGACCGATCACATGATACCTGAACTGGGCTCTTTCTCCCTGATTCTCGCGCTGTGTTTAAGCGCCTTACTCGGTGGCCTTCCCATTGCGGGGGCCCACTTCAATAANCCGGTCTGGATCAGTATGGCTCGTCCGTTGACCGCGGGCGTTTTTGTTTTTCTGGGGCTGGCGATTTCAGCGCTGGCTTATGCCTTTATCACTGATGATTTCTCCGTGTCGTTTGTCGCNCAGCATTCGAATACTCTGTTGCCCATGCGTTACAAGTTCACTGCGGTGTGGGGTGGTCACGAAGGCTCCTTCTTGCTGTGGACCTTTATGTTAGCTGGATGGATGCTGTCAGTGGGTATCTTCAGCAAAAGCATGCCGGAGGAATTTGTGGCNCGGGTTCTTGGGGTNCTGGGAATNCTGATCTTTGGCTACATTTTATTTATGCTGGCGACTTCTAACCCGTTCGATCGTATTGTGCCTCTGCCGCCGGCCGATGGCGCGGATCTCAATTCGGCTCTTCAGGATATCGGTTTCATACTGCACCCGCCGACTCTGTATATGGGCTACGTCGGATTTTCTGTCGTTTTCGCCTTTGCCATTGCCGCGCTTCTGAGCGGTCGGATGGATGCTGCCTGGGCCCGTTGGTCCCGNCCGTGGGCTAATGTGGCNTGGGCGATATTGACNGTGGGAATAGCCCTNGGTAGTTGGTGGGCATATTACGAGTTGGGNTGGGGCGGATGGTGGGCNTGGGATCCNGTAGAAAATCCCCCCATGATTACGTGGCTGTTNGGTACGGCGCTGATTCACTCTTTGGCGGTGACTGAGAAGCGTGGGATGTTTAAGAGCTGGACTGTGCTGCTAGCGATCCTCGCTTTCTCTGGCAGTCTGCTGGGTACGTTTATCACGCGCTCCGGTCTGCTGACCTCGGTACATGCGTTTGCCAGTGANCCTTCAAGGGGGTTCTTTATTCTCGGCATACTAGGTATCTCGATCGGGGGCTCTCTTCTGCTCTATGCGNTGCGAGCGCCGNTGATGAAGGGCAGCTTCGGTTTTGAATATNCCTCGCGAGAATTCTTTTTGTTGGTGAATAATGTGATTCTAGTGGTATCGGCGGCGTCGATCTTTTTAGGGACTCTGTTTCCAATGGTCTATCAGGCCGTCACTGACGATNTGATCAGCATCGGGCCGCCTTACTTTAATACCATCTTTGTGCCTCTGATGATGCTGCTGTTTGCATTTGTTGGTATCGGCCCGTTAAGTCGCTGGAAACGGACCTCTTGGGTCTATCTTGCGGCGCAACTTGGCAAGGTGTTATTCGCCAGCTTGGTGGTTGGGCTTGTCTTTCCTTTAATAGTGCTGAGCAAATTTTCTCTGGCGGCAACCATAACACTGATCCTCGCCAGTTGGATTGTCTTTGCCATCGGTAAAGACATCAGCAATAAAGTCGCAAACAGACGGTCGACTCTTGCTGGTCTTAAATCTTTGAGTTTGAGTTACTACGGTATGGTGCTGGCCCACATCGGAATTGCTGTCATGCTAGTCGGCGCTGCTCTTACCAGTTTCTTCTCTGAGGAGCGGAGTGTATTGCTGGCGCCCGGCGAATCAGTTGAACTCGGGGGTTACCTCTTCACGTTGGAAGGAAGCGAGCGTATTGAGGGTCCTAACTACATCGGCGATGAGGCTGAACTCACTGTGATCAACGACGGCGAACCGCTCACGGTATTGTATCCTCAGCGCCGCCTCTACGTGGCCAGCGGAACACCTTCGACCGAGATGGCCATTGATGCCGGCTTTTTCCGTGACCTGTTTGTCACACTGGGTGAAGAGAAAGGATCTGGCTCCTGGTCAATGACTCTGTACGTTAAACCTTTTGTGCGTTGGATCTGGCTGGGTGCAGTATTCATGGCGATCGGCGGTACGCTGGCTGCGGGAGACAAACGCTACCGCCGGCTTCGGATAAAGGCGGCAGAGAAATCTGGTATGGAGTCTAAAACACAAACCGCAGCGGAGTTGCAGCCAGCGTAATGCTCATATTAGTCGAGGGGAAAAGTAGAAGGTTCAAAATGTATGCGTTTGAGGGTGGACCGACATGGGCAGACTAGCGTTTTACTTGCCGGTCTCTGGATTTCTGGCTTTGGCTTTACTACTCTGGCGAGGTCTCTTTCTGGATCCCAAAGAGCTGCCTTCGATGCTCATTGACAAGCCGATGCCCCAGTTCCAGCTTCGCACCGTGGATGGAGAGACAGTCACCAACGCCAGTCTGCCGGAACAGACTTTTCTCCTCAACGTCTGGGGCAGTTACTGTCTACCATGCCTAGTGGAGCATCCTACTTTTATGCGTCTTTCTGAGGAAGGTTCGATACCCGTGGTTGGCGTGAATTATAAGGATCAGTCGGAGCTTGCTAAAAGCTGGCTGGAGACCAACGGTAATCCTTTTGCGTTCAGTATTGAGGACGTCAACGGCAGGTTTGGCATAGATCTCGGAGTGTATGGAGCCCCCGAGACTTACCTGGTTGATTCAGAAGGGGTGATCCGATACCGGCACGTCAGTGTATTGGATGAGACCGTCTGGGCTGAGGAATTTTTGCCCGCGATTGCTGAACTGCAAGCGGAAAACCGTTGATGTTATTAACTGTGATGTCCAATTCTCTTAGGGCTTCGGCTTACTGGATTCTTCTGCTTACGGCTCTTACTACAGCCGTGCCTGTAGTGCACGCTCAGGTCGATACCTTCGAATTTCAAACTGCTGAGCAGCAACAGAGATTCAGACAATTGTCTGATGAATTGCGTTGCCCCATGTGTCAGAACACGAATCTCACGGGGTCCAGCGGTGGGGTTGCTGAGGATCTGAGGCGCGAAATTCACCGCATGATTCTGGAAGGCATGACGAACCCAGAGATTGAGCAGTTCATGTTCGAACGATATGGTGACTTTATTTTCTACAAACCGCGTTTGCGTATGGAGACCCTGTTCCTCTGGTTTGGGCCGCTTATCTTTTTGCTGATTGGTGGCGCTGCTGCAATCGCCATCTCACGCAAAGCCAGCCAGACAGGGCAAAAAAATCCGGAACTGGATGATGCGCAGCGCGAGAAACTGCAGGCTTTACTGAAGGCTAAGGGCTAAGCGGCTCGGCTGGAGGATCTTATCGTGTTTTGGATAGTCACCGTAGGACTGTTTCTACTCGCTGCACTGTTCGTTGTAGGACCGCTTTGGCTGCGTGCAAGCTCTCAGCCCGCCGACTCTGGTGAACTGCGTAAGCAAGCCAATATTGCGCTTTTTCAGGAGCGCAGCGACGAGCTTGAGGCTGAATTGTCTGTTGGTAATCTGGACCAGCAGCAGTTCGATCTCTTGCTGTCTGAACTGCAGTTGGGATTGCTGGCTGATGTCGAGCTGGAAGATGAGGCTGCATTGTCCGTAAATGTACGTCCCAAAAAAGCTAGCAATAACCGAGGGGCGCTGAAATCGCTGACCACGCTGACCTTCCTGATGCCTCTGGCATTCATACTGGCTTTGCCGGTCTTAGCGTTCGGGCTTTATAGTCACTGGGGCTATATCGATGATGTGCAGGTTATGGATTTGTTTCAGCGCACTGTCGATAACCAGGGAGACAGCAATGAGACCCGTGAGCTGATTGTTGCGCTTGGCGAGTTGGCACAAACTAATCCGGACATGCCATGGGCGTTTTACTTTCTCGCCGAAAATTTTGCGGCGGTTGGACTGTTCGAGGAAGCGCAGATTGCTTACCAGAGGGCAGCAGACTTACTCGAAGCGACACCGGAAAAAGCGCTGGTGCTCGGACGAATAGCCATGGCCATGTACATCAATTCAGAGTTTGAGTTCAGCTCCCAAATCAGGGCAGTTATAGATGAAGCCAGAGCAATCAATCCGAATGAGATGTCGGTACTGCAACTGTTGGCAGCAGACGCAGAGCAGAGGGAAGGTTACTCAGACGCGATCGATTACTGGCGATTGATGATTCAGGTCGATCCAAACGGCGAGTTCGCCCAAGAGTTGAGGTTCAGAATCGCGGCGGCACAGGAAATCCTTTCCGGGCGTGACGGGGAGGCTGCCGGACCACGAATCAGTGTCACACTTAGCCTGTCTCCAGAAGTGGACCTTACTCCAGACCTTCGAGTCTTTCTGGCGGTTCGGAACGCAGAGCAGGATGGCCTGCCACCGCTGGCTGCTCTCGACACAACCGTCAGCGCANTACCGGCATCCTTCCAGCTCGACAATACTGCTGCCGTAGGGCCTTATGATCTGTCTTCAGCTGAGTCGGTNTACGTGACTGCCCTGGTGTCATTCAGAGGGGTTGCCACACCTTTTCCCGGCGATTACCGGGCTGAATCTCAGACGCTTACACTTGACGCTGACGCGGAGGTAGCTCTTGAATTGGTGTTGNCCGAGCGTCTGCGCTGAAAGCCAGCAGACTGATTTGCGCTAATGTACTGGTCGGAATTCATTACGATCGCTATCGCTCATCTTCTAGCTGTAGCTTCTCCTGGTCCTGATTTTGCTGTAGTGCTAAAGCAAAGTGTGACAGGTGGAACCCGGCAGGGCATTCTGACCAGTCTTGGCGTAGGTGCGGGGATATTCATTCATGTCAGTTACTGTCTGCTGGGAATGTCGATTTTGTTTGCGCAATCTGACGTATTGCTCACTGCCATGAAATACCTGGCAGCGTCGTATTTGGCTTATCTGGGTGTGCAGACAATCACGGCTTCAAGCCGGCAGCGGCCGGCAGCTAAGAGTGCCGGCGGTTGGGCGTCTTCTGTGGGGGCGTTCCGNTTGGGGTTTCTGACCAACGGGTTNAACCCCAAAGCAACTCTCTTCTTTCTGGCATTATTTGCCGGGGTAATTGACAGTGAAACCCCNNTGAGAANTCAGCTCTACTATGGTTTGTATATGTCAGCGGCNACGTTTATCTGGTTTGCGATTCTTTCGGGCTTGATAGGACAAACACAGGTTCGNCAATTCANTCTCCAATTTGGCCCATGGTTTGAGTGCGCCATGGGCGTCATCTTGCTGATTCTGGCGGCACAGATCATGCTGATCAATGTATGACATACGCTGTTTGTGTTCCGGGCTTACCCAACTTCGTCTGTCTGCGGTATAGTACCTGCTATGAGTGAGAGTTCTTTTCCTGCAAAATTGGTCGACAAGTTCGGGCGTCATGTGGACTACATTCGCCTGTCGGTTACCGATCGTTGTGATTTTCGATGTGTCTACTGCATGACCGAAGACATGACCTTTATACCCAGAAGGGAAATACTGTCGTTGGAGGAGCTTTATCAGATTGCCACGGCATTCACTGAACTGGGTGTAAAAAAAATCCGCCTTACCGGCGGTGAGCCACTCGTGCGTACAGATGTCATGACGCTGATTCAAAACTTGGGCGCGCTTCCTGGTCTGCAGGAACTCCTGCTAACCACCAATGGATCTCAGCTGACAACCTATGCTGAGCCTTTGAAAAAAGCTGGAGTAAATCGAATCAATATCAGCATTGACAGTTTGCAGGCTGACCGTTTCCAGCGAATCTCCCGGGTCGGCAGGCTTGACAAGGTTTTGGCCGGAATTGATGCGGCGGTTGCGCAAGGCTTTGACCGCATCAGGCTGAACTCAGTTGTCATGAAGGGGTATAACGAAGACGAAGTGCTGGCACTCACTGACTATGCCTTGGATCGAAATGTGGATATTGCGTTTATCGAAGAAATGCCGCTTGGTGAAGCGTCAGATCACGCCAGAGAAGATACCACCTGCAGTAATGCCTGGGTTCGTGCGCAGATAGAGAGGAAGTATCAGCTGGTGGACAGTCCAGCGCGGACAGCCGGTCCTTCCAGATATTCACAAGTGGCAGGTTATCGCAGTCGCGTTGGCTTTATATCGCCGGTGACCCACAACTTTTGTGAAGACTGTAATCGTGTTCGTATCACCGTTGAGGGCAGGCTGCTGTTGTGTCTGGGTAATGAGCATTCAGTTGATCTGCGAGCTATATTACGAGATGGGTCGAAAGACATGGGTGATCTGAAGAGCGCTTTGGTGGCTTCTATGGAAATTAAGCCCGAGAGGCACCACTTTTACGACACAGATCATGCGCAGCCGGTTAGGCTTATGAATATGACCGGAGGTTAGTGTGAGTGAATCCAAAATATCTCTTCCCCTTGCAGTGGTAACCGTCTCTGATACCCGAACGGAAGCATCGGATAAATCAGGCGGGGTTCTTGTGGACTGCTTAGAGGAAGCAGGGCACAAGCTTCACAGTAAGCAGATTGTCAAAGATGATGTTTATCAATTGCGGGCCGAAGTTTCGTGCCTTATTGCGGACCCTGAGGTAAAAGGGATTCTGATGACTGGCGGGACAGGTTTTACTGACAGAGACAATACCCTCAAAGCGATCCAGCCTTTATTGGAGCAGAAAATTGATGGGTTTGGCGAATTGTTCCGTCAATTGTCTCATGAGGAAATCGGTACTTCGACGATTCAGTCCCGTGTATTTGCAGGCCTGTCAAACCGAACAATCGTATTTTGCCTGCCAGGCTCTCCGGGAGCTTGTCGTACGGGATGGGAAAGCATTATTCGGTACCAGCTNGATAGCACGCATCGGCCCTGTAACTTCGTGGATAAGCTAATCACTGACTGAACGGGGTGCTCNAGGGATACCTGAACNAGGCTTGCCGATGCCTTCGGGTCATTGCCCGATGGTCTAAAAAAGTGCAGGACATACTGATCAGATGTTTCGCCCGTTGAAACGGAGTGGCGGACAACATGCGTTGGTTCTCACTTTGCGAGGGGCAACATNAAAACACCGACTTGAGCAGGGTAACTCAAGTCGGTGTTCAGCTGTCGCGGCATTGACTAGTAAGGCCTCGCATAGAGCCTCCTTGTAGTTTTCTGGGTTAGACAGCGGCATAGAGAATTGCAGCTGGGACGGCCAGCGCGGCGATGACGATCGCTACACTAATCACAGTTGCTTCCGCTACTGGCTGTGCTCGCTTAAGCATCTTACTCAAAGTTTCCTCCTCTGGAGCAGTGGTGTTGTCGCACTGGTCGCTCCCTATCCGATGCGGGGTACATCGTAACACANGAGTTTCTTAAAAGTAACANAACGTGTAAATATTACACATCTATTATCAAAATTTGGGGGGAGGTTAGCGGTTGCATTGAAAAATAGCTATTTATTGNCTGTTTTACAGTCATTTACATTAAATAATTAAACCCTTTCACGGGGTATATCGTAAAGCAGATTCCGGGAATTTGGCTGAATATGGCGCCAGGTAATGGGAATTATCCCGTAATTGCCTCAATTCGCGTTACATAAAGTATCAAATGTTGTGTCGTTGCGGAGTTTTATCCTGACACCACGGCGACAGGATGGCCGAGATGGCCGCCCNTGCTGCTTCAAAGGCTGTTCCGGCTTGCTTGGAAGTGAGCGGCGCGTAAAATGCCTTCGGGATTCAGAATCGGAGCAAGCNTAAAATAAGGTGATGAAAGTAATCACATTCAATTGCAACGGCGTCCGCGCGGCGGCGAGAAAGGGTTTTTTCGACTGGCTTGCGCAAACGAATGCGGANGTCGTTTGCCTGCAGGAGACCAAGGCACAGGAATGCCAGCTAGAAGATCCAGTCTTCCGGCCTCAGGGCTACCACTGTTTCTACTTTGATGCGGAGAAGAAAGGGTATGCTGGCACGGCGCTATTTACACGGCAAAAGCCGCTTAGGATACGCAGAGGAACGGGCTTCCCCATCGCAGATACAGAGGGTCGTTACCTTCAGGCGGACTTTCCNGGCCTGAGCGTTGCGTCGCTTTATCTGCCTTCAGGATCTTCAGGCCCCGAACGNCAGGAGCGGAAATTGGCTTTTATGGAGCATTTTGAAGNGCACATGCGCGGTTTACGACGAAAACGAAGAGAATTCATTATTTGCGCTGACTGGAACATCTGTCACAAACAAATCGACNTCAAGAACTGGCGGTCCAATCAGAAAAATTCGGGATTTCTCCCTGAGGAGAGAGCCTGGCTGGACACACTGTATGGTGAAGTCGGCTGGAGCGATGCGTTCAGGTTGGTGAATCAGGAACCGGACCAATACTCCTGGTGGTCAAACCGCGGCCAAGCCAGGGCGAGAAATGTTGGCTGGCGTCTGGATTATCAGCTGGTCACTCCGGGCTTGTGTTCATCTGTCTTGGGTGCTGAGATTTACATAGCGCAAAATTTTTCAGATCACGCCCCGGTAATTATCGATTATGCAAACCTTCCATCCTAAGAGCTTAGCAACCAAGATATGAAAAAGATTGCAATCGCCTGTCTATTTTTGGTGTCCACTTTTGCTAATGCGCAACCATTGGTTGCCGTCATCGAGACCGAGCGGGGTGTGATGAAAGCAGAGTTGAATGACCGTGCCGCTCCTTCCACGGTAGCAAATTTCGTGAACCTCGCCCTGCGAGGCTTTTATGATGGTTTGAGTTTTCATCGAGTGGAACGAAATTTCATGGCTCAGGGCGGAGATCCCAGAGCGGATGGGACCGGGGGGCCAGGTTACCAGTTTGCGGGCGAGTTGTTGCTGAAGCACAACAGGCAGGGTGTGCTGTCCATGGCGAATTCAGGCCCCGGCACCGATGGCAGCCAGTTTTTCATCACTCACCTGGCGACCCCGCATCTCGACGGCAAACATTCAGTTTTCGGGCGAGTCACTGAAGGCTTGCCGGTCGTTCTCCAAATTCGGCGTCGGGATAAAATTCAGAGTATCACTATTCAAGGAGATCCAAGTGAATTGTTCAGGCGTCGCGAACGGCAACTTGCTGAATGGAATGCAGTGCTTGATCAGCAGTTTCCGAGCCTTAGAGCTGCTTTTTCGCCCCAGTAGGCAACGAGAGGGCACGCCCGCCCGAGATAGGGATTTTCGAGGCCAAGGTCTTCTTGTGAAAAATGCCGGTGCGCTGGCCCTTATGGCGTAGAGGTGGATTCTGCTGCCTTGTCTTCGTGGGCTTCATCTTTCTCGATATCGTCGGCTTCAATATACTTTGCCAGCAGGGGCGCCTGACCGAGGAAAAAGAGAAATGTCAGAACAAAATTGCCGAACACTTTAAATCGAATCCACAAGGCTTCGCTCAGACCAAACGCTACGGCCAGATTGATTGCGCCAAGTGCCACAAAGAAGAACACACATCGGAAATTGAGTTTGATCCATAACTCCCGAGGCGCTATCACCGTATGGCCCATCATGTGCTCAACAGCCGGCTTTTCGCCGAAGTAGCGAGACAGCATGAAGATCAAGGCAAAAATCCAATTTACGATCGGGGCTTTCCACTTCAGGAAGTTCGTATCACGAAAAATAATAGTGGGAATGGTAAACAGCACAACGGCCATGAGGGTAATCCATTGAAATTTGTCCAGTCTTCTCTGCGCTACAAACAGACTACCGTAGACCAGGACGGAACTCACGAGTAAAAATTCCGCCGCACTGAATATGCCGCCGACGCTGTGCTGATAATCTGCCANAGTAATGGTCCTCTCATCCATCGCCCAGACGGAGAAGAAGACAANCAGCGGGATGTAATCGATAAATTGTTTCATNAGGATTATTGTGCGGCTCTCANNGANCTAATCATAGTTGATTTGCAAAAAGGTGTCTGCTTTTGANNATCAATNTACTAGAATCGCGACTTTNCNGATTGATGGCTTAANCTATNNNNCGCTAGCGGCTGTTCTTAAATGGGTGAATTTCTTCAGGTACATGCGACGAACCCAGAGCCTCGCATCGTTCAGAGAGTGGCGAGATGTCTGTTGCAGGGCGGTGTGGTGGTATACCCCACTGATTCAACCTATGCACTGGGGTGCCATATTGGCAATAAGTCAGCGCTGGATCGCATTCGGCAGATTCGTCGNTTGGACAGTAAGCATCATTTCACCCTGGTCTGCCGTGACTTGTCGGAACTGGCGANTTACTCGCAGGTGCATAATAGCGCGTACAGGATTCTTAAGGCATATACNCCCGGGCCNTACACGTTTGTACTCAAAGCGTCTCCAGAGGTGCCTCGGCGTTTGAAACAAACCAAGCGTAAAACCATAGGGCTTAGAGTTCCTGANAATGCTGTCGCCCAGGCTATTCTGGAGCAAACTGGGGGGGCGATCATGAGTACCAGCCTNATCTTGCCGGACCAATCCGAGCAATTGACCGACCCCTACGAAATGAGAATGAAGTTNGGCAAGACAGTCGACATGATCGTTGACGGTGGAGCCTGCTCGGTGCAGCCGACAACACTGGTTGACTTAGTTGATGGAGTGCCGGAGGTGCTGCGAATCGGCANTGGTGACCCCAGGCCATTTCAATAGTNACGCGNCACGAGGCAACGATTCAATCTATACTACGAACCTGAAAACGGTAGGCATCTCGCCGGAAACACTTGCAGAGNAATCTGGATGCNAGAATTGAGAGGAGTTTAACTTGTCAACGGTGAATTCGCAGCAGCGTGTCNTATCNGGAATGCGACCTACGGGTCGTCTGCATTTGGGGCATTACCACGGAGTGCTGCAAAACTGGATCAAGCTTCAATATAAGTATGAATGTTTCTTCTTTGTTGCGGATTGGCATGCCCTNACGACCCACTATGGTGACGCGACTCTGTTCGAGGATANCGTCATTGAAATGGTGATCGATTGGTTGGCCGTAGGCGTCAATCCCGGGTCAGCNGCACTTTTTGTCCAGTCTAAAGTGCCNGAGCACGCTGAGCTTCATCTGCTTCTTTCCATGATCACTCCCATGGGTTGGCTGGAGCGCGTCCCAAGCTATAAGGATCAGCAGCAAAAGCTTCAGGAAAAAGAGCTCGATACCTACGGCTTTCTCGGGTATCCGCTGCTTCAGGCTGCAGATATTCTAGTTTACNGGGCGGGTTATGTGCCTGTTGGCGCTGACCAGGTAGCGCACGTTGAGCTAACCCGGGAAGTCGCCCGGNGTTTTAATCACGTCTATGGGCGCGAGCCCGGGTTTGAGGAAAACGCAAAGGCGGCAATCAAAAAGATGGGAAAGAAAGCGGGGCGGCTGTATGTTCAGTTGCGAACGGCCTATCAGGAGCAAGGAGATCATGAAGCGCTTGAGAAAGCCCGGGCTTTACTTCAAGANCAGCAGAATATNTCTATCGGTGACCGCGAGCGTCTGTTTGGCTATCTTGAAGGCGGCGGGAAAGTGATCTTATCCGANCCTAAGGCGCTGCTTACGGAATCATCNAAGATGCCCGGACTTGACGGTCAGAAGATGTCCAAGTCTTACGACAATACCATCAGTCTGCGAGAGCCTTTGGAGCAGATAAGCAAGAAGATCAGCACAATGCCGACNGACCCTGCNCGAGTNCGTCTCAGTGATCCGGGTGACCCGGCAAAATGCCCGGTGTGGCAACTTCATCTGACTTATTCCGACCAAGACACCAAAGANTGGGTGACCCAAGGTTGCCANAATGCCGGTATTGGTTGTCTTGAGTGCAAGAAGCCAGTCATCGATGTGATTACGGCAGAATTAGAGCCGATTCATAAAGAAGCGGANCAATTCGANAACGATCGTGACCTTGTTCGCTCAATCCTTCTGGAGGGCGGTGAGAAGGCGCGAGAGTCGGCCCGTGAAACGCTTGCAGAAGTTCGCTCAGTAATGGGTCTCAGTGCTTGGCAGTNAGTTCGATAGTGTAGGCATTGCTTCTCAAGTGGAGTAACATAATCCAAACCTGATTTGCGGCAGACAATAAGATTGACCACGACCGAACCGGAAGCGAAATCAGAGCCCTCAGTACCTGAGGGGCAGTCTTCATCCTCTTTAGAATCTGTGTCAGCTGCGTCGGTTGAGGCTGGGAGCGGTTTGTCCGGGCCAAGTCCTGAGCAAAAAGAGCTTCCGCTCGCCATCGTTGGCGGTGAAGCCATCACTGAGGTACCNAAAGNCCTTTACATTCCACCTGATGCGCTGGAAATTTTCCTGGAAGCGTTTGAAGGGCCTCTGGANCTGCTNCTTTATCTCATCAAGCGGCAAAACCTCGATATCCTCGAAATCACTGTGTCGGANATTACTGACCAATACATGTCCTACGTNGATCTTATGCAATCCAGCCAGTTTGAGCTGGCNGCCGAGTACATGGTCATGGCCGCTATGCTCGCTGAGATTAAGTCCCGGATACTGCTGCCGCGTCAGGAAACAGAGGAGAAAGAAGAAGACGACCCGCGGATGCAGTTGATCNGACGGTTNCAGGAATATGAGCGNTTCAAACAAGCGGCGGAAGANATCGACGCAATGCCAAGATTAGACAGGGAAGTCATGCTGGCGAGCGCAACACCGCCTGAGATTGAGAGAGTTACTCCGGATCCGGAGGTCAGGCTCGAGGAAATTCTCATGTGTCTTTCGCGCGTCCTGACTCGGGCAGACATGTTTGAGCATCACCATATTCAATTCGAGACTCTGTCGACCCGGGAGAAGATGTCAGAAATCCTGGACAAGATCTCCGAGCATAAATTCATGCCNNTGGTCGCGCTACTGGTCAANGCGGAGGGCAGATTGGGCGTNGTTGTGACATTTCTTGCTGTCATGGAATTGTTGAAAGATTCGCTGGTGGAGATCGTGCAGTCAGACCCCTTCGGCCCGATCCATATTAAATCTCGGGGTTAGGTAGTTTAAAAAAGACTTCGNATGAGTGACGTAGATAATAAAGTTAAGATGATCGTNGAAGGTTGCCTTCTTGCCGCCGGGAGACCGCTGACTTTGGATAACATCATTGCNGTGTTCGAAAGAAGTGAGCAGCCCGACCGGGATGAGTTGAAGCAGGTTATGCGAGCAATTTCTGAGGACTGTAATGATCGGGGGTTTGAGCTTAAACAGGTCGCTTCAGGCTACCGATTTCAGGTCAAACAGGATCTCAGTGAGTGGGTCGCAAAGCTGTGGGAGGAGCGTCCTCCCCGTTATACCCGAGCGCTTCTGGAAACGCTGGCACTCGTTGCCTATCGCCAGCCTATCACGCGAGGTGATATCGAAGAGATACGGGGTGTTGCAGTGAGTGCCAATATAATTCGCACTCTTTTAGACAGAGAGTGGATTCGTGTTGTCGGTCATCGGGACGTTCCGGGTCGACCCGCGATGTTTGCGACGACCAAGCAGTTTCTGGATTATTTCAATCTTAAAAGTTTGCAAGAACTACCACCGCTGTCTGAGATCAAGGAGTTGTCTCAATCTGAACAGGAGTTGGATCTCGCAGATGAACTGGCGCAGCAGCGAGTGATAGACCTTCCGGAGGAAGTCACTGACGAAGTGAGTTTCGAGCAGACTGGCGCTGCGCGCGCGCAACTTCTGGCGGAGGAGGAAGCTCTGGAGCTGTCCAAAAAACCGCTTGATGAAATTCTTAGCATGGAAATGCCGGAAAATTTCCTTGGCGAAGAATTGGACCACGATTCAGATGAGGGAGAGAATCCGAAACCAGCGACGGAAGGCGTCGAACAGCCTGCGGGTTCTGGCCTGCCCGCCGAAGGAGCATCCGGTGCTCCAGCAGACGATGTGCCCGACAGTGATGCCCTCGGTGCCTCACCGAACAGAAAAGACGTTCAGGAATCTGAAAAGCCCAGGCAGCATGCTGACCATGATCTCGCCGGGGACCCGCACGTGGTAACAGAGTCCGAGTCATTCNCCCAGNTGTCTGCGGCAGANGNGTTTTCTNAAGACAGCAGTGAGCCAGCTGCAGGGTCAGACCCTGAAGAGCCNGTTGCGGGGCAGTAGTCGNTGGGTAAGGTCCGGTTCCACTCGGGTTCTGACANCATAGCAGCACGGTTTGGTNAGCCATGAGTGAAAAANTACAAAAGATACTCGCGCGCGCTGGCTTTGGGTCAAGGCGCGAGNTGGAGCGCTGGATTGCAGCAGGCAGGGTCAAGGTTAACGGTCAGATCGCCACCGTTGGCGATCGAGTAAGCGATTCAGACAAGGTTACTGTTGATGGTAAACGCCTTGCTCCCCAGCATAAAAGACGGGATTCCCGCCGGGTTATTCTCTACAACAAACCTGAAGACGAAATCAGTACGCGAAAAGATCCGGAAGGTCGACCAACAGTGTTCGATAAGCTGCCGCCGCTCAAGCACGGCCGNTGGGTATCGATAGGTCGCTTGGATATCAACACCAGCGGTCTGCTGCTCTTTACGACTGATGGAGAGCTGGCCAATCGCTTAACTCACCCCCGCTCACAAATAGAGCGAGAGTATGCAGTTCGAGTCATGGGTGAAGTCTCTCCGGAAATGGTACAGGCGATGCATGCCGGAGTAGTGATCGACGGCCATCTATGCAGGTTTACCGACGTCCAGCACTATGGCGGGGAAGGGATCAATCAGTGGTATCATGTTGTGCTGATGGAAGGTCGTAATCGGGAAGTCAGGAAATTGTGGGAATCGCAAGGACTGAAGGTGAGCCGACTTAAGCGGGTGCGTTTCGGTCCAATTTTCATACCCAGTTCAGTCAAGCGTGGGCAGTTTCAGGAGTTGGCGAAGTCGGAAGTCGACAAGCTCGTGAAGATGGTTGGTTGAACACTGATGCTGCTTGCTTGCCAGTGAGCTTCTGCGTGATGGCAGTCTTCTGGAAGCATTCAGATCGCATTTTCTTACAGATTAGACTGTTCTAACCGTCGGCTGCTGTGCTTAATGTACCTGGGTCGAAATCTCTGGCGTCCAATGCTTGCCCATGGATGTGGGCGGCCTCAGGTCCGAGTAGGTAGAGGTAGACGGGCATCAAACTCTCCGCTGTTGGCTGGGAGTGGGGGTCTTCGGCGGGATAGGCCGTCTGTCGCATGGCGGTTCTCGTGCCGCCCGGATTAAGGCTATTGACCCTGATATTCGAGGTTGAACTCAGCTCATCAGCAAGTGTTTGCATGAGACCTTCAAGCGCAAACTTGGAAACCCCGTAGCCACCCCAATAAGCGCGGCCCTTTCTTCCAACACTGGAAGAAATGAACAGCAGGCGGGCATCTTCAGAACGTTTTAGCGAAGGCATTGCGGCCTTTGTCAGATAAAAAACGGCATTAAGGTTGACGTTAATCAACGCTTCCCAGTCGTTATCGGGGTAGTATTCGACCGGACATAGCGTCCCGAGTTGTGCTGCGTTATGGACCAGGCCGTCAATAATCGGAAAGTGTTCGTCTAAAGAGTCCGCGAGACGTGAGTAGTCTTCAGCTCTTGCCTTAGCGAAGTCCATCGGATGAATCGTTACCTTACCGGGGCATTTCTCTTCAATTTCGTCGAACAGCTGTTCAAGTTTTTCTTGATTGCGGCCCAAAAGAATTAGCTCTGCACAGTGTTCTGCAAAGCAGATGGCATTAGCCCGGCCAATACCATCGCTGGCTCCGGTAATCAGAATTTTTTTGCCGGCCAGATGCTGTGACGAGGGGTAATATTCGAACATGTGAGAGACCCTTTTTAGACGTCTATCAGGCGAATTTTAGGCTATTCAGCAGAGGTAGCGCTTGTTCGGAAGATCGTAATATAAAGTCTGCGGGCCATTCTTCAACTTTCGCCTCAGGAGACAGATAGCCATAAGCGGCAGCTACAGCAATAACATCAGCATTCTTGGCGGCTTGAATATCGCGAATATGGTCACCCACATAGACGGTACGTTCGGTGCTGCAGGACAGGCGGTCGCAGGCTAAAAAGATAGGTTCGGGATGGGGTTTCCGCTCGCTCACGTGATCCGGGCAGACCAGAACGCCGCAGCGTGAGAGCAGATTCAATTTGTCCAGAAGTTGATGTGAATATTTCTCGGGTTTGTTGGTGACGATCCCCCAAGGAATGCCGACCTCTTCCAATTGTGCTAGCAGGTAGGAGAGCCCCGGGTAAAGAGTCGCTTCGGTATCCGCCAGTTGCTCGAGATACAGGTCCAGCAGACGCTGATTCAGAGAAGCAAAGCGGTCGTCATTTTCCGCAATGTCGAACGCAAGCTTAACCAATGCGCGGGCGCCATCTGAGACGGTCTGCTGAACCCGCAAGTCTCTCACTGGCGGCTGGTTGTTCTCTGCGGTGAGTCGGTTTAACGCTTTTAAAAAATCCAGTGCAGTGTCAATGAGTGTGCCGTCGAGATCGAACAGCACACATTCAATGGAGGTATCTAATTCCATGTTCAAGCCCAGGGTTTTTCGTAGCAGGCCAGATAATTCACGTCCAGACTGTTTTGTAGAAAATATCTTTTGGTCAGAGGGTTGTAGCCCATACCGATTTGATCTCTGAGGGCGAGATTGGCTTGTCGGGACCATGCGGCTAGTTCCGACGGTTTGATCAGTTTAGCGTAGTCGTGCGTTCCTCTCGGCAATAAATTTAACAGATATTCTGCTCCGACTATGGCAAACAAATAGGATTTAGGGTTCCGGTTTATAGTAGAAAAAAAGACCAAGCCGCCCGGTTTGACGAGTCGCTGGCAGGAGGCAACCACCGACGATGGGTCCGGTACATGCTCGAGCATTTCCAGGCAGGTAACAACATCAAACTGTTCTGGGTGAACTTCCGCAAACTCTTCCGCTGTGCTGTCCAGGTAGGATATGTCCAGCTGGCTCTCAAGCAAATGTAGTTTCGCGACCGACAGCGAAGCTTCAGCTTTATCGATCGCGGTGACTGCTGCGCCATGATGGGCCAATGCCTCGGACAGAATGCCTCCGCCGCAGCCAATGTCCAGGATCCGCTTCTCCACCAGATTGACGTGCTGGCTTATGTAATTGACCCTGAGAGGGTTGATATCATGCAGCGGTTTGAATTCGCTGTTTGGATCCCACCAGCGAGAAGCGAGAGCCTCAAACTTGCTGATTTCAAGATCGTCAACGTTTTTCATTGATTAAAACCTGCGTCTTATTGAGGCGAAAATTGACTCTGCCAATACTTCGCCCGGTCCCTGATTAACGCCAGATCAAGGGTTTGCAGTTCACCATCTGTGAGCAGAGGCGTTCCGCCAACCCAAACGTGACTCACGTAACTTCCGTTGCTTGCATAGACGAGATGCGAAAGCGGATTATTGACTGGCGTCGTGCTGAGTGGAGCGAGTGAAACCGCGCAAACATCTGCGTACTTACCTATTTCGATGCTGCCAATCTCGCTGTCGAGCCCGAGTGCTATGGCACCATTTAAAGTCGCAATTTCCAGCGCCTGTTGCGCGTTCACCGCCGCGGCATCATTGGCAACCGCTTTGGCGATCATTGCCATCAGATGCATTTCGCCAAACATGTCCAGATCGTTGTTGCTTGCTGCGCCATCGGTCCCCAGAGCCACATTGACCCCATGTTTCAGAAGTTGATCGACCTCACAAAAACCGCTGGCCAATTTCANGTTTGANGAAGGGCAGTGGATAACACTCGCGCCTTGCGTGGCNAGCAACGCGATTTCTTCTGGAAGTAATTGTGTTGCATGAACACAGAGCAGCCTTNGGCTGACGATGCCAAGATCTTGNAGTCTTTTTAAAGGACGCCGNCCATCGGTGGTTTCTGCGTCAATGATCTCTTGTGCATTTTCATGGAGATGCATATGGATCGGCAAGTCCAGTTCCTCAGCTAGCGCGGCGATCCGCGTGAGTGGTTCGTCCGACACGGTATAGGGTGCATGCGGGCCAAAGGCAGTGCTGATTAGATCACTTGATCGATAGTCGTCGTGGATTTGCGTGGCTTTGTTGATGTATTCATCCGCGTTCTGAGCCCACACGGTCGGGAAATCGAGCACTGGACTGGCCAATTGCGCTCTGATGTGCGATTCACTTGCGACCCCTGCAACCTCGTCTGCNAAAAAATACATATCCGCGAAACAGGTTGTACCGGTAGAAATCATTTCAGCTAAAGCCAGCATGGCGCCGTCCCTGACAAATTCTCTGTCCACGTATTTGTTTTCCAGAGGCCAGATCCGGGTTTCCAGCCACTCCTGTAGTGGAATGTCATCAGCCAATCCGCGGAACAGGGACATCGAAATATGACCATGTGCATTGACGAAGCCCGGCATCAGAACATGATTGGACAGTCTGATTTTCCTTTTCGCACGGCGGTCGCTGATGTCGCTTGATGGGTCGATACTGGTGATGCGTTTATTGTTCACAGTAACGGCGTGACCTTTGAGAATCCGTCCGCGGGGAGCAACGGGTATAACGTAATCGGCCTCAATAATGAGGTCGGCTTCGGGTTGGTTGATCGGGTTCAATGCTCAAACCTCCTTGTTTTATTGAGCCTGGTTGGGGGATGCATTCAGCAGGAGCAAGGGCTAGATTATAGCGCTTTGCAACGAAAAACGCGCGCTTCGGATTATGCTTTTACATGAGCGATAAGCCACTGAAATATATAGTGTAATTATTGATAAAAAACCAGCTAAACAGTGTCAATCACGGATGCGGATGTGGTACCATCTTCCTTGATGTGAGCGGTCTGTGGAGACTCTCGTATCAGGCAATATGGGGCAAAGGCCCCGATAAAAAAACGGCTTACCAGGGCGTTGAAAAAATCGTTTGTACCGTCTTCGATCCGTCGGTCGCAAATGATGTATCAATGACGACTGCGCGGTTAAAGCAGCCGAAACTGAGTTAGCCGCCTCCTTGTTTTAAATAACGCGTCCAGTGCGTGAATTGCTTGGGAATTTCTAAAGCATGTCTGAATTTGCCAAACAGGTGTCTCCCGTCGCGCTTGAGAGTGAGATGCGGGATTCCTATCTCGCTTACGCCATGAGCGTAATTGTAGGGCGTGCTTTGCCGGATGTCAGGGACGGATTGAAACCCGTACATCGCCGGGTGCTGTTTGCGATGAATGTGTTGTCAAACGACTTCAACAAGCCTTACAAAAAGTCCGCCCGCGTCGTTGGCGATGTGATTGGTAAATATCACCCCCATGGCGACAGCGCAGTCTACGACACGATTGTGCGAATGGCGCAGAATTTCTCATTACGGTACCCCCTGGTAGACGGGCAAGGCAATTTCGGTTCTATTGATGGAGATGCTGCCGCAGCCATGCGATATACCGAGATTCGCATGGCAAAGATTGCTCATGACCTCCTGGCCGATCTGGATAAAGAGACGGTTGATTTTTATCCGAATTATGACGGCACCGAAGACATCCCTGATGTTTTGCCCACCCAGATTCCCAATCTCCTGGTTAATGGTGCGTCTGGTATTGCGGTTGGTATGGCAACCAATATCCCTCCGCACAATTTGTGCGAAGTCATCAGCGGAGCGATTGCCCTACTTGATGATCCTGACTGCGAGATTGATGTATTGATGGAGCATATATCCGGACCAGATTTTCCAACTGCCGGGATCATCAATGGTAAAGCAGGAATCGTACAGGCTTATCGTACCGGCCGAGGCCGGATTTACGTGCGCGCTAAAGCCGAGATTCTTGAGGATGAGAAGAGCGGTAAACAGACTATCGTAGTCACTGAGATCCCCTATCAGCTTAATAAGTCAAAGTTGATTGAGCGAATTGCAGAACTGGTCAAGGAGAAAAAGCTCGAAGGTATTACTGAACTCCGAGACGAATCAGACAAGGACGGTCTGCGCATTGTCATCGAATTACGGCGCGGAGAAATCGGTGATGTCGTGCTCAACAATCTCTACGCCCAGACCCAGATGCAGTCGGTATTCGGCATCAATATGGTAGCTCTTGTTGATGGACAGCCGCGTCTGCTGAACCTCAAGGAAGTGCTTGAGTCGTTTCTCAGGCATCGGCGCGAGGTGGTGTCTCGGAGAACGACCTATCTGTTGCGTAAGGCTCGGGAGCGGGGTCACGTCCTGGAAGGTCTTGCTGTGGCGTTAGCTAATATTGATGCGGTGATCGAATTGATCAGAACCTCTCCCTCTGCCTCAGAAGCAAGAGAAAAGCTAGTGGNGCGAGCNTGGAANTCCAGCAGNGTACTCGCAATGCTCGGCGAAGCNGGGCCGGATGCCTGTCGGCCAGACGGTTTGGATGCGGGCTATGGGCTCAAAGGGGGGGAGTATATGCTGTCTCCTGAACAGGCGCAGGCGATCTTAGATTTGCGACTGCACCGGCTGACGGGTCTTGAACATGAGAAACTTATCNATGACTACAAAGAGCTGATCAGGCAAATTGCTGACTATCTCGACATCCTCGAGCATCAACCTCGCCTGCTCTCTGTGGTTAGGGGAGAGCTGGAAGCGGTCAGTTCAGAGTACGGTGATGACCGGCGCACAGAGATTNTCGGTTCCCAGCAGGACCTGACGGTTGAGGATTTAATCTCGGAAGAAGAGCGCGTCGTGACCATATCCCAAGCNGGTTATACCAAAACTCAACCGCTGGCAGACTACACTGCGCAGCGCCGAGGGGGGATGGGGAAGGCGGCAGCGAGTGTCAAGGATGAGGATTTTGTTGAGCACTTGTTGATAGCCAACACGCATGACACGCTGTTGTGCTTCAGCAGCGTTGGTAAGGTGTACTGGATTAAGGTTTATCAAATACCGTTAGCGAGTCGGACCTCACGGGGAAAGCCTCTGGTCAATCTGTTGCCTTTGGAGGGCGATGAGCGTATCACCAGTGTGNTGCCGGTGAGTGATTACACCGACGAGCACTTCGTGTTCATGGCAACGTCTAATGGGATAGTGAAAAAGACCGNGCTAATCAACTTTGCGCGCCAGCGAAGTGTGGGGCTGCGGGCGATTGAGTTGGACNAGGNTGATGAACTGGTGGGGACCGCNATCACCGACGGTGGTCAGGACGTGATGTTGTTCAGCAGTAGCGGGAAAGCTATCCGATTTTCTGAGGCGGATGTCAGGCCGATGGGTCGAACTGCGAGAGGCGTACGCGGGATCAAAATGAGCGATGGGTTCCGTATGATCGCGCTCATTATTCCCGATTCAGATCAGTGCATTCTGTCGGTGAGTGAAAANGGGTATGGTAAACGCACCAAAAGCGATGGATTTCCTGTCTATGGCCGCGGTGGTCAGGGGGTCATTGCNATGCAGGCTAGTGACAGAAACGGGCCGATTGTTGGTGCCGCCCAAGTCGCTGTAGGCGATGAGATTATGCTTATCTCTGATAAGGGTACCCTAGTGCGCACGAGGGTAGACGAGGTTTCAATTCAGGGAAGAAATACTCAAGGGGTGCGTCTGATAAGACTGAAAGACGGTGAAAAGCTTGTCGGTTTGGAAGCCGTTCAGGATCCNGAGGAAACGCTGTCGGAAGTCAATGAATCAGAAGAATCGTTGCCCAGACTGGAAANCCGTGAATCGGATGNTACCGGAGACGGTCANNAGTAANCTAACCCCGCTTCTGGCGNGNTGCTGAGCCATTAAAAACATGCGNGCTAGAGCCATGGGCTGCTAACTAGGAAGTAGATTCTTTCCGGCTTACTCATAGAGNCTCACAGCATTCAAATCATTCTTTGGCCCGTNTGACGTATATGCCTCAAAAAATAGCCTACCTCGGCCCGCCAGGGACTTTTTCGCAGGCTGCTGTGATTNGTCGTTTTGGGGCTGATTGCGAGCAACTTGCATGCAGTACCATCGAAGATGTCTTCGCGGCCGTGGCGCAGGCGCGGGCTGACTGTGGCTTGGTGCCGATTGAAAACAGCACTGAGGGACCGGTTAATAACACGCAGGACTGTCTGATCGAGACCGAGCTTTCGATTGTCGGTGAAGAAGTTATTAATATTGAGCATAACCTGCTCGTTCCGAAGCATGCGGAGCAAATGACCGTGAAGGTGATTGCTTCTCACAAGCAGTCATTGGCGCAGTGCCGGAACTGGATTCGAGGCAATTGCCCTGACGCCGAACTGCTCGAGTGTATGAGCAATGCAGAGGCTGCGAGCCGTGTCAGCCAAGATGACGGCATAGCGGCCATTGCCGGCANCCTGGCAGCAGAGGCTTATGATCTTCATATTCGGGCTCGGGGTATTCAGGACAATGAAGATAACAGAACACGATTTATTGTATTGCAGCGGGCGAAAGCGGCNTCTTCGGGGGTCGATAAGACAAGTATNNTNGTGTATACCCGCAATGAGCCGGGGGCGCTGTTTCGGTTGCTCGAGCCTTTCCAGCAGCTGCAGATCAGTCTGTCGAAAATTGATTCGCGCCCGTCGAAGAAAGAGGCCTGGGCCTATGTCTTCTTTATTGATTTTGAAGGTCATGTGGACGACCAGAAAATCGAGGCGCTGTTTGACAGACTCAAGACTTGTACTGAAGAGATCAAAGTTCTTGGGTCTTANCCGGCCTTTGATCAGGCGGCTTCGGATAGCTCCGACGGCATCTCTGAGGCGTCGCCAAGGATTAGTCAGGAAGAGTCAGAACGGCCTCAGGTTGCTCCGCTAAAGAGTAAAACAGTGGGCATTATCGGACTCGGGATGATCGGCGGCAGCATCGCGCTGGGTCTACGGAGGAAATTTCCGAACCTCGACATCCTTGCTGCAGATCCAGACACGCAGGCTCTGAAGGCCGCGAGAAATGAGGGTACTTTGACCGGCGCAGGCAGTGCCGAAGAGGTTATTGCTGCTGCTGACCTTATCGTCCTCGCGATGCCCCCGTTGGCGATACCGGAATATCTGACTCTGTTGCAGAAGCATGGGAAGCCNGACGCCGTATTTACCGATGTGGGCAGTGTGAAATCCCATGTTCTGGCCAGCCTTGTCGGCTGCGAAGCCAAGCTTTCAGCTCGATTCGTCCCCGGACANCCGATAGCAGGTTCAGAAAAAAGTGGATATGTTTCGGCAAAATCGGAGTTATTCGAGNGACGCCGAGTCATACTGACCCCGCACGCGGACAACACAGCGTCAGCAGTGGCGGAAATTCATCTTATGTGGCGCGCTCTGGGCGCAGAGGTCTTCGGAATGGCTCCTGCGAGACATGATGAAGTGCTTGCGGCAACGAGTCATCTTCCCCATCTGCTGGCCTATTCAATCGTTGATCTGCTAATTCATCAGGATNCTAGCAAAGAGCTCTTTCGCTATGCGGCAGGGGGGTTTGCCGATTTCAGCCGAATCGCCTCGAGCAATGCGCAGATGTGGTCGGATATTGCTATCGCGAACGCGGACGCAACAGTGGCGATTCTGACTCAGTACATCGAGTATCTCGATGAGTTAAAGCGACTAATCTTGCGTCGGCAGGGGCAAGATATAAAGCACCTCTTTCAGCGGGCCAAAACCACTAGGGACAATTTTATCGTTCATCAGCAGGACCTATCACGAGCAACGGCAATGACTAACGACGCGAAAAGCTATCGGCTCAGGCCCGGTGGTTCAATCTTTGGTGCCCTCAGGGTCCCGGGAGATAAATCGATGTCACACAGAGCGGTAATCTTTGGCTCGCTTGCAAAGGGNGTGACTCGGGTGGAAGGCTTCCTTGAGGGTGAGGATGCAATGAATACCGTGGCAGCTTTCAGGGAGATGGGAGTCACGATTGTCGGGCCAGATTCTGGAAGACTTACCATATACGGTGTTGGCATGCAGGGGCTGAAAGCGCCCCGTGCTCCCCTTTATATGGGAAACAGCGGTACGGCCTTACGGTTATTAGCGGGGCTTCTGGCAGCTCAGCCATTTGAGTCGCGTCTGACCGGCGATGAATCNCTNAGCGCACGACCTATGGGTCGGATAGTGANGCCCTTAGCAGACATGGGCGCGACTATCGAGATGACTGCCGCAGGCACTCCGCCGTTGCAGATCAGGGGCGCTGATTTGAGGGGCATTGACTATGACATGCCAGTCGCCAGTGCCCAGGTTAAGTCCAGTTTGCTCTTGGCTGGACTTTTTGCTGAAGGGCCAACCCGGGTAACTGAACCGGCGATTTGTCGGGATCATACTGAGCGGATGTTACGTGGCTTTGGTTATGAACTTGAGGGAGGTTATCCGGAACCGGAAGTCTCGCTCTACGGTGGCGGCACCCTGCGAGCCTCAAGTATCGATNTNCCAGCGGATATCTCCTCTGCTGCATTCTTTCTTGTGGCAGCGGCCATTACACCAGGGGCGCGGTTGACCCTCCATCATGTAGGGGTCAATCCGACGCGAACAGGAGTGCTAGAGATTCTAAGGCAAATGGGCGCTGAGCTGAGTCTCGACAATGAATGTGAGGTGGGCGGTGAGCCAGTAGCTGACGTCAGTATACGCTACGCCCCGTTAGCTGGAATCGAGATCGATCCCGCCTTGGTGCCTCTCGCGATAGATGAGTTTCCAGCGCTATTCGTGGCCGCGGCTTGCGCTGACGGAAGAACAGTGCTTCGTGGCGCTGAGGAGCTGAGGGTAAAGGAGAGCGACCGCATCGAGGTCATGGCGACCGGATTGCGACAACTGGGGATCAGCGTGGAGACCTTCGAAGATGGCATTGCCATTGAGGGTGCGCCAGTACTTGGTGGGGCGACAATTGACAGCCACGGAGATCACCGAATTGCGATGGCATTTGCCGTGGCGTCACTGCGAGCAGAATCCGAAATCACTGTCCAACAGTGCCAAAACGTCGCNACTTCATTTCCCGGTTTTGTGGCTTTGGCAGCTGAAGCAGGCCTTAATATAGAAGAGATAGCTGATTGAATAATATGGATAGTTCCAGTTATTGCAATCGATGGGCCTTCAGCAACCGGCAAAGGAACNCTGGCTGCCTCGCTCGCGGCTCACTTGGGTTTTCATCTGCTTGACAGTGGATCGCTNTACCGAATTCTGGGTGTGGCAGTCGCCAGAGCAGGATTAAGCCTCGACGAGCCCGAAGTGATTGCGCAAGTTGCTCGAAATCTGGATATTCAATTNGGTCTGCATGGATCCGGCAGCGTTGCGCTNGACGGAGAGGATGTCTCAATTGTGATTCGAACCGACCTTGGCAGTGATATGGCTTCGAAAGTGGGCGCTATTCCGGCCGCGCGGGAAGCGCTGCTCGACCGACAATTNGCTTTTCGGCAAAGCCCCGGCTTGGTTGCGGACGGCAGAGACATGGGAACGGTTGTGTTTCCCGACGCCAGAGTGAAGTTCTTTTTGACTGCCAGTACAGAGGCGCGCGCGCAAAGGCGCTATAAGCAGTTGTTAGATAAGGGAATTGATGCTATATTCCCCGCCCTTTTGCGAGAGCTCGACGAGCGCGACAAGCGTGATCATAGACGCTCGGCTTCTCCGATGCAGCCTGCCAGTGATGCAATCTTGATTGACACCACAGAGCTGGACCGCTCTGAAGTCATGGAGCAGGTTCTCAAATGGGTTACGGTAGCGCTGGCGCGCGAACGCTAACCAATTTTCGCAAAACTGTTTTGGTATCTCCGTTTTACCTCTCCCAGTCTGGTGCGCGGCGATGTTTTTGTAACAACCCCNTGGTGGCTGGANCACGGNAACAGTTAACAATCATTTTAAAANTTATAGAAAATGNTTGTAACTTATTGATTAATGGAAGAATGATGAGCGAGAATTTTGCTGAACTATTTGAACAAAGCCTAAAGCAAGTCGACATGACGCCCGGTGCTATTGTTACTGGAACCGTTATCGACATAGACAGTGACTGGGTCACCGTCCATGCAGGGTTGAAATCGGAGGGGGTAATACCCCGGAATCAGTTCCTGGACGAGCAGGGAAATCTCGCTCTAGCAGTGGGCGACGAAGTCAAAGTCGCGCTGGAGACAGTGGAAGACGGCTTCGGAGAAACCCGTTTATCCAGGGAGAAGGCGAAACGCGCCGAATCCTGGATGGAGTTGGAAGCCGCGCATGAAAAAAACGATATTGTTACTGGAGTGATCAATGGCAAAGTCAAAGGCGGATTCACTGTTGATCTTAACAACATCAGGGCGTTCTTGCCGGGCTCCTTGGTCGATGTAAGACCGGTACGCGATACGTTGCATCTCGAGGGACAGGAACTTGAGTTTCGCCTGATTAAGCTGGATCGCAAGCGCAACAACGTGGTGGTTTCGCGCAGAGCAGTGCTGGAGTCGGTCAGCAGCGAAGAACGTGATGCGCTGCTCGAAAAACTACAGGAAGGCATGTCGGTGAAGGGCATTGTCAAGAATCTTACTGACTATGGTGCGTTTGTTGATCTCGGGGGCGTAGACGGCTTGTTGCACATCACAGATATGTCGTGGAAGCGGATCAAGCACCCGAGCGAAATTGTAAACGTCGGCGACGAGCTAGATGTAAAAGTGCTCAAGTACGACCGCGAGCGCAATCGCGTCTCCCTGGGTCTAAAGCAACTGGGTGAGGATCCTTGGGTTGCTATNAAGGCCCGCTATCCGGAGCATTCAAGAGTAAAGGCAG
Source organism: Gammaproteobacteria bacterium (assembly GCA_002691885.1). GTDB lineage: Bacteria > Pseudomonadota > Gammaproteobacteria > Pseudomonadales > Pseudohongiellaceae > UBA9145. The sequence goes on from NZJB01000011.1 coordinate 29,851, forward strand.
TGGTGACCAATCTCACCGATTACGGCTGTTTTGCCGAACTGGAAGAAGGGGTGGAAGGCCTGGTTCACGTGTCAGAAATGGACTGGACAAACAAAAATATCCATCCCTCCAAGGTAGTCCAGTTAGGCGATGAGGTCGACGTCATGGTGCTGGATATCGATGAAGAGCGCCGCCGAATCTCGCTCGGTATCAAGCAATGTTTTCAGAATCCCTGGGACGGTTTTGCCGAAAGATTCCAAAAAGGCGACAAGATCTCTGGCAGCATCAAGTCAATCACAGACTTCGGTATTTTCATTGGTCTTGACGGCAACATCGATGGACTCGTTCACCTGTCTGACATTTCGTGGGATGAGGAGGGCGAAGAGGCCGTTCGCAACTACACCAAGGGCGATGAAATTGAGACGGTCATCCTGTCGATAGACCCAGAGCGCGAGAGAATCTCACTGGGTATCAAGCAGCTGGAAGAGGATCCCTTTTTAGATTACGTCGGTAATGTCGAAAAAGGTAGCATTGTCAAAGGCAATGTGGTGTCGGTGGACGCCAAGACTGTAGTTCTGACCTTGGCTGATGGGGTCGAAGGCATACTGCGTGCATCAGAAATCAGTCGTGAAAAGGTAGAGGATGCTCGTAATGCATTGAAGGAGGGTGATGAAGTCGAGGTTAAGGTGGTCAGTGTTGACCGGAAAAACCGGGCACTCAGCCTGTCTATCAAAGCGATCGAAATCGACGATGAAAAAGCAGCGATTAAGGAGCATAAGAACTCCGATGCCGCTGAAGTCTCACCGGGAACCATCGGTGATTTAATCAAGGCTGAAATGGATAAAAACTAGTTGATACAAAGGTTTACGTTCTGATAGTCTAGGTGCAGAACGCCGCTTGTGACAGCGGAGCTGGTCACCGGGGCAGGAGGATAACAATGACAAAGTCTGAGCTGATTGATCGCATTGCGGAAAAACAAACTCAGTTATCCTCCAAGGACGTCGAGTTGGCAGTAAAAGCAGTGCTTGAATACATGTCCCAGGTCTTGTCTGACGGAGGCCGTATCGAAATTCGAGGTTTCGGCAGTTTCTCATTGCATTATCGGGTACCGCGAATAGGNCGAAATCCGAAGACCGGCACTCCAGTTGCGCTGAGTGGGAAATACGTACCCCANTTCAAACCCGGGAAGGAACTTCGAGACAGAGTTAACGGAAGCATGCTGAGTGAGAGCCTGTTTTAACTCTGTCTGCCCCCTGGTTCGCCATTCCTCATGTAAGTCGGAACGGCAGGCTCTGGCTGGTCGCCGGAAAACCCTGAAAGCTCTGTTTAATCCAAGGCAAACTCCCCAGTTCCATGCCCTATCTGTTTTGTGATTAGTGCGTAAATCTTCACCTCATGCGAAATTTAAGCAATTTGCTATCTGGATTTTTTCTGCTGTCAGTATTTATAGCTGCAATAACATTCACATACTTCAACACTGAATCCGTTAGTATCACCTTTGGTACTTTAGTCTTTTCACCGTTGCCGGTTTCGGTCTGGATTATCGGTGCGTTCGTCTTCGGGGGTGCGTTGGGCTTGCTTCTTGGGCTGAACTTTCTCTATCAGCTAAAGTCAAGAGCTGAGCTTAAGCGCTTGACCAAAGAGCTCGAAAACGCCCGTCGGGAGGTCAAGCAATTGCGTAAATTGACTCTGCGGGATCTTGACTAGATGGAGGGAGTAGGTATTTATGCGCTGCTGTTAGTCGCGATATGTACAGGCTGGTTGCTCGGACGATCTGGCTCCCGTTCCATAAAAGCTCCTCCACGGCTAACGAGAGATATTTCTCATGAATATTTTGCCGGGCTGAATTACTTGGTGAATGACGAGCCCGATGAGGCGATTGACACCTTCATAAAGGCGCTGGAAGTCAACGGAGAGACTGTGGAGACGCATCTCGCGCTTGGCGCGCTACTTCGGCGGCGAGGGAAGGTCGACAAGGCCATTAAAGTGCATCAGGCGCTGCTAGCCCGTCCAGGCCTGGAGACTCGACTGGCAGATGGAGCGCGCCTTCAGCTTGCAAAAGACTATATTTCTGGGGGGCTTCTTGATCGGGCGGAACGTCTACTGAAAGAACTCGCGCAGGGAGAATCTCAAGGAAAATGGGAAGCCCTTACGCTTCTTGTCAGTATTTACCAGTTGGAAAAAGAGTGGCTCCCTGCGATCACCTGTACAGAAGAACTGCTCACACATTCAGCTTTCCGACGTGACGCAGAATGGAATGCTCGGGCGGTGCACTATCACTGCGAATTAGCAGAACGACTTCTTGTCGAAGGGCAGTTAAGTGAAGCCCGTCGGAAGCTGCGAAAAGGAGCCGAATTTCAACGCCATCATCTCCGAGGGAGTTTATTAACGGCAAGACTTGAGCATGAATCCGGTAACTACAATGCCGCGATCCGGGAATGCAGGCGCATCGCGGAACACAGCCCTAGATTTTTCACTCAGTTACTTGATCTGATGGCGGCGAGCTATTCCAAGCTTGGTCAGGATGGTGAGTTTATCAAGTTTCTCAATGGTTTCATTGATAAGCGGGCGGACCCGGTTGCGCTTCAGCTTATGTCTCGACTGATTGCTGAAACTGAGGGCGTTGGAAGGGCGATTCAATATTTGCGTCGTCATCTTGTTGCACAGCCTTCGCTTGCGACAGCAGCGCAGTTGCTGGAATTTGAGGCGGAAAGCAAACAATTCGACTCCGCAATGCTCAGCGATATCGAGAAGATTCGTGAGGTTCTGCTGACTCATCAGGCTAATCAACTCGGTTTCCAGTGCAGCTACTGCGGTTACGAGGCGAGACAGCTGCACTGGCTTTGTCCCGGATGTCACAGGTGGGATAGTATCCAGCCAAAACTTGAAAACGGGCGCTGACGGTCGCTAGAGTCTGAGGTCAAACGTAGCGACGTTGCGTCTAGCCACTTGCCTGGAGTTTGGCGCAGATATTTATCTGTATTACGAGAGCTAGATGGCATACACACAGGGGGTTTAATTGACTGAGAGTAGAATAATTGTCGCTCTGGATTTTCCTACTACTACTAAGGCTGAGCAATTCTTGTCCGGACTGGATCCCGCTAGCTGCAGGGTAAAAATTGGCAAAGAACTATTTACAGCTGCGGGGCCAGATTTTGTCAGACGCACAGTCGCTCAGGGTTTTGATGTCTTTCTTGATCTCAAGTTCCATGATATTCCGAACACCGTAGCTGGAGCCGTCAGGGCCGCTGCCGACTTGGGCGTCTGGATGATGAATGTTCATGCATCCGGCGGGGTCGCNATGATGAGCGAAGCTCGGACGGCGCTTGAAGAGGTTTCCGGCACTCGACCGCTGCTGATTGCAGTGACTGTTCTCACTAGTCTGGGTGAGGATGATCTCACCAGGCAGGGAATTCCCTTTAGTCCGGCAGAGCAGGTTGTTCGCCTGACAGAGATGACATCTGAAGCGGGGCTGGATGGGGTGGTTTGCTCAGCCGCCGAGACGCCCTTGTTGAGGGAGCGGTATGGCGACGGATTCGTCTTGCTTACACCCGGTATCCGGCGAACGAAAGACGCCAGAGGGGATCAAAAAAGAGTGGTTGGTCCCGCGGAAGCATTGGCCATGGGCAGCACTTACCTCGTGGTGGGAAGGCCCATTACTCAGGCCGCGTCTCCCGCGCATGCTATTCGGGAATTTAACTCAGCCGCTGCTGGCGATTGCTGAAAGTTCAACTACGCTTGACAGAGGAGGTCGGTGCCTCCAGTTGAAATTCTAATGACTGATAAGGATATTGGAATGAAGACTCTGACAGATATGAGGGCCTTGAGCCTGATCACATTTTGCTTACTCGGCATACAGTTTTTGACCTCGTTGTCGACCATAGCGGAAGGGCACCAGCAAATTACCTTGCAAGTCATACAGCTTGACATTAACACAGTAAGTGCGGCGCCTATTGCGGAAGCCCTGACCGGTATCGAGCCGGCTAATGTCAAGGGNATCGTGGCTTATAGGGCAATGTTTGGGAGCTTTCGCGCANTTGAGGATTTGCTGGCTTTCCGGNATNGGGGCAGCGACCTTGGNGAAAGGCATCGNCAGGATTCCCATAACTGACGACTGAATGTGAGTCGTTTCGGGCGTTCCTGATCGCACCTCGGCGCCCGAAATATTGAAAAATCTCCGCCAGATTCACGCTATACTCGATCGCTGATGAGTCTTGGCATCAAGGTCAGCTGTTATGAATACTCTGGTTTTGCTNGCAGTGAGCTTTGTGACCGCGGTCATGCTGACTGGTCTGCTAAGAACTGCTGCACTGCACNTTGGTTTTCTTGATAAACCAGTGGCTCGATCGTCGCATTCCACGCCGACACCACTTGGCGGTGGGTTCGCCGTCGTCTTTCTCGTTTTTATTGCTTCAGCTTATGCTTTTTACGTGGGTCAGCTTGAAAAGGGATTTTTTTTNTCGCTCTTCGGNGCATATGCTGTCGCCGCAGTGGGCTTGATTGATGATTGGAAAAATGTCCATGCGATATGGCGGATTCCTCTGCATTTTGGCGCTGCGCTCTGGTCACTATTCTGGCTTGGNGAAATCCCNGCGCTCGACTTTGGCCTCTTCACAATTCTTAGTCANTCTGTNTTGATTCCCCTCGCCCTTCTGGCCCTCGTTTGGTTGACCAATCTGTTCAACTTCATGGATGGTATTGACGGCCTGGCTGGTTCAGAGCTGTTCTTTGTTACCGGCTTTTCGCTTGTGGCAGGCTTCAGCGGGATGGACAGCGGCCGATCAGAGCTTCTCACTGTAGCNTGCGCCTCAGCGGCGGGGTTTCTTGTCTGGAACTGGCATCCTGCTCGAATTTTCATGGGTGATGTAGGGAGCGGGTTTGCTGGCTTTTTTATTGGCCTGATGGCGTTATTCACCGTACAGGCCGGCGTCATGACTTATTGGACGTGGCTAATTTTATTGGCGATTTTTGCGGTGGATGCGACATTGACGCTGGCTTGCCGGTTCTGGCGCGGTGAGCAATGGTTTGAAGGGCACAATACTCATGCTTACCAACATGCCGCCAGAAAATTCCAGAGCCACAGTAAAGTGACGATAGCCACTACACTGATAAATGTGTGCTGGTTGACCCCGTTAGCGTTAGCCAGCGTACTCTNTCCGAGCCTCGGTGGTCTTTTCAGTTTGATTGCTGTAGCCCCCTTAGCTATGCTGGCCGTGGGTTTAGGCGCGGGNNGGCCCTNACGGGTCAGGAGATAACATGCGGATTCCTACAATTCCTCTCTCTCGGTCATTAAAGCAGGCGCTAATGATGTCTGCTGACGCGCTGATGCTGTTCATGTCGCTGGCCTTCTCATTCGCCTTGCTAAACGGTGACGCCTTCGAACAAGGGCAGCGATTTTACGGTTATTTCACCCTGGCAATGGCACTCAGCATCGTGTTTTTTGCCCGTCTTGGCCTTTACCGGATCGTGTTGCTGTACATGGGGTTGCAGGCTGGCTTCCTGATTCTGCAGGCAGTAACCATTGCCACTGCGCTGTTGGCAGCGACTTATTTCTTCTCTTCCACGGCCGCTGCCGCTGACTTCTCAGTTTTGCTCATTTTCTGGATGATCTCTCTAATGCTCATTGGTGGGAGCCGTTTTTGTGTTAAAGTACTTCTTCAGCACCTGATTCAGAATTTTCGACCGAAGGAACCCATCATCATTTATGGTGCCGGCAGCTCGGGCATGCAGCTGGTGGTGGCACTACAGAACGGAGATCAGTATTTGCCGGTGGCCTTTGTGGATGATGGTCATCGAATGATCGGCAGCTCGGTTCATGGCATCAGGGTCTACTCGCCTAATTCGCTGTATGAACTCATTGAAACTTATTCCGTCAGGCAAATTTTGTTGGCCATCCCTTCCGCAACTCACGCTGAGCGAAAAGAAATTCTGAACCGTCTTGAACATTTGCCGGTGCATGTAAAAACTGTGCCAGACCTGTTCGATATGGTTTCTGGAAAGGTAGGGGTTGATGAAATTAGGGATATCGACATCGAAGACCTTCTCGGGAGGGATATCGTACCACCTGACCCACAATTATTGGGTGCCTGCATAACGGGTCAGGCGGTAATGGTGACCGGCGCCGGTGGCTCTATCGGCTCCGAGCTCTGTCGTCAGATTGTAACCATTAACCCATCTCGGTTGATCATCCTNGATGCGTTCGAATATGGGCTCTACGCCNNCGAAGCCGAATTGCGCGAGAAGCTTAAATCAATCGAAGGAGGTNAGAACATTTCGATTGTTGCCTTGCTNGGGTCGGTTTGTAATCGAGCGCTCATGGAAAATGCCATCAAAACTTTCAAAGTGGAAACCGTTTATCATGTGGCAGCCTANAAGCAAGTGCCTATGGTTGAGAAAAACATCGTTGAAGGTGCGCAAAATAACATTTTTGGGACGCTGACTTCTGCCCAAGCATCGGAGGATTTCGGCGTTAAAAACTTTGTGCTGATCTCTACTGACAAAGCGGTTCGGCCTACCAATTTCATGGGAGCCACTAAACGATTCGCTGAGCAGTTACTACAAGCGATGGCTCAACAGGCCAGCAGGACTCGGTTTAGTATGGTTCGATTCGGTAATGTGCTTGGCTCTTCCGGATCGGTTGTGCCGTTNTTCNGGCGGCAAATCAGCACCGGTGGNCCCATAACGGTGACGCATCCNGAGGTTACCCGCTACTTCATGACAGTCCAGGAGGCGGCTCAACTCGTGATTCAGGCGGGTTCTATGGCGAAGGGTGGTGATGTCTTCGTGCTNGATATGAATGAGCCTATCCGCATCGTCGATTTGGCTAAAAAAATGGTGCATCTGATGGGCTATGACGTCAAAGACGAGAACGCCTATCGCGGAGATATCGCTATTGAGTACACCGGTTTGCGTCCGGGGGAAAAGCTCTATGAAGAGCTAATGATAGGTGAATCGGTAACCGGTACCGAGCATCCGAAAATCATGCGGGCTGAAGAGGATTTTCTGGCCTGGGAAGAGCTGCAAGACTTGTTAAACCGGCTGCAACTGGCGTGCCGGGAGATGAATCTGACTAAGATCCGAGAAATTNTGCTCGAGGCTGTGGATGGATTTGAGCCGAAGGAAGAGATCAGTGACCCTCTCTGGGATATCGAGTCTGAGGAGTACGCCACGGATCTTCGTAGTAATGACGCAGGTGCGGCAGGAGCAGGGAGTGAGTCAGCAATAGTGACCCGCCTTTTCAGAGAGTAAAATCTGCCNTCNTAGTCGGCACCGTGCCCCCNGCGCTAAATCTCTTGTTTCGCCGAAACAATGACGACCGGTTCAGTTGGAACGTCGTCATAAGGNCCGCTGCGACCAGTAGATACCCCGGCGATGTCATCAACAACTGCCATGCCCTCTATCACCTCTCCGAACACCGCGTATCCGAACCCTCGGGGAGTNTCGTCAATGTGATTAAGGAAATCATTATCTACCAGATTGATAAAAAACTGGCTCGATGCACTGTCCACGACGTTCGTTCGTGCCATGGCCAGAGTGCCCCGGTTATTGGGCATGTTTGACTTGGCCTCATTCTTAATCGGTTCGTAAGTCGATAGCTGCACCATGTCGGCGTTGAAGCCGCCTCCTTGAATCATGAAGCCATTNATCACTCGGTGGAAAATTAAGCCATCATAAAGTTCGTTATTTGTATACCGGAGAAAGTTCTCTACGCTTATNGGCGCTTTATCAGCCCACAGTTCGATTCGGATAGTGCCCTTAGTTGTCTCCATCACCACAACGGGGTTGTCCTGGGCGAATGCCGCTGAGCCAATACTCAGTATCAGTGCTGTAAACAGTGAACGAATCATAAAGCTTTCTCCGGTGTGCCATGTTCAGNCTTTCACTATACCTTAAATCTTTGGAATGGAACTACTGATATCGAGCGCGGGCAACGCNGAACNCCNAGGCCAGCGCNGAGCCAGGGTAAGAGGTGCGGGAGCGTCAGAAGGTAAGCNGATTGCCGTCGCAAACGGATGCCNANGGANAAATGAGGAGTNAGAACGGGGAAGANAGGGAAAAATGGCTGCCCAACCTGGACTCGAACCAGGAACCAAGTGATTAACAGTCACCTACTCTACCATTGAGCTATTGGGCAGCAGAGTCACCTTTTCCGTGTGATNCGAAGGACCTCGNCANCCGTTGTGGCTCGGGGNGTGNCNGAATCCCAGAAAAGGCGCGTAGTCTAATGAGAAAANGTAACACGGTCAACCTCGGNGGCGTAGGTCATNCNGAATGGTNGTATCCTTCTCGTCTCTGAGGCTTTTATTGGCNGGANGACTTGAGCTGGCTGTTTTTTCGCTCATTGAGTAACAGTAGAACGATGTCGAAATTATTTACCCTGGAATCCAAGTTCAAACCTGCCGGTGACCAGCCAGCGGCGATCGCGAAGCTGGTCGAGGGCTTGGCCGATGGGCTTCACGCCCAGACCTTACTCGGNGTTACCGGNTCGGGGAAAACGTTCACTATTGCCAACGTCATCGAGACGGTACAGCGTCCAACGCTTGTGATGGCGCCGAACAAAACGCTTGCTGCACAACTTTACGGTGAGTTCAAAGAGTTTTTCCCCAACAATGCGGTGGAATATTTTGTCTCCTACTATGATTACTACCAGCCTGAAGCGTATGTGCCATCTTCCGATCTTTACATTGAAAAAGACGCTTCTATCAATGATCACATAGAGCAAATGAGGCTGTCGGCAACAAAAGCGCTTCTCGAGCGTCAGGATGTTATTGTTGTCGCCACTGTGTCAGCTATCTATGGTCTAGGGGATCCTGGCTCCTATTTGCAGATGGTAGTGCACCTCGATCGTGGTGACCGGATGGATCAGCGGAAATTGCTGAGGCGGCTCACGGATCTTCAGTACACACGCAATGACATGGAGTTANGAAGAGCTACTTACCGAGTGCGGGGAGATGTGATAGACATTTACCCCGCTGAATCGGAGCGTAATGCGATCCGAATCGAGCTGTTTGATGATGAGATCGAGAAACTGTCTTATTTTGACCCTTTGACCGGCGCACTGATCAAGGAGGTGCCGAGGCTCACCGTCTTTCCNAAGTCTCATTATGTGACCCCACGAGAAAAGCTGTTAGGCACGCTGGACGACATTCGACATGAGCTTAAGGAGCGCCTCTCGCAGTTGCAGGGCAATAATCGACTGGTTGANGCGCAGCGACTTGAGCAGAGAACCAAATTTGACCTGGAGATGATTCAGGAANTGGGCTACTGCAACGGCATAGAGAATTACTCGCGCTATCTGTCGGGTAGGGTTGCCGGAGANCCTCCGCCTACGCTTTACGACTATCTGCCGGAAAACGCCTTGGTCGTCGCAGACGAGTCGCATGTCTCGATACCGCAGTTAGGGGCGATGTATAAGGGAGACCGATCGCGTAAAGAAACGTTGGTGGAGTATGGTTTTCGCTTGCCATCAGCGTTGGACAATCGCCCCTTACGATTTGAAGAGTGGGAGTCGCTAACCCCTCAAATTATCTACGTGTCTGCCACTCCCGGCCCATACGAAAATGAGCATGAAGGGCAGCAGGTACAGCAGGTGGTTCGTCCAACTGGGCTGGTTGACCCGGAATTAGAGGTGCGCTCAGCCTCAACTCAGGTCGATGATTTGTTGTCTGANGTTAACAGGGTCGTGGCAAATCAGGAACGCGTTCTTGTTACTGTCCTGACCAAGCGAATGGCTGAAGATCTGACCGATTATCTCGCGGAACATGGCATACGGGTTCGCTATCTGCATTCAGACATCGATACGGTAGAGAGGTCTGAAATTCTGCGGGATCTCAGGNTGGGTAATTTTGATGTGCTGGTGGGTATTAATCTGCTGCGGGAGGGACTTGATATTCCAGAAGTTTCTCTGGTTGCTGTNTTTGACGCAGACAAAGAAGGATTTCTTCGATCTGAACGTTCATTGATTCAGACTATTGGCAGGGCAGCGCGAAATCTGAATGGCAAGGCAATTCTGTATGCGGATGCTATTACCGGATCGATGCAAAGAGCGATGGATGAGTCCAATCGGAGACGTGATACGCAACTCACTTACAATCTCGAACACAGCATTACGCCAAAAGGGGTGACTAAGCGCATCCTGGATGTTATGGAGGGCGCCTATGCCAAGCAGGGGTCAGATTCTCGGCGTTCCGGTCGCTCGGTNGCCGAAACGGCGAATGCTTACGGAAAAATGGATTTTTCGGATCCGGAAGAGATCCGCAAGGAAATATCCCAGCAGGAATCGCTGATGTATGAGCAAGCTAAGAACCTCGCTTTTGAGGAAGCAGCAGCCACCCGGGATCGCATCGCGAAGCTTAAACAACGGATGCTAAGGCAATGACTTGGTGGCATTTTTCCCGACAAATTCGTCGACATGGGTGCGCGTAATTCCGTATAATTTCGCCGCCTCGCTAATTGAGCCGAAAACTTCAGGAATACCAGTTTTGCTTGGTTGGCCGGCTAATTGATCAGGCAACAGGCGCGTAGCTCAGTTGGTTAGAGCGCTACCTTGACATGGTAGAGGTCACCAGTTCGAATCTGGTCGTGCCTACCATTCCGCATAAGTAAGCGGTGTGGTNTGCGCNAGCGCACAACCNGCAGCGCAACTTCTGGATTAGCANAAATTAATCACGGTGGAATCGCAGCCAAGCTGCCTTTTCGATCTAATTAGTTAGTATCGGGTTTTAGCAATGCCTCAAATCACTTTACCTGATGGTAGCACTCGACAATATGATCGGCCCGTCACAGTAGCTGGTGTTGCAGAATCGATAGGACCAGGTCTGGCGAAGGCCGCTTTGGCTGGTCGTGTTGATGGAGAACTAGTCGATACCTCCTATACGATCGATACTGATGCNNCGCTTTCTATTGTCACTGACCGGGATACAGATGGGGTTGAAGTGATCCGCCACTCCTGCGCCCACCTTATGGCTCAGGCCGTGCAGCGACTCTTCCCTGATGCGCAGGTCACAATCGGCCCCGTGATTGAAAATGGTTTCTTCTATGACTTCTCTTTTGAGCGTCCGTTCACCCCGGAAGATTTGGCAGCCATCGAAACAACCATGGAAGAGATCGTCAAAGAAGATCTACAAGTGGAACGTTCGATCCTATCGCGCGAAGAAGCGGTGCAGCTTTTCGGANAAATGGGTGAGAAGTACAAGGTCGAGATTATCGAATCCATTCCTGGTGATGAAGATCTTTCTTTTTATCGACAGGGTGACTTTATTGACCTGTGCCGTGGTCCGCACGTTCCCAGCACTGGAAAGTTCAAAGCATTCAAGCTGACTTCAGTTGCCGGGGCCTATTGGCGCGGCGATTCTAACAATGTAATGCTGCAGCGCATTTACGGTACCGCATGGTCCTCCAAAAAGGATTTGAACCTTTATTTACAGCGTTTGGAGGAGGCGGAGAAGCGAGATCACCGCAAAATTGGCAAACAACTCGGTTTGTTCCACATGGCTGAGGAAGCGCCTGGCTCAGTGTTTTGGCATCCGAAAGGGTGGAAACTGTTTCTAAACCTGCTGGAGTATATGCGCAGGAGGCAGGAACAAGCTAACTACATCGAGGTAAACACTCCGGATGTTATGGATCGCAGTTTGTGGGAGACATCTGGTCACTGGTTTAACTACCGTGAAAACATGTTTACGACCCAGACCGAAGATGAGCGTATTTTCGCATTGAAGCCCATGAATTGCCCCGGCTCTGTGTCGATGTTTGCCCAGGGGCTCAAAAGCTACCGCGATTTGCCTCTGAGAATGGCTGAATTTGGCAAGGTTCACCGTTACGAACCTTCGGGTGCATTACATGGTCTGATGCGCGTGCGTCACTTTACCCAAGATGATGCGCATATTTATTGTACTGAAGACCAGATGAAACAAGAATGCATGGACGTGGTCGCCCTTGTTCTGGACATCTACAAAGACTTCGGGTTTGAGGAAGTGGTTATCAAGCTTTCGACACGGCCGGAAAAACGCATTGGTAGCGATGAGGTCTGGGACAAGCTAGAAGGAGCTCTGCTGAATTCACTCACGGCGATGAATCTGGACTACGTTCTGTATCCCGGTGAAGGGGCATTCTATGGGCCGAAACTTGAGTTTGTCCTGCGCGACGCCATTGGCCGGGACTGGCAGTGCGGCACTTTGCAGGTCGATATGAATTTGCCCGAGCGCTTTGATATTGCATATGTGGATGAGAACGGCGATCGCAGCAAGCGCCCGGTCATGCTGCATCGCGCTCTATTTGGCTCATTGGAACGATTTATTGGCATACTCATCGAGCATTACGAAGGGAAATTCCCAACCTGGCTGGCGCCACAGCAAGTTGCTGTTCTCAATATCACAGACAAGCAGAGCGCGTATTGTACACAGGTTGAAGAATCCCTGAAAAACAAAGGGTTTAGGGCGATATCGGACTTGAGAAATGAGAAAATCGGCTTTAAAATTCGCNAGCTTACNCTCCAGAAGATTCCCTATCTATTNATTGTGGGTGACAAAGAGGTGGAGAGCCGCACGGTCGCTGTCCGAGCACGCGANGGATCAGACCTTGGCGCGATGTCGCTGGATGCGTTTTGTGGCCACTTGCAGCGGGATGTGTCCAACTATGGACGCAGCTAGGCTAACCAGGTCCCTCAGTAGAGTGGCGGTTTTGTGTGATGAAGGAGTGTGACCATTAGCAGAGTAACAGGGTCTGAGCGTCAGCGCGTATGATAAGAAGCAGCGCTAAGAAGCCACTGATCAACGAATTTATTGAAGCCGAAGAGGTTCGGCTCGTCGGAGCAGACGGCCAGCAAGTCGGGGTTGTTCCGATTGCTGACGCACGCGCTGCGGCGGAAGCAGTCAAGCTAGATCTGGTGATGATCGCACCGGATGCAGACCCTAAGGTCTGCAAGATTATGGATTATGGCAAACATATTTTTGACCTGAAGAAGCAGAAAGCGGCCAACAAGAAGAAACAGCGCCGCACTCAGGTAAAAGAAGTTAAATTTCGACCAGGGACGGAAGAAGGGGACTATCAGGTAAAACTACGCAACCTGATTCGTTTCCTTGAAGATGGGGATAAGGCCAAGGTGTCGCTACGATTCCGAGGTCGTGAACTTGCCCATCAACATCTTGGACAGGAACTTGTGTCAAGGATTCGAGAGGATCTGGCTGACTACGGCACTGTTGAGCAGGAGCCCAAGATGGAGGGGCGGCAAATAGTCATGGTACTGGGGCCGGCCAAAAAGCGCTGACAGTTAGAAAATTGTTCAGCCACACGGGCGATACCAGCGGCCTTTGCCGACTCTCGCCGGGTTAGCGATTTGGGTCTGTCAGAAGTCAATCAACCATCGCTCAGGCGGTGAGACGTCAGAAGCTTCCAACGCTGTGTACATCGATGCGCAGTGCTGCTGGCGTTAAATGCGGAGTACGAAACTATGTCAAAGTTGAAAACCCACAGCGGGGCCGCAAAGCGGTTCAAGAAGACCGGTTCGGGATTCAAGCGAAAGAGCATGAATAAGAACCACATCCTGACCAAGAAGACGACTAAGCGTAAGCGTCAGCTGCGCGGCACTACTGAGGTCCATGCNGCTGATGTGCCAGCAGTGAAGCGAATGCTGAAAGAAATCTAGTCTGAACCGTACAGCAAAGTCAGGAGATAAATCATGTCCCGAGTAACACGCGGCGTGGTCGCCAATCGGCGTCACAAAAAAGTCCTCAAACAGGCCAAAGGTTATTATGGCGCGCGTAGCCGTATCTTTCGAGTCGCCAAGCAGGCGGTTACCAAGGCNGGCCAGTATGCTTTCCGCGATCGNCGCGCNAAGAAGCGGGTATTCCGCTCCCTTTGGATCACGCGAATCAACGCCCAGGCCAGAGAAAACGGCATGAGCTACAGCCAGCTTATTACCGGATTAAAGAAAGCGAACATTGATATCGATCGTCGGGTCCTTGCCGACTTGGCTGTAAACGACAAGCCTGCTTTTACCGCCATTGTCGATCAAGCCAAAGCGAGCCTGGCAGCCTAAGCTGGCTGCCGATAATGGTCGATTCTGAAGTTCTTCTATCCGAAGCTCTNCTGGACATAGAGCGTGCCAGTGATGAGAAATCATTGGACTCGCTACGTGTACAGTATTTAGGAAAGAAGGGCAGTTTTACTGATCTTCTGAAGACGCTGGGCAANCTCCCTGCTGGGCAGCGGCCGGCGGCCGGNGAGCAAATCAATCTCGCCAAGAAAAATCTCCAGCGAGCCCTTGAGCTCAAACGAAAAGCCCTGNTTGCGCGTGCCCTGAATGAACGNCTTGAGGCNNGTCGGCTTGATGTGACCTTGNCAGGCAGAAGGCANAGCCAGGGCGGGCTGCATCCGATTACTATGACCATAGAGCGGATAAAATCGATCTTNGCCGGTGCCGGTTATGACGTGGCCGAAGGTCCGGAGATCGAAGATGACTATTACAACTTTGAAGCCCTCAATATTCCGGCGCACCATCCCGCCCGAGCTATGCATGACACCTTTTATGTCAGTCCCGGCACCGTACTTCGAACGCATACCTCTCCTGTCCAGGTTCATGTCATGGAAACTGGACAGTCTCCATTTCGAATGATCTGTCCGGGCCGGGTTTATCGCTGCGACTCCGACCTGACCCACACGCCAATGTTTCACCAGGTTGAAGGTTTGTTNGTGGACGAGTCAGTGAGCATGGCTGACCTCAAGGGAACCGTGGTTGAGTTTCTGCAGGCNTACTTTGAAGTAGAAATGCCCGTACGCTTTCGCCCTTCCTATTTTCCTTTCACTGAGCCCTCCGCTGAAGTCGATATGGGCTGCGTAAGCTGTAAAGGGAAGGGCTGCAGAATTTGCGGCTATACCGGCTGGCTTGAGGTTATGGGCTGCGGCATGGTCCACCCCAGAGTGCTTGAAATGTCTGGTGTAGATACCGAAATCTACTCGGGGTTCGCTTTTGGTATGGGGGTAGAGCGTTTGGCCATGCTGCGCTACGGCGTGGGCGACCTCAGACTCTACTTTGAAAATGACATTCGTTTCCTCAGGCAATTTAACTAGGGTGAACAATGATCATCAGTGAAAGCTGGCTGCGCGAATGGGTTGATTCCGAGCTAACAACTGAAGAGCTTGCTGCAACTTTAACCATGGCGGGGCTTGAAGTGAATGGAANTGCGCCTGTTGCCCGGGAGTTTAGCGGGATAGTTGTAGCTGAGGTCAGGCAGGTAACGCAGCATCCTGACGCAGACAAGCTCCGCGTATGTTCGGTCTTCGATGGAGAACATGAGCAACAGGTCGTATGTGGCGCCCCCAACGTGGTGTCGGGGATGAAAGCACCATTTGCCATGGTCGGCGCTAAAATTAAAACGGAGCAACCCAAACCGCTGAAGATTATCAAAGCGAAATTGCGCGGTGTCGAATCTCATGGGATGCTTTGTTCTGCCGAAGAGTTAGGCCTGGAAGAAAGTTCTGACGGANTGATGGNGCTTCCATCTGACGCGCCCGTAGGGCAAGACTTTCGTGCTTACTTGCAGCTCTTTGATTCCATGATTGANCTAGATCTGACGCCAAACCGAGGTGATTGCCTTGGTATGCGGGGAATAGCCCGTGAGGTGGGGGTGCTGAGTCGAAAAGAAGTGTGCGAGCCCGATTTCAATGCTGTGGGGNCAGTTCACAATGAAGAATTCTCCATCATCATCAGCGCAACCGATGCTTGCCCTCGCTACCTAGGGCGGGTGATCCGGAATGTAAAGCTGAATGCCAGTTCGCCACTGTGGATGCAGGAAAAGCTCCGACGTTCTGGGCTGCGCAGTGTTGACCCGATCGTTGATGTNACCAATTTTGTTCTGATGGAACTGGGCCAGCCGATGCACGCCTTCGACTACGAGAAGCTTTCCGGCAAGATCTGCGTGAGGATGGCAGATGATGGNGAGGCGATCACCNTGCTTGACGGCAAGGAAATAGCGCTGAACGGCGATANTTTGGTGATAGCTGACGAGGATAAACCGGTTGCNATGGCNGGCGTGATGGGAGGGCTTGNCACCGCAGTGAGTGACGCNACGGAACACGTCTTTCTCGAATGTGCCTTTTTTACGCCCTTATCGATTGCCGGGAGAGCAAGGGCTTTTGGCCTGCATACTGACGCGGCTCACCGCTATGAGAGGGGGGTTGATTTCNAGTTGCAGCACAGAGCCATGGAGCGAGCCACTGAGTTGCTGCTTGATATCGTTGGTGGAGAGCCGGGNCCGATTACNGAGGCAATTGGTGCGTTGCCTGAACGCAATACTGTGCGGTTGCGGTTTGCCAGCATAAAAAAGTATCTNGGTGTCACCATCAGCGCTGAGGANACGGCAGACATTCTTTCGCGTCTTGGGTTTGCCATAACGACTGAAGACGATGAATCCTTAAAGGTTGAGGTGCCGAGCTATCGGTTTGATGTCAGCATAGAGGCTGATCTGATCGAGGAGTTGGCGAGAATTTTCGGGTATGACAATATTCCACAAACGTCTGGTCTCAGCTCTCAGCGCTTCCCGAAAAGCTCAGAGACTACCATCGAGATGAATCGCTTGCGGGATCATCTGGTGGCGCTTGGCTATCAGGAAATNATCTCCTACAGTTTTATCGATCCTGCTCTTTCTGAATTGATCACCGGATCAGAACAGGTTATTCCCTTGCAGAATCCGATTTCTGAGGAAATGGGGGTAATGCGCTGCACTTTGCTTCCCGGTCTGCTTTCGAGTTATCAGCACAATGCCAACCGTCAGCACGAACGGCTCAGGCTTTTTGAGACTGGCTTGGTTTTTCAGCGCAGAGGTGAAGAGATTCAGCAAGAGGCCCGAGTAGGGGGGCTGATTGCCGGAAGCCAGCTGCCAAANAGCTGGTCTAATCGCCGAGAACTGTCAAACTTCTATGATCTGAAGGGTGATGTTGAGGTATTGCTCGGCCTTGGCGGTAATACCGGCCAGCTCAGTTTCCACCCGGCGGCAGAGACAGGCTATCACCCAGGCCAGTGCGCCGAGATCAGGAATCCGGAGGGTGATCGAGTCGGAGTNCTCGGCGCACTTCACCCGGCAATTCAGCGAGAGCTGCATTTAGATCAATCGGTATTTGTTTTTGAGCTGCGTCTNGATACTNTGCTGAAGGCGCGCATGCCGCAGGTAAAAGCGCTGTCTAAATACCCTGAGGTGCAACGAGATTTGGCGATAGTGATTGATGAGGCCGTATCTGCGGATTCTATCAGTAATCTGGTCAGAGCCAGCGCCGGTGAGTTTCTGACCGACCTGCGAATATTTGATGTTTATCAAGGGGATGCAATCGTCAAAGGTCAAAAAAGTGTGGCTTTGGGCTTGACGTGGCAACATCCTTCCCGCACTCTTAGCGATGAAGAGGTTACTGCAATAATTAGTAATTGCATCAATGCAATACAAGAAGAATTTAATGCAGATTTGCGGAAATAGGTAGGGATGAACCATGGCAGATGGAGCGCTTACAAAGGCTGACATGGCCGAGCGTCTTTTTGAAGAATTGGGCCTCAACAAGCGAGAAGCCAAAGAGGTCGTAGAACAGTTCTTCGAGGAANTTCGCCTCTCGCTGGAGCGTAATGAACAGGTCAAGATTTCCGGGTACGGAAACTTTGATCTCAGAGACAAAAAACAACGGCCCGGCCGTAACCCAAAAACTGGCGAGGAAATCCCAATTAAGGCAAGACGGGTAGTGACTTTTCGGCCAGGGCAAAAGCTAAAAGCAAGAGTAGAAGGATATGCTGGAAGCGAAGAATAACGACGNACTTCCTCTNATTCCTCCGAAGCGCTATTTTACCATCGGTGAGGTTGGCGAGCTCTGCGCGGTCAAACCCCATGTNTTGCGCTATTGGGAGGCGGAATTCCCCCAGCTCAAGCCTGTGAAGCGGCGGGGTAACCGGCGATACTATCAAAGGCAGGACGTCATTCTGATACGGCAAATCAAAAGCTTNCTTTATGAGCAGGGCTACACAATCGGCGGCGCTCGGCAGAAGATGACCGACAGCCCTGAAGATGTGGCAGCATCACAGGTNNGNNCNGGCGAACTAAANACTCTGATCAAAGAGTTNGAAGAGGTGATCAAGTCGTTGTAGACCGAGACGAAGGCCTTCTACTTCAATTCTTTTCGGGGCGTAGCGCAGTCTGGTAGCGCACCACACTGGGGGTGTGGTGGTCACAGGTTCAAATCCTGTCGTCCCGACCAATTTCCTATCTTATTTTGTCCGGTTTAGTCCTTATAATGTTGAATAATAGTAACTTTTCACTC
>NZJB01000012.1 GCA_002691885.1 Gammaproteobacteria bacterium
AATTCTAGTTCGTTGCCTGCACTCAGCTCATAGCCTGTCGTAGAGGCTACATCAGACACCCCTACATAAGCCACGCCAGAGTTGCCGGCCAATGTTGCCTGGGGTGGTGACGGTTCCGATTTGTACATGACTGCCCGGACTGGGTTATATCGGGTAAGCTTGACCACTAAAGGGGTCATACTTTAATTCAACGATTTTCGAAAGAGCACGCTCAAATTCGCAATTCGTTGTTGTGTGGAAAAAAGATGAACGCATTGGACATAGATTTCTTCAGGGAGCTGGAAAATTCTGAGCCGGGCGATCAGGTCCCATTCAGAGAATTAGTTGAGCAGCTCAGATTTAACGATGCGGGACTGATGCCAGTCATTGCTCAGGATGTTGAAACCGGGACGGTGTTAATGCTCGCGTGGATGAATCGAGTCGCGCTGGAGCAAACAATCAGTACCGGCTTTATGACCTACTGGTCGCGCAGTAGGCAAAAACTTTGGCTCAAAGGAGAAACGAGCGGTCACTACCAATCAGTCCAGTCGATCAGCTTCGATTGTGATGGGGACGCTGTATTGTGTAAGGTCAGACAAGAGGGAAGTGCTTGCCATACTGGGCGCAAGGACTGNTTCTATCTCGGTCTTGANATGGATGGAGAGACAGTGACTATAACTTCAAAANGGGCATNANATTAAGCAGGCAAGATTGCTTAGTCCAGTAAAAGGGCGCAACTTTGCCTGTGTGTTCCGCGAACGCTCTATCANAAGTGCACTTGGGNGCCCGCCCCAATTGCCTTTGCTTGCAGAGCTTGATTCGAAANNGAGCCTCCGGAAAACCAACTCGGTATCNCACCAAAATCAACGCTCGCAACTGCCTNCGTCAACACCATGGCCCTGNCATAGGTAACAGCATCCCTCTTCGCTTTCCGGATCGGCCAGGTGCTGTTCGATCACGACCTGTGTGAAAACAATCAAAGCGCGCAGGTAGCCTATGCGGCAGAGNTGCATCCTNGGTTTCGCTATGGCGTTAATAACGGGAGTGGCGTAGAATGCGCGATGTTATACAGTATCAATTTAANAAACGACTATAGTCTGTGTGNTGCNGGNAATCGATCGGCTTTTGAGCGAACTTGGNCACATTCTATTTCACTCGGCTTCAGGCAAGAGCAAATGAAAAACTCACAACCAACACTTGACGCAGCAGCGGTAGGCTTATCACTGCTGTGCATTACACATTGCTTGCTATCTCTGATGCCATTACTGATCTTGCCATCACTGGCTGCAACATTCATTAACGATGAGCGGTTTCACTTTGGGATGGTATTTTTGGTCTTGCCAATCAGTCTACTGGCGCTCGTCATGGGGCTCCGCAAACATGGGCAGTATACCGCCCTGATTACTGGAGCTTGCGGCATTTGCTTACTTCTTCTAGTTCTAATTATCGGTGAGGAAATCATCGGTGAAATCGGTGAAGCTACNTTAACTGGANCGGCAACCTTAATTGTTGGTTTCGCTCATGTNCGCAATTTCTTGCTTAGCCGNAGCCAAGACTGTCGGNCCATTGATGATTNAGAGTGAATGATGNCGGCTACNGGCGACAAAAACTCAATCACTCAGGTTCCAACCAACATCATTACAGGTTTTCTTGGAGTCGGGAAAACTACTGTAATTCAAAAGTTGCTGTCTCAGAAACCGGCAGAAGAACGTTGGGCTATATTAGTCAACGAGTTTGGCGAAGTTGGCATTGACTCAAATTTGTTCTCCAGTGCGAAGGGNCAAAACAATAGCGTGACAATTAGTCAGGTTCCCGGTGGTTGTATGTGCTGTACTAACGGCCTACCGATGCAGATGGCNTTAAACCTATTGCTTAAGGAGTCCANGCCACACCGCCTTCTGATTGAGCCGACAGGGTTAGGGCATCCAAAGGAAGTTCTCGCTATTCTGTCTGGTGAATCTTATCGCGACGTTTTGAATCTTCAGGCTACTCTCTCCTTGGTTGATGCCAGAAAAATTAGCGATGCCAGGTATACGTCTAATGAGACTTTCAATCAGCAAATCGAGATCGCTGAAGTAGTCATAGCAAATAAGGCTGATCTATATCAATCTAATGAGTTTCCTCTTCTAGTCGAGTATATGGATGCCAAATTCGGCCTTGATGACAAACAAATTTATCAGGTCCAACATGGCGCTGTAGAGCTGGAATGGCTTGCTCGAGCTGCAAGTGAAAAAAACCAAAACGCTTATCGCGACGCTGCGCCCGTGAACAGCTCGTCTGCTTTACCACCGACGCTTGATACACCTAGAGAAGGGTTTGTAAGTGCGGATAATGCGGGGGAAGGCTTCTTTAGTCGCGGTTGGATATTCAATCCGGGCTGGCAATTCGATTCAGTGAAGCTTCTCTCACTTTTTCAGGGTTTAGATGTAGAACGACTAAAAGGTGTTTTTATAACATCTGAGGGCTTTATAGGATTTAACAAAGTCGACAATGTGGTTACGCAGCTTCGCTTTAATTTTATGCCGGATAGCCGTGTCGAGGTCATCAGCAGGCGACAAGAAATACTTGTGGGTTTAGAAAAGTCACTTCTCGATTGTCGAATTAGTAGTAGGGCGTCGAGCTAACTGTCACTAACTTCCTCGGTCGGAACTGACGAGCCCGTTGGTACAAAGTCGCCGGTAAAGCTGACAAGCTCATCATCGATGAAGAAGACAGAAATGCGTTCCTGTCCCCGAATGCCCCCCCCTGGCTGAAAGTTATAGATGTAATCCCAGCGATCCTGATGGTACGGGTCACGAACCAGAGGCGTGCCCATGACAAAAATCACCTGGCGTTTAGTCATTCCCGGGCGTAGTTGGTCGACCATTTCTTGAGTGATGATGTTGCCCTGCGCGATTCCGATTTTGTAGACTCCGGGAAAATCCATGGAGCCTACGTTGTTGCAGGAGATTAGCAAGGTCGCGCAGAAAAGCAACAACGGTTTCAGACTCCGACATAGCATATGGTGAAGGGACCTGAGGCTTTTGGTGGTATTCATCGGTTTGATGTCGGTCAGTTTTTGGGGCGCGGTGCTTTCCACCATGGGGATGAGCGGGCATAATAACGGTATTGCTGGCATAGTCAAATTCACCGTTATCTGGGTTAGCAAATTACGGGTTAGAATAAATCGATAATTAGGAATGGTCAGTTGGTACGAATGCTTATATCTACCATGCAAAGTAAGGTTTAAAATGAGCTCCGAAAATCAGGAACTTCGCGCCGTCGGCCTCAAAGTCACTTTGCCGCGAGTGAAAATTCTTCAGATTCTCGAAAAGTCTGAAACCAAGCATCTAAGCGCTGAGGATGTGTACAAGGCATTGATAGAAGCCGAAGAAGACGTTGGGCTGGCTACTGTCTACCGCGTGCTTACCCAGTTCGAATCAGCAGGTCTGGTGTCACGGCATCATTTCGAGGGAGGTCACTCGGTTTTTGAGTTGATGCCCGATGATCACCATGACCATATGGTCGATGTAGATACCAACGAGGTGATTGAGTTCGTCGACGAGGAGATTGAGGTGCGACAGCATGCGATCGCTGCCGAGCGCGGCTACGAAATTATCGATCACTCATTAGTGCTCTACGTTCGTAAAAAGCGCTAAACAAGGTCAAGTTGCGGTTGGTGACCCGGGCGCGTTCTCCATCGCAGCATTGGTGACCACAGCGACCTCCGGCTTCTGGCTCAGCTCCTCTGTGCATTCCTCTTGTGACAGGCTATGCAGACTGGTGGCGACACCATGCTCACCTACCTCGCTGACCTGGACGTGTTGATGACTATTAACTGCGATTTGTTGCAGTTGGATAACGCACAACAGCTGCACATTGTCTGAGTAGCGTCAGGTCGTGGACATCTCTCTGTATCGTCAGGAGCCGCCTGCTTTGCGGCTTACGTTACGCACTAGCTTGAACACATAGGGACATCGGCTTGCTCAAAGTCTAGTTGAGATTGGCGACCAACTGTTGAGCATGGGCCAGAGACTCTTCGCTGAATTCCTTTCCAGCCAGCATCCGGGCAATTTCCCTGACGATCTGGTCGTCTTTGAGCGCCAGCACGGACGTCACGGTTGAATCTGAATGAGCGCTTTTGCTGACGTAAAAGTGGTGGTGTCCTTGCCCGGCAACCTGGGCTTGGTGAGTCACACATAGAATTTGCGTGTTTTTTCCCAGTTGACGCAGCATTTTACCAACTACTTTCGCCACGCCACCGCCGATGCCGACATCGACCTCATCGAAAACTAGACTTGGTGTCTCTGAGACCTGTGCGGTGATAACCTGAATCGCCAGACTGATTCGCGACAGCTCACCGCCTGAGGCAACCTTGATTAGGGACTTGGCAGCTTGCCCCGGGTTTGTGCTAACCAGAAACTCTGCGCTCTCGTGGCCCTGCTGTGATGGCGCATCACCTGCTATTGTGGTCAGCGTAACGGTCATCTCGGCATGAGGCATGCCGAGATGTTTCAATTCGCTGTTGACAGCTTTCTCCAGTTTTTTGGCAGCGCGGCGCCGCTGCTTGGACATTTCAGTCGCCAGCTCATAATGTTGCTCTCGCAGCAGACCGTCGTTGGCCTGCAGTTGTTCCAGCTCGTCACCGAAGTTCTCAAATCTGGACATCTGGTCCTTCAGATCCATGATCAACTGGCCCAGGTCGCTGGTCGGAACTTTATGCTTGCGGGCTAAATCATGCAGAGCGCCGAGTCTGCGATTCACGGTTTCGAGGCGTTCCGGGTCGGCCTGAAATCCTTCGCCAAAACTTAGCAGTTCGTTGACTGCTTCACTTAGCTGAATTTCAGCGGCCTCCATCAGCGCAATCGCCGGCCCCAGCGCCTCAGCATTTGCCGTGAGACTGCGCAGGCGCTGCGCAATCTGTGAAATTTGATTGGCCAGAGACTGCTCGTCGCCGTCACACTCTTCAAGCGCTCCATGCACAACACTCAGCGTTTCATCGGCATGGCTGAGGGCCTTGAATTCAGCGTCCAACTGCTCAAGTTCATCGTCCTTGACGTTCAGTTCCTCGATTTCTGACAACTGGTAGGCGAGCAGTTGTGACTGTGCAGATGATTCACTAGTCTTATTTATAAGAGCAGTCAGCCTTTGATGATTGGTCTGCCATTGTTTCCAGGTTGATAGCAGGTTATCGCGAAGCTTCTGATCCACGCCGAAGTCATCTAACAGGCGCTGGTGGGTGGCTCGTTGCAGCAAGGAATGATGCTCATGCTGGCCGTGGATGTCCATCAGCATGTCACCCAAATCTTTCAGATTGGTCAGGGTTATCGGGGATCCGTTGATATAGCCGCGGGAGCGTCCGTCGTGGTTGACTACTCTGCGCAGCATGCACTGATAAGGGTCAGACTCAAGTACCAGATCGTTGTCTGCGAGCCAGGATTGAGCGGACTTGATGTCGCTTATCGAGAATTCTGCCACGATATCAGCACGGCTCGCGCCGGGCCGAACAATAGTTTTGTCGGCCCGATCCCCGAGGGTGAAGCCCAGAGCGCCCAGAATAATCGATTTGCCCGCACCCGTTTCGCCGGTGATGACGCTCATGCCGGGCTGGAATTCGATTTCCAGTGACTCGACGGTGGCGTAATTTCTAATGCTGAGGTGAGACAACATGACACAAAGTATAGGGTATGACCCTATATGTTTTCACTAATTCTGGTTTTTCCGGTTTCTCCCAAGCGCCCGTCTGATTCTCTCGGGAAGGCGCTTGAATCCCACCATTGCGACCCCATATCACGGTTGTTACCTAAAACGGCAGGACAGCTGGCCTAGTTTGCCCGGTCTGCGTTTTATAAGTAATTGTTTTAGCGGATATTAAAAAGGTTGAGGTAGTGACGGGCATGAGTAACGAGCCGCATCAGGAGACTGGTGAGGAGATTTCTCCCGCAGCTGAGGGACAGCAGGAGCAGACCGACCAGCCACATGAGTCGCAGACCTCCTCCAGTGATGAACTGACGGTGGCTCTGGCAAAGCTTGAAGAGGCTGAACGTGCGGCCGGACAGGCGCGTGATGACCTGCTCCGGGTGCAGGCGGAAATGCAGAATCTTCGCCGGAGAACCGAGCAGGACGTGGAAAAAGCGCACAAGTACAGTCTGGAAAAGTTCAGNATCGAACTGTTGACCGTNATGGATAACCTCGAGCGGGCTCTGAGTGCTGCTGCGGAGCACGACGATGAGANGGTCAAGGCGATCCATGAGGGCGTTGATCTTACGCTTAANAGTTTTNCCGACTGCTTCGGCAGATTCAACATCGTAGTGGTNGATCCACTTGGTGAGCCCTTNGACCCCGCCGTTCACCAGGCGATGACGATTCANGAGAACCCTGACGTGGAGCCCAATACGGTGATCGCGGTAATGCAAAAAGGTTATACCTTGCATGGTCGTGTCATCAGGCCTGCCATGGTGGTGGTAAGTAAGGAAGCAGGTGCCCCGGCCAGCTAGAAGAGGGCGAANAGCAACTCACACGACAAGTCNTACGCATTAGAACCGCGGGATACCCGCTCGGTGCAGAGTTAAGTTAATTCAGGATATTTTGCCAGACCACCTTGATTTTGTGGGACTTGGCCAAATATTCAGAGCACGTGGAAAACCGGCAAATCTAAGGCCGGAGAGTACAGATAACTGGAGATCGTAACAATGGGCAAGATAATCGGTATCGATTTGGGGACCACCAATTCCTGCGTCGCAGTGTTGGACGGTGGAGAGCCCAAGGTCATTGAAAATGCAGAGGGTGATCGGACGACGCCTTCTATTATCGCATACACTAATGATGGTGAGACCCTGGTGGGCCAGCCTGCGAAACGTCAGGCCGTCACCAATCCGAGCAACACACTGTTCGCCATCAAGCGANTGATTGGNCGNCAGTTTAAAGATGATGTAGTNCAGAAGGACATCAAAATGGTTCCCTACTCGGTGGTGGCTAACGANAACGGCGACGCATGGGTCGAAGTCAACGGCGATACTATGTCTCCACCACAGATTTCGGCGCAGGTTCTGAAAAAGATGAAGAAGACTGCCGAGGATTATCTCGGTGAAGAGATCAAAGAAGCAGTAGTCACAGTCCCGGCGTATTTTAACGATTCTCAGCGTCAGGCAACTAAAGACGCCGGCAAGATCGCCGGACTCGAAGTGAAGCGAATCATCAACGAGCCGACCGCAGCAGCTCTGGCTTACGGAATNGACAAGAAGTCCGGTGACTCCACGATCGCGGTTTACGATCTTGGTGGCGGCACGTTTGACATTTCGATCATCGAAATTGCTGAGACGGATGGTGAGCACACCTTCGAGGTCCTCTCGACCAATGGCGATACTTTCCTAGGGGGCGAGGACTTTGACTTGCGTCTGATCGACTATTTGGCCGATGAGTTCAAGAAAGAGTCCGGCATGGACCTGCACAGTGATCCACTTGCGCTTCAGCGTCTCAAAGAGGCAGCCGAGAAAGCCAAGATCGAACTNTCCTCGTCGCAGCAGACCGANGTCAACNTGCCTTACATNACCGCCGATGCCAGCGGACCGAAGCACCTGGTTCAGAAATTGACACGGGCCAAGTTCGAGTCTCTGGTCGAAGGGCTGGTGGAGAATACCTTAGGACCGGTGAAAACCGCACTGAAGGACGCCGGTCTGGATGCTTCCAGCATCGACGATGTGATTNTGGTTGGTGGTCAGACGCGCATGCCGATGGTCCAGCAGAAGGTTGCAGACTTTTTNGGCAAAGAAGCACGTAAGGACGTCAATCCGGACGAGGCGGTTGCCATGGGCGCCGCAATTCAGGCGGCAGTGCTGTCTGGCGATGTCAATGACGTCCTGCTGCTGGATGTNACTCCGCTGACCCTGGGCATCGAAACACTGGGGGGTGTCGCCAGTCCTCTCATTGAGAAGAATACGACGATTCCTACCAAAAAGAGTCAGGTATTCTCCACGGCGGATGANAATCAGACAGCCGTTACCATTCACGTGGTGCAGGGCGAGCGCAAGCAGGCCGGCGAGAATAAGTCACTCGGCAGGTTCGATTTGGCTGACATTCCGCCGGCGCCACGAGGCATGCCGCAAATTGAAGTGTCCTTTGACCTTGATGCCAACGGCATCCTGAACGTGTCGGCCAAGGANAAGGCAACCGGTAAAGAACANTCAATTGTGATCAAGGCGTCAAGCGGTCTGTCGGATGAAGAGATTGATCAGATGATCAAAGATGCCGAGGCCCACTCCGCAGATGACCAAAAGTTCGAGGAGCTGATTTCGGCACGNAATACGNCAGANGGCCTNATCCATGCCACCAGAAAGACGCTAGAGGAAGCAGGAGACAAGGCAACCGACGAAGAAAAAGAGGCCATCAATGGCGCGATCAGCGAGCTCGAGGAGGCACTGAAGTCTGGTGACAAGGANGATATTGAGGCCAAGACTAAGGATTTGACNGANGCCTCTACCAACCTCGCTCAGAAACTCTACGCGGAGCAGGNNGCAGCAGGTGCAGAAGCCGGAGCCACAGACACCGGTGGGGCGGATGCCGGAGCTGAAGCCGGTGAAGACGCGGTCGACGCCGANTTTGAGGAAGTGAAGGAAGAAGAAAAGTAACGAGACTTGCGCGCTGTTGGCGCATTAGCGGTTGTTAAGAACTCAGTTATGGGACCTTAAGCTATGACTGAGTTCCGCGCTTTGGACCAATGATTTTGAATTAGTAGAACAGCGAGCGACATGTCTAAGCGGGATTACTACGAAGTACTCGGCGTTGATCGTGGCGCCTTGGAAGCCGACATAAAAAAGGCTTACCGTCGCGTGGCTATGAAAAATCACCCGGATCGGAATCCCGATAATCCTGAAGCGGAAGANAAATTCAAAGAAGCCAATGAGGCTTTCGAAGTGCTTTCGGATAAGGAAAAGCGCNGTCGCTANGATCAGTTTGGGCATGCCGGCGTGGAAGGNCAGACNAGTGCCGGCGCTGCCGATTTCAGTGACATTTTTGGTGACATCTTTGGCGACATTTTCGGAGGNGGCCGTGGNGGCCGCGGCAGTCGCAGTCATGTGCGTCAGGGCGCTGATCTTCGCTACAATCTGGAACTTGATCTTGAGGGTGCTGTCGGGGGCACTACGGTTAAGATTCGTATCCCGACCACCGTTTCCTGCAAGCACTGCGATGGCAGTGGTGCCGCGCCCGGTACTGAGCCTGTTAANTGCTCGACCTGTGGAGGTCATGGTCAGGTACGTATGCAGCAAGGNTTTTTCTCTGTGCAACAGACCTGCCCGCGCTGTCAGGGCGCTGGCAAACAGATTACAGATCCCTGCCATGTCTGCCACGGACGCGGCAGCACTGATGAAACTAAGACCCTGTCCGTCAAAGTACCGGCAGGAGTGGATGACGGTGATCGAATTCGCTTAAGCGGAGAGGGGCAGGCCGGCGTGCATGGCGGACCTTCTGGAGATCTGTACGTTGAAATGCGCATCAAACCCCACGAGATATTTGAGCGTGANGGGCGCAATCTGCACTGTNAAATTCCGATCAACTTTGCCGATGCNGCACTCGGAGGCGAGTTGGAAGTGCCAACCCTGGACGGAAAGGTCAAACTGAAAATTCCTAAAGAAACTCAGACTGGTAGGCTTTTTCGATTGCGCGGCAAAGGTGTCACGCCGATCAGAGGCGGTGGNGCCGGTGATTTGCTGTGTCGCGTTGTCGTTGAGACACCAGTAAATCTCACGTCACGGCAAAGAGAAATTCTGGGAGAGTTCCAGTCCATCCAGAAAAAAGAGGGGCGTCACCAGTCACCGAAGGAATCATCCTGGTTTGAAGGCGTAAAAAAATTCGTTGACGGATTAACTGGCTAGCGCGAAGCAACATCGCCAGTTATTGGAACACTGGCAGCAATTCCCGATTAGCGTCTGTTAGTGACCGCATGTCATGTTATCTAGAAAACCGCCGATGAGTGCACAGCGCTGTCCTCTGAGCGTTCCTGCCCCTAAAATTACTGAGTGCTAAGACAGCGAGATCAGTTGCTTNTGCGCTTTNGGATCGAGCCTCGGACCATACTTNGTGACGACGGTGGCNGAAGCTACGCTGGCGAGAGAGCCAGCCTCTTCAAAGCCCATTCCGTTAGTAATNCCGTAGAGGAAAGCGCCTGAATACATATCGCCAGCGCCGTTGGTGTCTACCACAGGGACACGGCGGGGCTCGATATTCAGTAACTGCTCGCCATTCCATAATAGAGAACCGTCTGCACCAGTGGTCACAGCAAACTGTTTGGCTATTGTTTTCAGCGCTTCGACAACTCTATCCAGATTTACTTCGCCCGACCATAACCGCGCTTCCTGTAGGTTGCAAAAAAGCAGGTCCACACCATCACCCAATACTTCATTCACGTTGTCTTTGAAGTACTCAAGCATGGAGGGGTCAGAAAAAGTTAGGGCGGTTTTGATGCCGTTACTTTTGGCAAAGTCCTTCATTTCAATGATGGCAGACCGGGCGGTGTCAGAAGTCACCAGATACCCCTCGAGATACATGTACTCGCAGTTTGATGCAGCCTCGAAATCCATTTCCGAGATGGAGATGCTGTCGGACACCCCCAAATAGGTGTGCATGGTTCGCTCAGCATCGGGGGTCACCATTACAATGCATCTTCCGCTGACGCCTTCCATACGCTGACTGTTTTTGTTGGTCTGGATATTGTCGTCACCCAGCTGCCGCAGGAAAAAATCGCCGTTTTCATCGTTGGCGACTCGGCACGAGTAGAATGCACTGCCGCCAAACTGACTGATGGCATAAACGGTATTCGCTGCAGACCCGCCGCCGGAGCGGGCCTTTACGCCGTAGCGCTGGGTAAGTTCAGACAGCAGTCTATCTTGCTGTTCACGATCGACCAGAGTCATTATTCCCTTTTCGATCGAAAACTCCTTCAGAAAGTCATCTTCGATTTCAAATTCTTTATCCACCAGGGCATTACCGATGCCGTACACGTCATATTTCATGGAGACTGGTTCTCAGTTGTTAAACGGATTGTTTGATACGGTGGAATGCTTTTTCCGCTGCGTCCAGCGTATGCTGAATTTCCTCTGGGCCGTGGGCCTTGGAAACAAATCCGGCTTCGAAAGCTGAAGGGGCCAGGTAGATTCCGTTTTCCAGCATTACGTGGAAATACTTCTGGAATGCACCTGCGTCGCCTGTAATCACCTCTGACAAGCTGGTGACTTTTTCAGCGCTGTTTAGGAAGCATCCAAACATGCCTCCCACCTGATTTGTGGTGAACGGCACGCCGGCTGCGTCGGCCCGCTCCTGCATACCTGAAAGCAGACTCGCTGTGGTTGCCGTCAGCTCGTCATAGAATCCGGGCGCTGTCAAAGCATCGAGCATAGCAAGTCCTGCTGCCACGGCCAGCGGGCTGCCTGACAGCGTCCCGGCCTGATAGACCGCGCCGTCAGGCGCAATATGACCCATAATATCTTTGCGCCCGCCAAAAGCACCAACCGGCAGGCCGCCACCGATAACTTTACCCAGAGCGGTCAGATCAGGCGTCACTCCGTAGACAGCCTGAGCGCCTCCGAGACCAACCCGAAAACCGGTCATGACTTCATCGAAGATCAGCACGCTGCCGGACTCATCGCAACATTCTCTCAGCGTTTCCAGAAACCCGGGAACCGGGGGCACACAGTTCATATTGCCGGCGACCGGCTCCACGATGATGCAGGCAACCTGCTCACCCATTTCTTTGAAGAAACTTTTTACGCCCTCGCTGTCGTTGTAGGTTAGGACGTGCGTAAGTTCGGTGTAGGATTTTGGCACCCCAAGAGAATCAGGCTCGCCGAGTGTAAGCGCGCCTGATCCCGCTTTTACGAGAAGGCCATCCACGTGACCGTGGTAGCAGCCTTCAAATTTGACGATCAGGTCACGACGGGTGAAACCCCGCGCCAACCGGATGGCGCTCATGGTGGCTTCAGTGCCCGAAGTTACTAGCCTCACCTGTTCCAGCGAAGGTACGAGTGCGCACATTTTCTCGGCTATGCTCACTTCTTCGGCAGTTGTTGCGCCGTAGCCCAGACCTGCTTCCAGTTGTTTGCTGAGAGCGGCCAGCACCGCCGGGTTGCGATGGCCGAGGATCAGAGGTCCGTAAGCGCCGACATAATCCACGTAGCGGTTATCGTCGCTGTCTACCACGTAAGCGCCATCGCCACCCTTGATAAACAACGGATTACCACCCACGCTTTTGAAAGCGCGTACCGGCGAATTCACCCCTCCCGGGATCACTTTTTGCGCTTGCTCGAAAAGTGCCTGGGACCGATCGTGTTTCATAATGATACCTTCAGATGATGTTGTTGCTTCGCGCGCCGTCTCCGACCTGTCTGGTAAACAGAGCGGTCAGTTGTTCAGCACGTTGTCTGACGTGCTGTCTGATGTCTTCAACGTTGGACTGGTCAAGCTCGCCGAACAGGCCATGAATCACAGCCAACATGTTGGCACCGGCTTCAATCAATGAGCCGCCATTGTCCGCATTGATGCCGCCGATCGCAACCAGCGGAATATCGAGCTGTTTGCGAGCCTTGGACAGAGTGTCTAACGCCGCTGGCGCGGCCTCCGGTTTGGTGACTGAGGGGAAAAAACGTCCGAACGCGACATAGTCGGCCCCGTCCGCTGCAGCGGTTTGCGCCAGTGTCAGGGAGTCATGGCAGGTAATGCCGATGATGGCGTCCGGCCCTAGTCTCGCGCGAGCATAACAGCAGTCACCGTCTCGCTGGCCGAGGTGTACGCCCTGCGCGCCAATTTCAGCGCAGAACTCAAGGTCATCGTTGATCAAGAGTGGTACCTGATATTGCTTGCATAAATCGAGTAGTTCGCAGCCGATCGCTACCCTTCTGTCAGCTGGCTGGGTGGCAAACGCTTTGTTGCGGTACTGGAGCAGCCGGACGCCACCCGCGAGCGCGCCTTCGACGGCAGCAAGGAAGTGCTCTGACGTCATCAGGGGGTCATTTGTGATGGCGTAGATGCCGCGCAGGTGACGAGTCATCTTATTGCTCTCGCCTGTTCCAGTAGGCTCGATCTGGAATGGATTGTCCAGAACCTGGGCTGAAGCTGTGTTTCAGAGATTGCCAGGTAAAATCTTGCCCCTGCCTGACGGCCTCTTTCACTTCAATACCGAGTGACAGATAGCCGGCGATTGCGGCCGCCAGCGTGCAGCCTGAGCCATGGTAGGAGCCGTTCAGTCGTGGCCATGTCTGGTTTGAAACCTTGCCGTCCCCCGAGTAAAGGCGGTTTTCAACTGCTTCAGTCTCGTCATGAGTTCCAGTAACAAGCACGTGCTGACAGCCTGTTTCCAGAAGTTCTGTGACCGCGCAATCCGCTGAATCGCTGTTCGGCACCAAACGTGTCAGCTCAAAAAGGTTGGGGGTCAACACGGTGCTCAGGGGGACCAACAGACTGCGCAGCACTTCGCGGATGTCGGTCGCGCTAAACTCAAAGCCGCCGCCTGCGGTGAATACGGGGTCCACTACCACGGGAATGTCAGGATGTTCACTGACTACAGCATGGATGGCCTCGATGCCTTCAATGGCGCTCATCAGACCAATCTTGAACGCGTGCACAGGCATATCGGCGATCACGGTAAGGGCCTGATCCCTCATCAGGTCGGCATCGACAGCCCTGGCGTTCAGCGCATTTTCCGTGCTCTGAGTGGTCAGACAGGTGATTATCGGTGTAGTGTGGCAGCCGAGGGCGAAGAGTGTCTCGACATCGGCTTGAATGCCGGCTCCCCCGGTGGGATCCAGGCCAGAGAAACACATCACTGTCGGTTTGGCGTCCCGCACTACAGCGTCGGTTTGACGACGATCAGAATCACGACACCCACCAGCAGGAATACTGGCAACTCATTGAAAATCCGAAAGAAAACGTGGCCCCGGACACTGCGTTCGTCACGCAGTTGAACCATGTGCCACCAACAGACGACGTGGTAGGTCACGAGCATTGCTACCATCGCCAGTTTGACGTGCATCCACCACCAGGCCATGAAGTAGCCCCAGTTTCCGTAGAGTAGCCAGAAACCCAGCGCCAGCGTAACCACCATGGAAGGGGTAGTGATCCCCCAGAAGAGCTTACGCTCCATGATGACAAACCGGTCCTTGCTGATCTGATCCTCGCTCATGGCATGGTAGACAAAAAGCCGTGGCAGGTAGAATAGACCGCTGAACCAGCAAACTATTGCGATAATGTGAAAAGATTTGATCCAGAGCATCGATGGGTTTGGCTTCGTCGCTTGCTAGAGGCTCTATTCTACCTCTTCATTTTTACAGGGACTACTGATACAGCTGCCTAAGTTATTGATTTTTTGCATTAATTGGGCTGTGAGATTGCAATTATAGTGTATCAGTGTATGCTTTTTGTAGGGCCTAGTGCGAACCGGATCTTACGATGACCGGCAGATTGCGCTGTTGATGTGTTCAGACCGGGAAGGGAAGTCAGCAATGATTAAGGCCGGCATCGTAGGCGCGACCGGATATACCGGAGTGGAACTACTGCGGCTGCTGGTCCCTCGCCCGGATGTTGAGCTGCTCGTCGTCACCTCACGAGAGCAGCAGGGCAGGTCACTGGCGAAACAATTTCCCAATCTTCGAGGCCATATTGATCTGACATTCTCAGAACCGAACAGCCCAGCTCTGAAAGACTGCGACGTCGTTTTCTTTGCTACGCCGCACACGGTCGCCATGACAGCCGCCGCCGAGTTGCTAGAAGCTGGCGTTCGTGTGGTTGATCTGTCAGCGGATTTCCGCATCACTGATGTCTCGCTGTGGGAAAGCTGGTATCAGACCTCTCACCTGGCGCCTNATCTTTTTGAGGAGGCGGTNTACGGCTTGCCAGAGGTCAATCGCGACCTAATCAGACAGGCCAGGTTAGTCGCGGTTCCCGGATGTTATCCGACTGCGGTCCAGCTCGGTTTTCTGCCGCTGATAGAAGCAGGCCTGCTTGAGACCTCCAGNCTTATTGCCGACGCCAAATCNGGCGTTAGCGGCGCGGGTCGAAAGGCGGTCGAGGATTTTCTGTATTGTGAAGCCGGTGAGTCAATCAAGGCTTACGGAGTCAGTGGTCATCGTCACCATCCGGAAATTTGTCAGGGACTGTCCCTGGCCAATCAGGGACCGGTGGGACTGACCTTCGTGCCGCACCTGACGCCCATGATTCGAGGTATCCTAGCGACTCTG
Source organism: Gammaproteobacteria bacterium (assembly GCA_002691885.1). Classification (GTDB taxonomy): domain Bacteria; phylum Pseudomonadota; class Gammaproteobacteria; order Pseudomonadales; family Pseudohongiellaceae; genus UBA9145. Next base: position 15,183 of record NZJB01000012.1, read on the forward strand.
TATGGTCAGGTAAAAGCAGGTGTTGCAGTTGATCAGGCGCAGTTGCAAGCTCTGTATGAAACGCGCTACGCCGATGAGCCTTTTGTTGAAGTGCTTCCGCCCGGCGAGTTGCCTGCGACCCGGGACGTGAAAGGATCTAATCGCTGCAGCCTGGCCGTATCCTATTTACCGGACACCGAGACAGTNATCGTGCTAGCCGCNGAGGATAATTTGGTGAAAGGCGCNTCGGGTCAGGCGGTGCAGAATATGAACATCATGTTTGGTGTAGAAGAAACAAAGGGGCTTGATGTCGTTGCCTTATTGCCCTAACGAAGATCTCAGTCTGTTGAGTCATTGAAATGCCTAATGTTGTAAAAGGAAGCAGGCCGGTAAAAATGATGGTCGTGCCTTACCGGCCCGGTCAGCGTATTCTGTTTGCTTTGCTGGTGCTCACCGGAGTTGCGGTCAGTGCTGCCGGAGGATGGGGCTATGCGTACTACACCACAGTTTTGGCACAGCAAGGCGAGCAAGCAGATAGGCGTGAATTGTCGGCTCAAATTACTGAACTGCGTCAGGAGAACGAAGCGCTGAAAAGACAGGCTGCCATTCTGGATCGGTTGAGTGCGGTGGATCAGCAGACCGGCGCTGAGCTGCAGGAGACGCTGACCGCACTGCGACAAAGAGTAGCGCAGCTAGAGGAAGACGTGCTTTTCTATCGGCAGGTTGTCGAGGAAGAGACAAAAGAAACAGGGCTGGTGATCGGGCAGCTTGATATTGATGCGACCCGGTCTCCGGGCCGGTATCGATACAAGCTGATGATGCGCCAGCTTGATGCTGATGGTGACACCTATCTGACCGGCCATGTTAATTTTAATCTGGTTGGGCAAATGCAGGATCAGCAGGTGGTCCTGCCGCTTCGGGACCTGTCCGAGGTTGAGGATGAGCTGGACATCCGGCTCCGGTTTAAATATTTTCAGAATATTGAGGGAGAATTGGCTCTGCCGGAAGGCTTTGAGCCGGATCGGATCCAGATCGCCGCCGTTGCCACTGAACCGGTGTCCAAGCGGATCAACGAGGACTTCGGTTGGGTAGTCGCCCTAGAGTAGTGACCCCCAAATCGGGTGGCTTCAGCTAATACGGCAATCTCGGGATAAGAACGGAAATCAGGAAACAGCAGATGTTTGGTAAGTCGAAAGGCACATTGCCACGGGCGTCTAGCCACGGTCACACGCTCATCTCGCGGAGCACCGAAATCGTGGGGGATATTCACTTTACCGGTGAGCTCATCATAGAAGGCAAGGTAAAGGGTAATATGTACGCGGAGGACGATTCCGCCGCGCTCATCCGCATTGCCGAGGGCGGGTCAGTTGAGGGAGAAATTTGCGTCCCCTCTGCGGTGATCAATGGCTTGGTGCAGGGCGATGTGCGTACTGCAACCCACATTGAGCTGGCCGCCAAAGCGGTGGTGGTGGGAAACGTTTACTACAACCTGATCGAGATGGTGATGGGATCAGAGGTAAATGGTAACCTGAGGCACATCGGCTCCAACCAGTCAGACACTAAGCTCGTTGGTGCAGATCGCAACAAGCTGCTGTTTGACCGATCGTCCAAAAGATCCCCCCTGAAACAAAGTTAAACGCACAGGCTGTTGCTCAAAGCGTACAGAGGTTCTCATGTCAGTAGTCCAAACAGCAGAGCCGGTCATAATGACCTTTACCGATAATGCCGCGGCAAAGGTCAAGAGTCTGATCGCAGAGGAAGACAACGACCGCCTGAAGCTGCGGGTTTTTGTGACCGGCGGAGGTTGCTCCGGGTTCCAGTATGGGTTTTCTTTCGATGAAACTGTCAATGAAGATGACACCGTTATCGAAAACAAGGACGCCGCGTTATTGGTTGACCCTTTGAGTTACCAGTATCTGGTAGGTGCAAAAATTGACTATGCCGAAGGCCTGGAAGGCGCCCGTTTTGTGGTGGATAACCCCATGGCAGCCACCACCTGTGGCTGCGGTGCGTCATTCTCGATTTGACTGTCTGCCCTCTTCGCGCTGCCGCTGGTGGCAGAACCCGGTGTTGATTCGAGTGCGTGCTAGATGCGCCTTCCTCTCTGCCATCTACCGCTGGTAAATAGCACCCAGCACCACCGGTGTTCTGGCGCCTGTGAACCCGCATGTCTCCACTGCCCTGCCGTCCATTGTCTGTTTGGCGATCCAGGCAAACGCAATGGCTTCCACCCAATCAGGGTGAATCCCCAGCGCTTCGGTAGTGCTCACTGTCGTTGAGGCGAGGGCGTTTGCAAGACCCTCCATCAGCACCCTGTTATGTGCGCCTCCACCGCAAACGTAAATTTCTTCCGGTTCGCCATGCTCCTTAAGGGCGTTGACCAGGGTTTGGATCGTCAATTGAGCCAGAGTAGCCTGCACATCAACNGGCGCCATCGGTTGATTGAATGACTCAAGTTTGGNCTCAAGCCAGGCGCTGTTGAATAATTCCCGGCCGGTACTTTTTGGGGCGCCCTTGCTGAAGTAGGCATCTTGCTGGAGCTTAGCAAGCAGTGCTTTGTGAACCATGCCCCCGCGGGCCCAGCTTCCTTTTTCATCAAAATTACGCCCGCGATGCTTAGCTATCCACCCGTCCATCAGCACATTACCCGGCCCTGAATCAAAGGCGAAGGCNGGTGTCTCTGGGCTCAAAAAAGTGATGTTGCTGATCCCGCCGATATTGATAATTGCCCGGCTGGTGCGGGCAGAAGCAAACTGATGTTGATGCAGCAATGGTGCCAGAGGCGCTCCCTGCCCCCCGACGGCCATATCGCGGCTGCGAAAGTCTGAAACTGTGGTGATTCCAGTGAGTTCTGCAATGATGTTGGCGTCTCCGATCTGCAGGGTGAAGGGCTTTTCTCCATTCGGTGCGTGCCAGATGGTCTGACCATGGCTGCCGATGCCTGCGACGTCATTGGCAGCAATGTCAGCGAGGTCCAGNAATCTCAGACTGGCCTGCGCGAATAACTCTCCCAGTGCGATATGCGTNTCACCAAGCGCGGGCAAGCTNGNGACATCGCCGCTGCACAATGTCAATATTGCTTCGCGAAGGTCGTCGGCNATAGGATGNCTGTGGGTAGCAATAAGAGATGGAGCGGGCGAAGCCAGATCGACCAGCACCGCATCTACCGCGTCAATACTGGTGCCTGACATAAGCCCGATATAAAGCGCTCGAGTAGACATGCTGGTTCAGTCCGCGCTGGGCTGACTGAGGCTGAGAAGCTGGTTGATGTTGAGATTCTGAAAATGGTCGAGCAGCCGCGTAGTCTGGGACCGGAACCGATCCATTTCTTCCGGCTCGATGGACACCGCCTTTGGCAGTCTGTCGAGCATCGTTCGCGGGTTCTGATGAACGCCATTCATTAGAAACTCATAATGCAAATGCGGGCCGGTGGCGCTTCCGGTGGCACCAACATAGGCGATGACCTCGCCCTGTCGCACTTTTTCTCCTTTTCGCACGGCGTAGCGCGACAGATGGGCATATTTAGTCTCGAAGCCGCCTTCATGTTTGACCACTACCAGCTTGCCAAACGAACCTTTGCGCGCTGCCCAGGTTACTCTACCATGACTGGTGGCGCGTACTGGTGTGCCAGTCGGCGCAGCATAGTCAGTCCCTTTGTGTGCTCGAATGGTATTGAGAATGGGGTGCTGCCGACGCGGATTAAAGTTTGAGCTGATTCGAAAGACGTCCAAGGGGCTGCGCAGGAATGCTTTGCGCATGCTTTCACCTTCTGGCGAATAATAACCGGCTTCACCTTTCTCATTAATGTAGCGAATGGCAGTAAATACCTCGCCATCATTTATATACTGGGTCGCCAAAATAGCACCGTGTCCGATGTATTCGCCATCAAGGTATTGCTCGTCGTAGAGGATGCTGAACTGGTC
>NZJB01000013.1 GCA_002691885.1 Gammaproteobacteria bacterium
TCAGCCAGAGCACACCTGACGCGCAGGACTGATTCAGATTCACGAAGAGGTATTGTCAGAGCATGCGGGTGCGCACAGGGCCAGGTTTGGTTTGCACACACTGAAGCTGAAGCCTTAACGCTAACGAAACCTCAGCACAGAGTGCCGGTGAAACCGAAGTCGACTCGAGATAAGTCAGAGAGCCATGATATCGCTGCGCACCGCCTTCAATGCGACTGGAATACTGCCGGCCAGTCTGCTTAGCGACTCCCAGTCTTCGTCCGCGCGGCGCAGCCCAAACAGTCCTTACAGAGACCGCTCAGGTTTCGGTTCGGATCACCGTATAAGCCACTTCCTCGTAGGGATGCCCCCGCTTGAGCGCAGCGACCACGGCTTCTAAGCATGGCTCTTCGCACACCAACTCAAGCTTGTACTCGATTACCGTTTCGATCTGACCCTGCTTGCCAAGAAAAGGCGTACTGCCATCCAGTGGTCGGAATTGCCCCTCACCTCTGGTTTGCCAGGCACAACAGTCGTAATTACCGACCCTGCCAGCACCTGCCTCGAACATAGCCGTTTTCACCGCAGCCAGATGCGATTCAGGCACATAAAGTTCAATCTTATAGAGCGGGTATGACACGCTTAGCCGAGCCAGCTACGGGCATTTCTGAACATCCTCATGGCCGGTGCATCTTCGCCCCAATGCGAGGGGTGCCAGGAGCTCTGTACCGTCCGAAAGACACGCTCCGGGTGAGGCATCATGATGAGCGCCCGACCATCCATCGAGGTTATGCCCGTGATGCCCCCCGGCGACCCATTAGGGTTTGCGGGATAGCGCTCAGTCGGGGCACCGAAACCATCAACAAAGCGCATAGCAACACCGCCCGACGAGACCATTGACTGATATTGCGCTGCACCCTCAAAGTGCGCCAGCCCCTCACCATGCGCGACGGCGATGGGAAAACGAGAACCCTGCATATTCCTCAGCAGCACCGACGGACTGTCTGACACAGCGGCCATGACCAGTCTACCTTCAAACTGTTCAGACCGGTTTCGCATGAAGCGCGGCCAGTGCTCAGCACCGGGGATCAGTGGGCGCAGCAGAGAAATCATCTGGCAGCCATTACAGACTCCAAGGCTGAGTGTAGTCTCACGCTCAAAAAAGGCCCGGAATTGCCGGCTCAAACGTTCATTAAACAGGATGGATTTGGCCCAACCTCCGCCGGCGCCAAGTACATCACCATAGGAAAATCCGCCGCACGCCGCCAACACGTTAAACTGCTCAAGAGACTCACGTGACTCGATCAGATCAGTCATGTGNACATCAATCGCTTCAAAACCGGCACGGACGAATGCCGCCGCCATTTCAATCTGGCCGTTCACACCCTGCTCTCGCAGGATCGCGACTTTGGGTTTGGCATCCAGATGGATAAAAGGCGNGCAAATATCATCACNGGGGTCAAACGTGAGNTCTGCGTGCANACCCGGATCAGAGATATCAAGCANACCCTCGAACTCCTCTCGGGCGCAGTCTGAATTATCCCGCAGCGCCTGCATGTGATAGCTCGTCTCAGACCAGCGTCGCTGCAGCGTGTGACGCGCCGCAGAGAAAAGCAGNTGGTCTGACAGCCGGATNGCAAGNTCATCTCGGTCGTTCACTCTCCCAATTGTAGTGACACAACCTCCCAGGCCATACTGCTCTGCCAGTTCGCTGAGGCGCGGCAGGTGATGCTCGGCGAGCTGCACNACGGCGCCCAATTCTTCGTTAAACAAAATCTCGACTGGCTCTGCCGNCCCTGAAAACTGANCAAGCTCGAGATCGACACCACAGTGTCCCGCAAAACACATTTCAGCGACACAGGCGAACAGCCCACCGTCGGACCGGTCATGATAGGCAGTAAGCAACGCTTCTGCCTTGGACTGTTTAATGAGCTCAAAAAAGACCTTCAACGCTTGGGCACTGTCAAGGTCCGGGACTGAACCCAGAGATCTGCCAAACACCTGCGCCAGAGAAGATCCCCCCAGCCTGAAACGGTCAGCGCTCANGCTGATCAGNACCAGGAGAGAATCCTCTTTCCNCGCGAGTTCGGGCGTTATCGACTGGCGGATATCCGCGACCGGCGCGAATCCGGAGACGATNAGAGACAACGGCGCAGTATTGCTTCTGGCTTCACCACGCTCTTCCCAGACCATGCGCATGGACATCGAATCCTTGCCGACAGGAATACAAATCCCAAGTTCGGGACACAATTCCTCGGCGACCGCTTTCACAGTGGCATACAGNTTAGCNTCCTCAGCGCCATGTCCTGCCGCAACCATCCAATTCGCAGAGAGCTTGATGTGCCCCAGCGTAGGCACATCGGCGCCCAGGAGGTTGGTCACTGTCTCCGCAATGGCCATGCGTCCAGAAGCTGGCGCATCGACCAGGGCAAGCGGTGACCGCTCTCCCATTGCCATTACCTCACCCACGTAATCCTTATAAGACGTTGCCGTGACCGCACAGTCTGCTACGGGGACCTGCCAGGGGCCGACCATCTGATCGCGGCACACCTGCCCGGTTATCGTCCGGTCTCCGATAGTAATCAGAAAAGCCTTGCTCGCAACCGTTGGCAAAGCCAGAACGCGGCGTATCGCCTCATTCAGTTCNATTCCCTCAAGACCCTCATTGACTGGACACACCACTGCTGACTGAGCGTTTCGGTGCATTTTAGGAGGTTTGCCAAACAGAACATCTAGTGACAAGTCAATCGGCTTGTTTTCAAAGTGATTATCTTTCAGCTCGATGTGCTTGTCTTCAGTAGACTCTCCGACGACGGCGAAGGGACAGCGCTCTCGGGCACAAATGGCTCCAAACCGTTCGAGTTCAGCTTCTGAGACAGCCAGCACGTATCGCTCCTGAGCTTCATTACACCAGATCTCCAGTGGTGACATTTGCGGCTCAGCATTAGGGATGGTCCGCAACTGAAAACGACCACCGGTGCCCCCGTCCTTNACNAGCTCTGGCAACGCATTGGACAGACCCCCGGCACCCACATCGTGGATAAACAGAATCGGATTGCTTTCACCCAGCTGCCAGCAGCGGTCAATGACCTCCTGGCAGCGCCTTTCAATTTCNGCGTTTTCGCGCTGCACAGAAGCAAAATCCAGATCTTCACTGCCACTACCTGAAACCATCGAGGAAGCNGCACCNCCGCCCAGCCCAATCAGCATNGCNGGACCNCCAAGAACGATNAGCTTCGCACCAACCGGGATATCCCCNTTGAGCACGTGCGGCTCGCGAATATTGCCGAGGCCACCGGCAATCATGATCGGCTTGTGATAGCCACGCATTTCCATGAGGCCGGACTCATTGCCGACTGCCGCCTCGTAGGTACGAAAATATCCACAAAGATTCGGGCGTCCATACTCGTTATTGAACGCCGCCCCGCCGATCGGCCCCTCCAGCATGATTTCAAGCGGTGACGCAATGTGGGCCGGCTTGCTCTCACCGTTTTCCCAGGGCTGCGGAAAATTCGGAATCCTTAGATTCGAAACACTGAAGCCGGTCAGCCCGGCTTTTGGCTTCGCGCCCTTCCCGGTCGCCCCTTCGTCTCGGATTTCACCACCGGCCCCGGTCGACGCGCCGGGAAACGGTGCAATTGCGGTCGGATGATTGTGCGTTTCTACTTTCATCAGAATATGTACGGGCTCCTGATGAAACCCATAACTTGCAGAATCGCCACTGGGAAAAAATCGCTCAGTCGTGTGGCCTTCCATCACGGCTGCGTTGTCCGAGTAGGCAGACAGCACCCGATCAGGGGACTTTTCAAGACTGCCCCGGATCATGCCGAACAACGACTGCTCCTGCACCTGTCCGTCAATAGTCCAGTCGGCATTGAATATTTTATGCCGGCAATGCTCGGAATTCGCCTGCGCAAACATCATCAATTCAACGTCATTCGGATTCCGGTTGAGCTCTCTGAAGCGCGACGCCAGATACTCCATCTCATCTTCAGCCAGAGCCAACCCCCAATCGGCGTTTGCTTGGCATAATGCCGCGTCTCCTGCCCCGAGCAGGTCAACTGATTTCAGGGGCTGAGGCTCGCTGCTGAAAAACATAGCTGCGGCGTGTTCGATTCCGGCCAAAACCGTTTGGGTCATCCGGTCGTGCAACTGGCTTAGAAGTGAATTGGTTACAGTCGCGTCAACCGTGCCGGCAAAACAGAGTCTGAATAAACTCCCCCGCTCTAACCGCTTGATCTGAGTCAGACCACAATTTCTCAGAATGTCAGTGGCTTTACTGGACCAGGGAGATATAGTCCCTAACCTGGGAACCACCAGACATTCGGAGTAAGTCGCTTCATCACAGGCTTCCGGTTCTTTGTAAGGCTCACCGTACTCTAGCAGACTGTTCAGAGCATGCTGATCTGGTGCAGACAGAGGTTCTGCCACATCGAATAGGTGAATATACCGCGCAGAGATGGAGAGTAACTCAGGGGATATCGTCTGAAGCGAGGCAAGCAGTTTTGCTTGTTTGAACACAGAAAGAGCGCTGGCTCCGGGGAGGACTTGCATGTAACAGGTTACTCTCTTTTAGATGGTGAACCGAGTCGAAACCGGCAGGTATTTGATGGCCATAATGATAATCGAATCCAAGGTAAAGTTCAGGACGAAGCCCAGCGGATGGGTAATGGGGAACTTCCCCCAGGCACTGGATCCAGAAGTTGAGCCATTTGAATCCTAGTCCCAAAGATTCACCTGAGACAGGGTCGTGGTATCGTAGCGATCTGCGCAGAACTGAGGGCCCTCCATCACCAGGCAAACCTCTCACGCTAAAGCCTCAAAGCGAAGAGTCCGTGACATAGACATTTTGGCTGCCGCGTAACTGAACAGGGCAGGAGCCAGACCACGGGCACTGCTCATCTCCCAGCCAAAGTAAACGGCAACTTCGTCAGAACCCAATTTACTCTCAATAGGCCCATGCTCAACACTATTGACTGTGACACTGCGGTCGACCTGCGCAAAGCGCATGGCAATCAATGTAGCGATTGAGCCAATCCTGTTGCAGGTACTGCGAACCCTCGAGGGTTGTCACCGCGTAGGCAGGAAGATGCTTTCCGCTGTAAACCTGGTAAGGACCGACCGCCCCGCAGCCAACGGCGACGACCGACCGCAAAAACACAAGCCCGGCGCGAACGATGCCGCCAAAGCGTGAGATCTAACACCTGTCCGCGGGTTTATTCATGTTGTAAGGGCTGCTTTAAAATAACCTACAACCCAAGACATGCCTGAAAAAGCTCCAATTTGTTGCGTAACACTCAGCGTCTGGATTGAAAAAAAACCTNCATGATCTTGCCGCACTCTTCNGCCAGTACCCCTTCCCGATAGCGCACCTTGTGATTCAGGCTTNCACTGTCCAGTAAATTCTGTCGACTGACAACTGCTCCCGACCTNGGCTCNCGGGCGCCGAACACAAGCTGANCAATCCGAGCATGAATCAGGGCACCAACGCACATTGTGCANGGCTCGATNGTAACATAGAGCGTAGTTTTGGGGAGGCGGTAATTCTGCCGAAGAATCGCAGCTGCCCGTAAAGCCAGAATCTCCGCATGAGCAGTAGGATCCTGAGCACTGATGGGCCGGTTATGCGCCTCCGCAAGTACCTCGCCCTCTGCAATCAGCACCGCTCCGACCGGCACTTCACCGGCCTGCGCGGCAGCTTCCGCTTGCTTAAGGGCCAGCGTCATCCAACGCTCGTGGGTTTCTAAATCCAGATTCAACGGACTCTCCTCAGTTACTCACTTTGCACTCGCTTTGCAAGCACTCTCTACTGACTGGCCAGTCCCGCTACGCCCTGCTCTTCTGGTGACAACTGTTCCTGTCAGAACCCCGTCGCATCACACCGAAGCTGACCCATGCAAATTTCGGACAGCAGTCCCTTTCGCAACCATCAGTCTACATCCGCACCGGCAAAGCTCAAACCCACGACATAAAGCCCCAAAGAGACAGCCGGACCAATACCGAAGGCGAANAGCAGCGTACCCAGACCNATGGTCCCACCCAAACTCCATCCAATAGCGACCGCGGCGATTTCAAGTGTGGNTCTCACCCAGGCAATCGGAAAATCGGTCNTACTNGCTAGGCCGGTCATCAGGCCATCTCGGGGGCCGGGGCCAAGATTCGCGATCAGATAAATCCCGCTTCCTAAACCGACCAGTAAAACACCGGCGACAGCCTGCGCTAATTGCAACTGAATAGACTCAGGCTGCGGCAGAACCCTGAGAGACAATTCAATGACTAAAGATACAATCAGCGCATTGGCCACCGTACCGATGCCAGGTGTTTGCTTCAATGGAATCCAGAGTATCAGTACGCAGGCACTCACCAACAGGGTCGCTAAACCGAGGTTCACACCGACTTCGCGACCCACCCCCTGAGCCAACACCGTCCACGGACTNACCCCAGCATTGGCAGACACCAGCGTTGCTTCCCCCAAGCCAAACACACTGAGCCCGACACAAAGGTAAAAAAACGTGCTGAGCCTGGGACGCAGATTCAACGGCTGCAGTGAACTCCAGNCAACCACTGGCACTTTTTTCAGCNTGAGGAACTTCATAGTNANTGACCCATGGAGTAAACATCACAATCAGTAGCGATCGGAAGTATAAATTAATGTCGGGCGATTGAGCGGAAAATCTACTGGCGGGGCTCGGGAATGCTCAGTCAGCATACACACTGACAACAGGATTATTTCCATATCCAGCCGATGCATACCCGGTCTCCGGTTTTCGTTTTGCGAACGCAGGGTAATAGCACCTAATCGGGCAATAAACTGATCCCTATCCTTCGCATCGGACTGGATCAACGTCCCCCGCACCGCAGGCAAAGGGGGCGCGCGCACTATNTTAGAGCGATAACAAAATATCGCACTTTATTAGTGCATTAAATTAAGCCTTTTCTCTGACATCACGGAAAAGCTGCTATCTGNTTTGCCTTCTGGATTGTTTTTATTAGGTTTTTTGGCCTTGGCCCAGTCTTTGCTGGNNAACTTAAGNTANNTTNAAANATAANTACATCAAAACTATTNNAACNATCNCGAGGAGGANCTATGCCCATTAANGCAAAACACATTTACCGACCCCTACTCGCCGCAACACTGTTCACTGCAGCAGGATCGGCGAACGCAGAGTGGTCNGCCAACGCCGCNATGACGAACAATTATTTGTGGCGCGGTNTGACCCAATCCATTAANGAGGCTGCTATACAGGGTGGCGTTGACTATGCCGACGACAGCGGATTCTACATCGGCACTTGGGCTTCNAANGTGTCCTATGATTCAGACGACGCTTACTCTTACGAACATGATATTTACTTNGGNTACGCTGGCGAAGCCGACGGCTTTTCGTATGACATTGGATATCTTTACTATAACTATGACGCAAATGCGGGATACGATTTCGGCGAGGTCTACGGATCAATTGGAGTTGGTAACTTTAGCGTACAACTCTCCTTGCTTACCAATGCCGAGCCAGATGAGGGTCCAGGCGAGGACTTTGGGTTCGCTAAAGCGAGCTACACTTCTCTCGACTACGTGATACCGCTGGATAGTGGTGCAGAGATAGGTTTGCACGCCGGCTTTCATGAGGGCGACTTTATGTATTCATTCAACGGCGCCACCGATGACTATTGGGATTTCAACATCAGCATTGCCAAGGACGGCTTCTCTGCAATGGTTTCGACCACCACNTTAGGCAGCGATGATGACGGTGACGGCATNGAGGATTANGCCAGCATGGCTGCGAGGGACAACGACTCTGTCAAATTTGTAGTGGGCTATGCGTTGGATTTCGAACTCTAATTGTCAGAACGGGCGGCCACACCGCCCCTCTTCAACGGAGACNAATCTATGAAACTGATCACCACAATTATCAAACCGTTCAAACTCGATGATGTCCGTGAGGCGCTTTCGGAGATTGGCATCCAAGGAGCCACTGTTACTGAGGTAAAAGGCTTCGGGCGCCAGAAGGGCCATACTGAAATGTATCGGGGAGCGGAATACTCAGTGGATTTTCTGCCGAAGATCAAAATTGAAGTGGCGGTTAAAGATGACTTGCTGGAAGGCGCTATCGAAGCCATCACCGGCAACGCAAAGACCGGCCATATCGGAGACGGCAAAATCTTTGTCTCTGATCTGCTGCAATCCGTCCGAATTCGAACTGGCGAGAGTGGAGAAGACACCCTGTAGTTAAGCCTGTTCTATTTTTACCAAACGCTTTCTTGTTAGCCAATTTCTGGAGAACATAACAATGCAAGATCAAATTTTNGAATTACAATATGCCATGGATACNTTTTACTTCCTGATCTGTGGCGCCTTAGTGATGTGGATGGCGGCGGGATTCGCCATGCTGGAGGCCGGACTAGTCCGCACCAAAAACACCACTGAGATCTTAACCAAGAACGTCGCACTGTTCGCAATTGCCTGTACTATGTATCTGGTATGCGGCTACAACTTCATGTACGACGGGGGGTTATTCCTGTCAGGGGTCACCACGGTCGCCGGCATGGACGATGCAGCAGTTCAGGCNGTACTCGACGCATCGAATGAATCAGGTTTTGGAGACATGGGCGAATACGCTGGTGCTTCTGACTTTTTCTTCCAGGTCGTGTTCGTGGCCACCGCGATGTCAATTGTATCCGGTGCCGTAGCCGAGCGTATGAAGCTCTGGGCCTTTTTACTATTCGCTGTAGTAATGACCGGGGTAATTTATCCTCTCGAGGGCGGCTGGACTTGGGGCGGAAAATCCGTCTTCGGCATGTATGACCTAAGCTACAGCGACTATGCTGGCTCCGGTATTGTTCATCTNGCCGGCGCTGCCGCAGCTCTAGCNGGGGTAATCTTGCTCGGNCCGCGGAATGGTAAATATCNGGAGTCAGGNTCAGTCAAAGCAATNCCGGGCGCCAACCTGCCCCTCGCAACNCTNGGGACCTTCATTCTGTGGATGGGNTGGTTTGGCTTCAATGGTGGATCGACACTCAAGCTNGGCGGTATTGGCGTNGCTAATGAGGTCGCNAACGTATTCCTGAATACGAANGCTGCAGCATCTGGCGGACTCATCGCTGCAATGATTACGNCGAGATTGCTGTTNGGCAAGACAGACCTTACGATGTGCTTAAACGGTGCTCTTGCNGGACTAGTCGCTATNACNGCAGAGCCTGCTGATCCAACACCNCTGNTATCTACNATTATTGGCGCCATCGGCGGAGTCATNGTNGTGTTCAGCATAGTCACTTTAGANAAGTTGAAAATNGACGACCCTGTTGGTGCTATTTCGGTCCACGGCACCGTCGGCATTTTCGGTATTTTCGCAGTNCTGCTTTCNGATCCAGATGCCACATTTATGGGGCAAATGNTTGGCATGCTGACGATCTTTGGCTGGGTCTTTGGTGCCAGTTTTGTGGCCTGGATGGCCATCAAAGCCGTGATGGGTATCCGTGTCACCGCCGAAGAGGAAGAAGAAGGCATGGACATGGCCGATTGCGGGATGGAGGCTTACCCAGAATTCGTTAGCCAATAAAGGTTTATCTCCCAAACTCAAAAAAAGCGCCCTACCGGGCGCTTTTTTTGCTTCACTGATAATAAAAGCAAAAGTCAGACAGCGACCACAGCAGCCAATCAGCCAGAGCTTGGACGGCATCCCGTCTGGTCATCTTGGTTCACCCCCCAGATAAGCCTGTCAATGCCGATAGCGGCAACGTTAACGAAGACTTCAGGCAAATCCCTCAGGGCAAGCTGTTGAGTCGAATGTTCCAGAAGCGGGGAGACGAGCGTTTCGCTACCTTTGCTTGGCTGTCACCTAAACCGTCTCCTTTATGAAAAGCAAACTTCCTGTCGCGATAGCCATCCAAAGCGCCGTCCCGTGGAAAACTACCGCTCCTCTAAAGTTGAGAACATTGGCTCGAGTGATCTCCATGCCGAACGAGTAGAGTGCTATCACCAGGAGAGTTTGACTCAGCCAGCTTGATGAATACATCAGCAAATCAGGGATACTCAGCAAGGTTCCAAGACCTGCAGCGAGTAGGAACAATCCAACAAACCATGGCACACCAAGCCGAGAATGCTGACGGTTCTCAACCAAACTAACAAGAATCAGCAAGGGGATTAGCCACAGAGTTCGAAGCAACTTCAGTATTGTTGCGATCTGCGCGGAATCGTCACCGAAACGTGC
>NZJB01000014.1 GCA_002691885.1 Gammaproteobacteria bacterium
TGGTCATTCCCGTCTCAGTAACCACAATCCCGTCGTCTGTCACGAGACCTGCCGACTTTGCTAGACTCGTTTCAGGCAGCACGCCTATACCGACCAGAATAAGATCCGCCATGTAATTTTGCCCGCCCCCACACTGAACGTTGATGGGTTGTGTCTCATCCTCGCCGCCAGTAATGCTGGCCACAGAACTTTTGGTCTTTATGGAGACCCCATTCATTGCGTGCAGTGTCGTGAGGTAAGAAGACAGCGTTTCGCTTGTAACTCGCTCAAGAACCCGATCAGCCATCTCAAGCACCGTTACTTCAAGCCCCAGCTTTTGCAACACAGCAGCCGCCTCCAGGCCAATATAACCTCCCCCAATTATGACAGCTCGAATACCGGCCGTCGCAAAACGCTGAAGCCGGAGCGCATCTTCTGCGGTCCTCAGGTAGAGAATTCGATCGGACTGATGCCCTCCAGGCAACTCTCTGACCCGGGCACCTGTACACAGCGCAAGCTTGTCATAGAACAAAGTGCGCCCACAGTCGAGGTCTACTGATCGGGCGTTCCTATCGATCTTTGTAGCGACTGCACCGAGAACTAACTCAATATCATTATCCTCATACACCTTCTCAGGCCTCAGAAGTATGCCATCGAGGTTTTTCGCACCAGAAAGCAAGTCCTTGGACAACGGTGGTCGGTGGTACGGCAATTGTGTTTCAGCACCAACTAGCTGTATCGGGCCCTGCCAGCCCTCTTTTCTCAACTGGAGAGCAAGGGAGACCCCTGCGTGGCTCGCTCCAACAACAACCTGCGCGTGTTCAGTCATAATGTTTTCCACTGTGAATTCTAGGGGGGCAATTGCCAGTTGACGGTTGGTTTCCCATGAGACTTTAGATATGTATTGGCCTGCGAGAAATGCCTGTTTCCAAAAAAGCCCCTACTCGCAGAAAGCGGCGAAGGGTGAACGGACTGCAGCACAAGATGCCGGCTTCTATCAACCATTGCGCCCTTTTTCTGGGCATAACTTCCCCAGAGCAGGAACACCAAGGCCTCTTTATTCTGGCTCAGCAATTCAACGATCCGATCTGTGAAGCGCTCCCACCCTTTTCCCTGATGAGAGCCGGCCTGATTGGCCCGCACAGTCAATACCGAATTAAGTAGAAGAACGCCTTGCTGCGCCCAGGCCTGCAAAAATCCATGCCCCGGCGGAACGAAACCCACATCCGTTTCCAGTTCGCGATAGATGTTACGCAAAGACGGGGGTACCGCCACTCCGGGCTTCACCGAAAAGCACAACCCGTGGGCCTGTCCCTCCCCGTGATATGGATCCTGACCGAGAATCACGACCTTGACGTCGTCAAATGCGGTGCTGTTCAAGGCATTGAACATGTCGCTGCCCGACGGAAAAACCTGCGAGCCACTCTGCTTTTCCTCCATGAGAAACGCTCGCAGCCGATGCATGTAGTGACTGTCAAATTCATCTCGTAGCAGCNTCAGCCAGGTCGCTTCCAGCTCCACAGGGCGTTTCTGAGCGGTCGTCTCAGTGCTCATCTTGCCGCGGGCGCATATGCGGGAAAAGCAACACATCCTTTATCGAGGCAGAATTTGTGAACAACATGACCAGCCGATCAATACCTATCCCTTCTCCTGCGGTTGGCGGCATGCCGTACTCAAGCGCAGTAATATAGTCCTCATCGAAGTGCATGGCTTCCTGATCGCCGGCNTCTTTTTGCGCAACCTGCGCGTGAAATCGTGCTNCCTGATCCTCCGGATCATTGAGCTCAGAAAATCCATTCGCCAGCTCGCGACCACCGACAATCAGTTCAAAGCGATCGGTTACCTCTGGATTACTCTCATTCCGGCGGGCCAGCGGAGACACCTCGATTGGATACTCTGTAATAAAAGTTGGCTGCTCCAATGACTCTTCAACCTGCTGCTCAAAGATCTCCATCAGGACCTTCCCTTTCGGCCAGTTTTCGTCAAATGAAACTCCGAGCCGCCTCGCTTCTCTTGNGAGCGATTTTACATCGTCCAGATCCACAGANTCATCTAGCTGACAATAGGTACTAACGGCCTCCTTTACCGTCAAGCGCGCAAAAGGCTTGGCGAAATCGAACTCCATGTCCTGGTATTTGACTGAAGAGGAACCCAGTACCTCATTCGCGATTGAACGAAACAGGTCCTCCGTCAGATCCATTAGGTCGTCATAGCGCGCATAAGCCCAATAGAACTCAAGCATAGTAAATTCTGGGTTATGGCGCGTCGACAAGCCTTCATTCCGGAAATTCCTATTCAGCTCAAANACCTTTTCATATCCGCCAACGGTAAGACGTTTCAAAAAAAGCTCTGGAGCGATCCGCANATACATGTCTTGATCGAGCGCATTATGATGTGTAGTAAACGGCCTTGCCGTTGCTCCACCAGGTATCACCTGCATCATAGGGGTTTCGACCTCCATGAAACCTCGGTCATGAAAGTAATCGCGAATACATCTCACTATCCTTGAGCGGATGGCAAATATTTGTCGTGACGCATCATTGGCAATGAGATCAACATAGCGCTGACGATATCGCGTTTCTGTGTCACTTAACCCTCTATGCTTGTCGGGTAGCGGCCGCAGTGCTTTGGTCAGCAACCGGAACTCAGACACGCGCACCGTCAACTCCCCTTTCTGCGTCTTGAAGAGCTCACCCTTGGCACCAACGATATCACCGAGATCAAGCGCTTTCAGTTCGGCTGCCTGCACCTCANCAAGCGTCTTGTTGTTCATATACAACTGCAACTGACCATACCCATCCTGTATTACAACAAATGGCCCTCTTGCTCGGATAATCCGTCCCGCTACAGAGACCCGTNGGGCCTCTGCTNGCAATTCCTGCACATCTTTGNGCNCATGCGCGCGATGTATCTGTTCAGATTGATCTGTTCGATCGAAGTCGTTGGGNAATGCTTCTCGCAGTTGCCGAATCTGATGAAGCTTCTCACGCCGCTGCGCGATCAGCTTGTTTTCATTTTCTGGGCCCTGATTCCTCTGATCTATGTCTGTCATTATTCTGTCCATTATGCTCAAAGTCCCATCTTGAGACTGGCTTCGATAAATTTATCCAAATCACCGTCTAGCACTGCCCCCGTGTTGGCTACCTCAATGTTCGTTCTTAGATCCTTTATTCTGGAGGCGTCGAGGACATAGGATCGGATCTGACTCCCCCAACCGATGTCTGCCTTTGATTCTTCTACCGACTGCATTTCTTCTTTACGTTTAATCTCTTCAAGTTCATATAGTTTGGCTTTCAGCTGCTTAATGGCCATGTCCTTGTTTTTGTGCTGTGAGCGTTGATTCTGACACTGCACCACAATCCCGCTTGGCTCATGTGTTAACCTCACCGCTGAGTCTGTCTTGTTCACATGCTGACCACCGGCCCCACTAGAGCGATAGGTATCGACCCGAACGTCCCCCATATCAAGATCTACCTCGATGTCACCGGCTATCTCAGGAGAAAGGAAGACCGATGCAAAAGATGTGTGGCGTCGGTTACCGGAATCAAAAGGGGATTTCCTTACNAGACGNTGCACTCCAGTTTCGGTGCGCAGCCATCCGAAAGCAAACTCGCCCTGAACNTGCAGGGTCGCACTCTTGATNCCAGCAACCTCTCCNCCGGAAACCTCGACGAGTTCAGCTTTAAAGCCTTTCGCTTCGCTCCAGCGCAAATACATGCGCAGGAGCATCTCTGCCCAATCCTGCGCTTCAGTTCCCCCAGAGCCCGCCTGGATTTCGAGGTACGCATTTGAACTGTCCATCGAACCCGAGAACATCCTGCGGAACTCAAGCTCCGCCAAAGACTGTTTCAGCTTCACCAAATCAGATTCAGCCTCCTGCAGGAGGTCGTCATCCGACTCTTCCTGAGCAAGAAGAAAAAGTTCTTCAATATCGGAGATCCCTGAGTAAAGCTGTTCGATTGTGCTGACTACCCGATCTAATTCAACCTTCTCCTTACCTAGTGCCTGGGCGTAATCCGGCCTNTCCCAAACTGATGCTTCACCCAACTCCAGTTCGACTTCTGCAAGACGGTCTTTCTTCAGNTCGTAGTCAAAGATACCCCCTGAGACTAACGGTTCGCGCTGCAATTTCCTTCAAACTGGCGAGATGACTGCTGATCTCCACGCTATTACTCCTGAACCTGTCGAAAAACGCGCATTTTACCTGAAACGAACCCCGACACCAGCGACCTCCNGATCATNGAGTCAAGCGAACCGGCCGAAATCCCGGTATCATGGCNTCTCATTTAAATTTCAGGTGGATTTCGACTCTACCTGACCAGAATCTGGACCCTNGGCGCTTGCTAACAATAATGGCATCTTCTGCCCCCCCTGAGAGACAGACTTTGAAACCGGAAGACCCCTTGGCTGAATGCGATTCAGGCAAGAACCTCAGGTCGAAAAGGTTCGATGATATATACGCAAGCACCCATGATCCGATAGGCGAGAGCGAGCACGTTTTTCTCAATGGGAACCAACTTCAGAAGCGCTGGAGAGAGGTTCCTGAGAAATCTGGCCATTTCCATATTGGGGAATTGGGTTTTGGCACCGGCCTGAACTTTCTNCTCACCTGGAAACTCTGGGTTGAAACAAAAGACAAAAACCCCGGCTGGCGCGGCCTNCACTACTCAGGCTTTGAAGAGTTTCCTCTCAGCGCCGACCTCATGCAAACAACTCACCAGAACTGGTCACGGCAAGCCGGCCNAGAATATAAGGCCCTTCACCCCTACGCCAAAAGACTGCTCAATCAGTGGCGATGCCTGATGATTGGAGTGCACAGGCTCGCTCTCGACTCATCAGTGATCCTCGATTTACATGTCGATGATGCCAACATAGCTCTAGCACAGAGAGCAAGACGTTCCCCNCCNATGAANGCCTGGTTTCTCGACGGATTCAGCCCGCATTGCAATCCGGAATTATGGANGCCGAACTTGTTTTCACTGCTTGTNAAGCATTCAACTTCAACAACAACTATCTCAACCTACACCAGCGCAGGCCACGTGCGTCGCAATCTCAGCGAAGCAGGACTCCCCGTGGAACGAGTCAAGGGGTGGGGACATAAACGTCATATGCTTGTCTCGGCGAAGAAAACGGATAACNACANCAACCCACAGCACTCTTTCGAGGTTACAGGCGGCCGCNGGAAAGCCGTCGTCATGGGAGCAGGCCTGGCCGGATGCACTGTCGCTCANTCACTGGCTGGCAGAGGGTGGCAAGTGACAATCATCGACCCTGCTAACGGCTTCGGCGCAGGCGCCAGCGGTATCCCGCAGCTTGCTCTGAGGCTTCGCCTTTTTAATACCGGCAGTGTGGCGGCACAAATCTATCTCCAGGCTTATCTTTTTACCCATCGCTGGCTCCTCAACTTGGCGTTAGAAGGGAAAATCGATTGGCATGGCACTCAAATCAGTCAACTCGTTACGGCGATGAACAAACGTAAACCCTTAGACTCAAAGCGCCTCAAACAAATTTACGGTCATACACTTTTTCAGGCAGCAAAAGATGGCACTCTNNGTTTCCCCCTTGGCGGCTGGGTCGATCCGATCGAGCTATGTCAGACCTTGTGCACTGACCCGAATATCATTACCCGATTCAGCACTGCCGAACCAACTTTTGAAGCAGACCAGCATGGATGGCAGGTACAGGCCGGTAAGAATACCGAGCCAGAAAGGGCAGATGCCCTGATCATTGCCAGCCCACAGATGCTGGAAAAGCTGCCTATTCTCAATGCTGCGAAGCTCGAATTTACGACCGGTATCAGCACTGCCGTAAACAGCTCTAGTGACATAGGGAAACACGAGCACATTCTCACGGGATCAAGGTCACTGTTTCCAGTCAGNGAAAATNCTCACTTAATCTCAGCTACCTACCAGCGCTGCCGGGCAGGATCGAGTCATTCGAAGGCTGCCAATGCGGATAATTTGGCCGCTATTGCAGAGATGCTGCAGTTGAGCTCTAACAACTCACTCAAGGCTCTTAGCCATTACGAGCGAGAGCGAGCCAACACTTCCGACCGAATGCCATTAATCGGGCGGTATCAAGATCCTGTGGCAAAACACGACTTTACTCACCCAATTTTCGTTTCCAGCGCGCATGGGTCGACGGGCCTCGCCACATGTCCCTTTGCAGCCGAACTTGTCGCCGCGGACATCTGTGGCGAGACCCTGCCAGTGACTGAGGAACAGCGACTAACGCTTGACCCAAGCAGATTTGACCAGAGAACCCAAAGGAAAATCAGCAGAATTCTAGCGAGAGTAGAATGAAGTGATTACCTTATACAGATTGTAAGCATCTTTCGAGCCAGCAAGCTCACGAACTGAATGCATGGCAAACGTCGGCACTCCGACATCTATGGTATTTATGCCCGTTTCAGCCGAAGTGATGGGGCCNATGGTGCTGCCGCAGGCCATGTCATTGCGCATAACAAACGACTGATGTGGCACCTTTACGGTATCNCAAATCGACTTAAACAAAGCGACGGAATGACTGTTACTGGCATAGCGCTGATTTGCATTGAGCTTGATGACTGGCCCGCTATTCAGAACCGGTCTATGTTTGTCATCATGCCTTTCAAGGTAGTTTGGATGCACGCCATGGGCATTATCGATTGATATCAGAGAGGACTTCGCGACAATTCTGCTCAAGAGGCCAGGTTCATCGCCACAGCAATGACCCAGCCTCTCCAGGACCGATTTAAGGAATGGCCCCTGGGCCCCGGAGCTAGAGGCACTGCCCACTTCCTCATGGTCATTACACACGAGCAGTGAGGCGTGGGTATTTTTACAGGTAACTAATGCTTTGCACGCAAGAAAGCAGCTCAGCAAATTGTCGAGTCGGGCCGAGGAAATGAATTCCTGCTTCAAACCAATCAGGGATGCTGCCTGGGTGTCGTATAAAAACAGCTCGTGGGCCANNACCTCTTGCGCGAATCGATGCGCGGGTTGTTTTTTAACTTGCTGAAGCAGCAGTTCGTTGAAGTCAAAGTCTTCCTCTTTTCCAAGCTGCGACAATAGCGGCACGAGCTCCTTCTGGGCGTTTATGCTCCGAGAGTCGTTGACTCCCCGGTTTAGGTGTATCGCNAGACTTGGAATAACCGCAATCGGATCAGAGAAATCTATCAAAGCTGAGCGCAGTTCTCCCCGGCGGGATTTGTAATTGACCCTGCCAGCCATGGACAGATCCCGGTCGAACCATGGCGCAAACAGAGCCCCGCCATAGACTTCTACTCCTANCTGCACATAATCCTGCCGGTAAATCTCCGGATTAGGCTTAACTTTCAGACTGGGGGAATCTGTGTGGGCGCCTGTCAGGCGCAGGCCCTCACCGAGCAGCGACTGCGAATCGTGGCGGAACGCAATCAGCGCTGAATCATTTCTCGTAACGAAGTAATTGTGGCCATCAGCTAAATCCCATTGCTCTTCTTCAGACAGTCCAATGAACCCGGAATCAAGCAGCATCGATTTGAGCGCGGCCACCGCGTGAAATGCAGTAGGAGAGCGCTCAAGAAAATTCAGCAGTTCTGTATTGAAGCGTTTCTGACTCATAGGTCNAGCTGGACTTNCCGATTCTACCGAATCTCCAGCAATTCAACGTCAAAGATAAGCGCTGAATTAGGCGGGATTGCCGGAGTTGGGGATGCCTCACCATAAGCAAGGCCCGGCGGGATAAACAAGCGCCACTTGTCCCCTATCTTCATCAGCTGCAAAGCTTCAGTCCAACCTGCAATAACCTGAGAAACGCCAAAAGTCGCCGGCTCACCCCGATCAACAGAGCTATCAAAAACAGTACCATCAGTCAGGGTGCCATGATAATGCGCTAACACTGAGTCGGTGGTAGTGGGCGATTCGCCTTCACCAGNCGTCAGAANCCGATATTGNAGACCTGANGGTAAGGTAACAACGCCATCTTGCTGGCCATTTNCAGCAAGAAATGCTTCACTGGCGGCCAGATTATCTGCCANTGCAGACTGCGCTGCCTCCTGCTGCAGCTGCACAAATGACTGGATTGCAGCCATCATTGCTGCCTCATTCATTTGAACTGTGTCACTAAGTGCATCACTGAGACCAGCCATAAAAGCATCGACCTGCACGTCAGCTGTGATGCCTTGCTGCAGGAGGTTCATACCGATATTTACCCCTATGGAATATCCCACCTGGTTATCAGAATCCTCCAGATCAATCTCTGACTGAGCTGAGACAGCCACCATAGCCCCAAGCGAAGCTAGCAATAGCAGAAACTTAGCTGTTACCGAGTATGTTTTCATACCAATTTCCTTCAATTCATCGGACAATTACCACAGACCAGCGCGACACAAAGCCTACAGCTGCGAGTTCGCGATGCTACCCGAGAAGCGTGAGAATTTCCACAAAGGCAGCGACTTGACGTCCCCAAGCAATACCAAGAGAGCAGCATTCCCAATAGGCCTGGCTTTCGCCACGGCGTCACTGACTTTTTTAGCAGCCTGCACCCAACCGATAGCTATCTCCATCAATAATCGCGCGGTGTACGACCCTCAGGGGCGATTTCTGGAGAATGAAACACTAGATGCAGACCTGCAAGGGTGCATTAATCTTTCGCTCAGACAGCAAAATCTCTCAAACCCCTCAGAGATCACGGCACTCTCTTGCGCCAATTCTGAAATTCAAACTCTGGACAACATTGGTCTTCTTTCCCGGCTGAGATTTCTCGATGTCAGCGGAAATCAGATCACGAACATCACGCCGCTCGAGGCTCTGCNAGAGCTGAGCGGAATCAATCTGGCTAACAATCAGATTGTCGAAATCGGCCCNTTATTTAACNTGCCCAGCCTGACATCGGTTCTACTGGAAGGAAATAGCGCAATACCCTGCNCTCAGCTGAGGTCACTAAAGCAGAAGCTTGAACGCACATTCGGTTTACCCTCTCGCTGTTCGCCCTAACGTTGAGGCTCGGGGCATTCCGCTGTGGAAACGAAACAGCTCATCCGGAGCGAGAATAAGATTTTTCTCCATCTCTCCGAAAAACTCTAGCCTCGCACCCACCTCAGCATGGCCGGTCTCATAGGCCAACATCAGATAATCCTGAAAGTGTCTTGCCTCGGAGCGCAACAGATTCCGGTAAAACTTGCTTAGCCCCGGGTCGAGCACCTGCGCTAACAACGCGAATCGCTCACAGGAGCGCGCTTCGATATAAGCGCCGATCAACAGGGTGTCAACCAGCGCCAGAGTTTCCGAATGAGAGATATGTTGGCGCAATCCAGCAGCATATCGAGACGGTGCAATCTGCGTATACTTGATGCCTCGCTCCCTCATTAGCTCGACCACTTGCTGGAAATGCAGAAGCTCTTCTCTAGCCAACTGCGACATCTTTGCCAGCAATGTCGCATTGTCTGTGTAGCGATACATCAGCTTCATTGCGGTTGCAGCCGCTTTCTTTTCACAGTTCGCGTGATCGATCAACAGCTCTTTAGGGTGATTCAGAGCTTCTGCCAACCATTCGCCCGGCGTTTCACAAAACAGAAAACTGTAGACCGACTCAGGCAAAGCGATATCGGCTGGACGGCACTCAGTGGCGCCTATCATTTTTATCATTACCTTCGATGCCTTGTTTAGTCTGAAGTACCTCCTCAGCCTCATCACCATCATCTGCCACATCGACGAGCTTGGTATTCTGCTTCTTACTCGTCTTTGCCCCCAGTTCCCGAAGCGCTTCCGCCCGTCTGACCAGATTTCCGCGACCCGAAACCAGTTTATTCCTGGCTTTCTCAAAACTTTTTCGTGTCGCGTCGATACGCCCGCCTACTTCTTCAAGATCTTCAACGAACGCCACAAACTTATCGTAGAGTGCACCCGCACGGTCAGCAATTTCATTGGCATTCTGATTCTGCTGCGCCAACCGCCAAAGGTTCTGGACAGTCCTGAGCGTAGTCAGCAAGGTTGAAGGAACAACAAAGATAATATTCCTCTCGAAAGCATACTGAAACAGTTCCTGGTCTATCTGCACTGCTGTACTGTAGGCAGCCTCAACGGGCATGAACAGGAACACATAGTCCAGTGAATTCAGTCCAGTAAGATTCTGATAATCCTTAGCTGAGAGTGTTTTGACGTGCTGCCTAATCGATGCAATGTGCTGCTTTAACAGCGCGTCTTTTTCAGACCCCTGATCACTTGAGCAGAATGCGTCCCAGGCTTTAAGCGACACTTTCGAATCAATCACGATATCGCGGGACTCGGGCAAATGNACGATAACATCAGGCTGGGATTTGCTTCCGTCTTCCGCTTTCAGCGCAACCTGCACTTCATATTCGCGCCCTTTCGTGAGGCCAGATTTCTCGAGAATCGACTCCAGCACAAACTCACCCCAGGTNCCCTGCGCTTTNTTATCAGATTTCAGGGCGTTGGTGAGATTNACAGCATCTTCACTGATCTTGTTGTTCAGGGCCTGTAGGGACTTNATTTCTCGGGCCAGGGAAAAGCGCTCTTTGGATTCCTTGTCGTANGTTTCTTCGACACGCTTCTCGAATTGCGTGATTTTCTCCTGCAGCGGCGACAGCAGCGCCGTGATATTTTCTTTACTGCTCTGACTAAAGCTCTTACTTTTAGACTCAAGCAANTCATTAGCCATATTCTTGAACGACTCTCCGAGTTGCTCTTTAGAGCGCTCAATAAACGCGAGCTTTTCATCGAACTGACTTCGCTCCAACTCAGATCGGGCGTGCAGGCCTGCCAACTCCTCTTTCGATCTCGTCAACTCTGACTGGCTTTTTGCAAGCACCTCTTTCACCGCGNCGAGTTCCGCAGCTGACAGAGCTAACTCCTTTTCCTTCGATTTGAATCTCTCACTNGTGGCGGCCTCTTCTATTTGGGATTGACTCAATTTCGCAAGCAGGACAAACACAAAGATGATCGCAGCGGTTNCGACGAAAAGCAGGATAACGACGAGGACCGGCANGAAGGTTTCACTCACAATGAGCGATCCGGGGAAAACTGCCAAAAGAGGAATGATCAGGATAAATTATCATTAATGACTTGCAACAGTTCTTGGTTCAGCTCTCCCGATTCNGGATTGCTGACGAGGGCTTCAGTGACGACATTGACAACCGCACCCGTTTCCAGAATCCGAACACTGAAATCCTGCGCTTCATTCGGCTCGATTTCCTCGCCACGGCCCAATAGTCTGCCGAACCAGCCCGGCGGGTNAGGCTCATCAGCAACGCCTGCAAATCTGACGTTAATCACAGACTGATCACGGTTCTCATCGAGAATATCGATTTCTGCNCTTTGCAGGGCCTGCCGAACCTGAACCCATGCTCTGTTATAGTCCAGCTTCAACTCCAAAACCGGATCACGACCACTGCCAGCAATGAGGTTTGCCTTACTTTCTGCCTGTATGGTACCAGCCAGCAAGCTGGCAGAAGACGCCTGGTAAATATCATTCCGATCGGCCAAGAACTGAGACACCGAACGCAACATTTCCTGTTCGAGATCCAAAGAAGAAGATTCTTCCGGCCACGTTACGACTGTCGGAATCGGGTCCTCACGAAGATCCTGTAAATGGGTGACGTATATTTCGGANTATCCTGAGTGCAGCCCNGGCTCAATCCGAATCTGATANTTGTGGCGGTTTTCCTGATCNAGTCCGATTTCCACCCAGGAAGTTTCCAGTATGCCTGCACTCGGATTTTCATAGTCAAGNGCGATCTGNAGCTCTGTCCAATAATCCCTGATCAGCGGCCATACTTGCCCGGGAGTCGCGTCAATGAGAATCCAGCGCACACCAGACAAACTTTGAATGATGACACCTTCACGNCGACGCTCCTCGATAGGCCTTGGCAGAGGGATTTCTTCGAANGCTACTGCNTCNGCTGAATAGGGCTCTGGAATCACATAAAGCTGATCAATCGTGTAACTGTCTAATTCTGCGGGTATCCGCATATCCGGAATCACAAGCGCCGCCTGATATCCTCCTTCATCAGCAAACAGGCCGCTTTCCCCACCGAACCAGGCGCTGTTTCTATCAATGAGACCACATGAACTCAGGCACAGTGGCGTACTCAGCAGAAGCAGCGGTCTCGTAAGATAAGCGCAAAACAGTTTCATTCCCGACACCCGCGTCTATTGCTATAACTCAAACGTAAAANTTGATTTCGATCCCGGCAGCAGCCAGAGCGTTACTAACTTGGACATGATATCGCGAACTGAGTTCCACCAGAGGCAGCCTAAGTGCGGGGCTTATCATGCCCATTTGCGCCAGAGCCCACTTAACCGGCACCGGGTTTCCTTCNAGGAATAGTGATTCNTGCAGCAAAGNCATAGAGCCGTCAAGCTGCTCCGCTTGTGCCTGATCTCCGGTTAATGCAGCAGCACACATTTGGCTCATCAGCGACGGGNCCACATTGGCAGTGACGGAAATCGTGCCGTCTGCCCCAGCAAGNATCAGCTCCCGCGACAGTCCGTCCTCACCACTGTATATCGCCAGTCTGTCTCCGAAAGCCTCCATCAGCCTGAGTCCAATCTCGAGGTCTCCCGTAGCATCTTTAATGCCTACGATATTATCGAACTCAGTCANACGCGCGATCGTTTCAAAGGAAAGATTGCATGCTGTCCGGCNCGGTACGTTGTANAGAATTTGCGGTATGTCGACTGACTCCGCAATCACTTTAAAGTGTTGATAGAGNCCTTCTTGGGAAGGCCTTGTGTAGTAGGGGGTCACCAGCAGCGCCGCGTCAGCACCGGAGCNCACCGCATCTGAGGTAAATTCAAGTGCCTCACGGGTATTGTTAGAGCCGGTTCCTGCAATCACCGGAATCCGATGATTCACATAGGACACACAGTGGCTCACCAGCTCGCAGTGCTCCGCTGAACTCAGCGTCGCGGATTCACCGGTGGTACCAACCACAACGATTGCATCGGTACCGGATTCAATGTGCCAATCAAGCAAACGATCGAAGGTCCTCANATCNAGCGCGCCACGCTCAGTCATCGGCGTCACAATNGCAACTAAACTACCCTGGATCCGCGTTTTCAATGAATGTCNAGCCTGAGAAANACTNCAGACACGATCATATCACAGGCGCCGAAACGCAGTCATTCGTTCACATCGGGCGTTTTCACNTGTACACGACTAGGCCACGCGTTGATGATTGCCTTGATGAGGGTCGCCAGCGGAATGGCAAAAAACACCCCTGCAAACCCCCAGATGCCACCAAAGACCAGAACCGCCGCGATGATCGCAACCGGATGCAGGTCATTCGCCTCAGAAAAAATAACCGGAACCAAAACATTCCCATCCATGATTTGCAGGGTCAGATAGGCGATCATNACGGTGTAAAACTCGCTGCCGACCCCCCACTGAACATAAGCGACTGCTGCAACCGGAACCGTGACCACGGTCGCACCGATGTAAGGCACGATGACGGACAAGCCAATGAGAACGGAAAGCAGCAGCGCGTAATTCATATCGAACAGTATTAGGAGCAGATAAGCTACTCCTCCGACGATAAATACTTCGATGAACTTGCCGCGAATGTAGTTGGAGATCTGCTCATCCATCTCCTTCCAGATCCGTATCATCAGCGGACGATTGCGGGGCAGAAAATTGCCCGCCCAAAGCACTAAATCATCTTTGTCTTTCATAATTAAAAACACAAGAATGGGCACCAGCAGCAGGAAGATCATCCCGCCAAAAACGTTCGGCAGACTTGCCAGTGAATATTCAAGTATTCTCTGACCAAAGCCACCCACTTCACCACCAAAGCCATCGATGAACGTCTCGACCTGATTTTTAGAAAATAACGTGGGGTAATTCTCGGGCAGCGACATTAATGTGGCCTGCCAATCCCGCAGAAACTTTGGTATCTCGTTCGCCAGCAGCCTCAGTTGATCCCATGCTCTTGGCATGAGATACAGCAACATGACCGCGAAGAGGCTGATAAACAGCGTATAAACGAAAAAGAAAGCCAGGCGCGCAGAAGCACCATAACGAAGAAGCAGATTCACCAGACCCTGCATTAGGTAAGCGATGACAATAGCGGCAATGAGAGGAGCCAGAATCTCTCCGATCAGCACCAGCAGGACCAAACCAACAGCCAACAGGATGAGAAGAATGAGGGACTCTTCGTCGTGAAAGTACCGATCAAAGAAGTCGTTAAGAAGTTTCTTCATAGGCGACAGATGCTTGCCCGGCCGAATTCAGCCTCGTTGAATCCAGAAAGTATAAACACCCTCATAATTCTGAAACTCAAGAATTTGATGATCGCTGCGCTCAACAAAAAGGGAGAAGTCTTTCTCGGACGCAGGGTCCGTGGCCACTACCTTTAATATCTGCAATGGAGCCAATTCATTTAACGCCAACTTTGCTTTCAACAGTGGCATCGGGCATGACAGGCCGGTGACGTCTAATTCTCGGTGCGATTCCCTCATACCGAGCATAGTATCAAGCGTTGGGGGCGGCTGACCATGACAAACTCAGCCAATTTATCGATAACTCACTCATACAACTGCATTATTTATGATACGCTCGGAACTCTCTAGTTGCAGATAAAACTGAATGTCGTACCGTACTTTCCCATTAANGTTTCTGGGGATTTGCCTCTACCTTGNTGCCGCTGCCTGTCTGGCGCAGCCTGCTCTGCCACGCCTCGGTGATCGGATTTCAGGGACTGTGTCTCTGGATCAGGAATATCTCATGGGGCAGCAGTTCCTGAGCCAGTTGCGACGTGGCGCACCGACGATAGCTGACGCACTGCTTAACACCTATCTCGAAAACATCTCCTATCGGTTGGCAGCTCGAAGTCAGCTGACCGACCGCCGTCTGTCGTTTGTGATCATCGACAGCGAGGAGATCAATGCGTTTGCCGCACCCGGAGGCATCATCGGAGTCAATACTGGCTTATTTTTGAACGCTAGCAGCGAGGCAGAATTTGCTTCTGTTATGGGACACGAAATCGCCCATGTCAGCCAGAGGCACTTCGCCAGAGGTGTCGATGAAGCGCAAACCGGCCGCGTTGNTCATCTCGCTTCTTTGCTTACCAGTGTNTTNGTGATGGCGACCTCAGATGGTGGACACGGTGCAGCGGCTCTGGGAGCTGCGCAGGGTCTTGCCATGGATCGGCAGCTAAGATTCAGCCGCAGCAATGAACAAGAAGCTGATCGCATTGGTCAGGACACCCTCTACAATGCAGACTTCGATCCGAGCGCTCAGGCGCGAATGTATGAGCAATTGCTTGCGGCCAACCGTTTTGGACGTCGACCGCCAGAATTTTTACTCACCCACCCGCTGACAGAATCTCGAATTTCAGACAGCAGAGCTCGCGCCTCGCGCTACCCAAAGCGCGACTACGCACCCAGCTTGAATTATCAGATCATGAGAGCCCGCGTCATTGGACATTACGCTCAGGANAAAGCAGCACTGGTCATTGATTCGGAACAAAATCTGGAAAACAGCGCGGACNCTTTCAAAGAAGAAGTGAACCGATACTCTCTGGCAGTGGCCTACTGGGAAAACGGGCAGCATGCAGAGGCCGACAGGACCCTTGCTCCTTTGTTAGCGAAGTACCCGAACTTGATCAGTCTCGTCGTGACTCAAGCAGAGATATATACGAAGCAAAATGAAGCTGGGCGCGCGATACAGTATTTAGAGCGACATCTGAAGATCAACCCTGGCAATCATCCTCTTGCCATGGCACATGTCGATGCGCTGCTAGCATCGAGGTCCTACAACGCAGCGGCAGAGATCATGGAGCAGCACACAAAAAACCGGGAAAGCGATCATCATTTGTGGTACCAACTTGCCGAAATATGGGGACAGGCCGGCAACATCAGCAAAGTTCACCAAGCCCGCGCCGAGTATTTCACGCTGATTTCAGATTTTCGCAATGCCCGTCAACAACTGCAGTTCGCCCTGCAAATTGAAACCGATGAAGCGAGAAATCCGGCGCTTCAGGCTCGACTCCGTCAGAAGATCAAAGAGCTGGAGGATAGACAGCGGGCTTTGAATGGATAGAAACAGATAGATCTCAGGTTATGCTTTTCCGCGGACGGCCAGCCGCTGCTGTTTCGCAAAATTCAGCATGCGGGTCAATGGCTTCATGGCGTTTTGTGCCACTTCGGGCGCAATCTCAATGGCATTAACCGGATTGGACAGGCTCTCACGCAACGATTCAAGAGAATTCATCGCCATCCAGGGGCAGTGAGCACAACTTCGGCAGGTAGCGTCTTCTCCAGCTGTCGGAGCGACGATAAATGTTTTGCCCGGAGAGATTTGCTGGAGCTTGTGAAAAATCCCCTTGTCTGTTGCCACAATAAACACGTCGTTTGGCAATCGCTGGGAAGCTGAGATGATCTGGGTGGTCGAGCCAACAAAGTCGGCCATGTCCAGTACCGATTTCGGAGATTCCGGATGCGCCAGTATCGCCGCGTCCGGATGCAGGCGCCGCATGTCTGTCAGCCCCCGCGCTCTGAATTCCTCATGCACAATACAGGCAGCGTCCCACAGCAGGACATCAGCCCCGGTTGTCCGCTGCACATAACTGCCTAAATGCTTGTCCGGCGCCCAGAGTATCTTTTTACCCTGCTCCGACAGGTACTCCGCGACATCCAGGGCAATACTAGAGGTGACTACCCAGTCCGCCCTCGCCTTTACCGCCGCAGAAGTGTTTGCGTAGACCACGACTTCCCGATCAGGGTGCGCATCACAGAACGGCCCAAAATCCTCAATCGGGCAGGCTATGTCCAATGAGCAGGTTGCTCCCAGAGTCGGCATCAGAACAGTCTTATCGGGAGACAGGATNTTCGCGGTTTCACCCATAAACCGGACCCCTGCCACGACCAGAATATCTGCATCGCAGTCATGCCCAAACCTGGCCATCTCGAGACTATCTCCGACAAACCCTTCACATTCTTCAGCAAGCTCCTGCAATACACTCTCAGTGTAGTAATGAGCCACGAGACGAGCGTTCCGTTCGCCCAACAACGTTAGAATCTCGGATTTACAGTCAGCCGACTCCGATGCGGACATAGGTCGGGGCGCTTCAACGCGGGACAAATAATCTCGAACGATCTGTTGATCTGATGCGAGCTGGCTTGACGGAAAATTNTGCATATTCATGTATAGATAANACGTNANANAGAGCTTAACACAGACGAAGGGCTGTCGCCCTTCGTTAAGCTTAAAACCGAGGCAATGCTCTCTGAGGTCGTGACACAGGCCAACTTTACGCAAAATTTGACGCACCCGTGGAAGGTCCTGATACCACACTTTCGGACCAACTCAGCGCGTAAAAGTTTGAAGGGATAAATGGTGGGTCGTATAGGATTCGAACCTATGACCAATTGGTTAAAAGCCAACTGCTCTACCGACTGAGCTAACGACCCACGAGAGGGCGGTATAGTACTATCAAACTGAAAAAACTCAAGTCACCGCTGGATATTTACCTCAGTATCTGCATGCCTCACCAGCAGCGAGTCGGATCACACAGCTGAGCATAAGCGAACCCTTGCTTCCGGAGGCGACAACTATCGCATAAGCCATAGGCGTTTCCTTCTTCATCTGCCTGATAGCTCGAGACAGTGAGCCCGCAATCGACCCCCAGTTCCATCCCGGTTTTGACGATGTCAGCCTTTGACTTCTCGATCAGTGGAGCATATAAAAAGATGGGTGAACCTTCGACCACCTTCTTGGCTGCCAGACCCATCATATTCTGGACCGCATTGATGTACGCTGGCCGACAGTCAGGATAGCCTGAATAATCCAGCGAATTGACGCCAATGTAGATTGCACTGGCGTCGATGACTTCAGCCCAGGCCAAAGCATAGGCCAGAAACACGGTATTTCTCGCTGGAACATAGGTAACAGGAATACCTTCCGTCCCGCCTTCAGGAACCGCCAGACACCAGTACCACTGCGCGATCAGTCATCCGATTTATCTCCAGTATTCTTCGCTCTTAGCTTGTTCGTCTACCGGGCTCCGACTCCCATAGTTTTTTTGGAGCTGCAACTGCATGCGAACAACCAGTTGGTCGTCTAAATTCCATTGCGCCAACTGTTTCGGGAATTGTTGCCCGAAGGAAGGAGAGAATAAAATTCCACCCGCTCGCTCAACTAGGTTGCCTTCGAGCATTTTAGCTTTGACCCAGACATAATCCTGATCATCACAGATCACAAATTTGATCTGATCCTCCCGGAAAATGGCGCTCGGATTATTCCAGTCGTTCCAGTGGGACTCACCGGAGCCGGACGTTTTCAAATCAAGCACAATGGCAACGCGGCGATCGACCTGGGCAACTGACAAAGCGCCACTGGTTTCAAGATAGACCTCAAGCCTTCATTGCATAGCAACCTCATCAGCGGCAAACAATTCGGTTAAGCCCGCGGTTCACCACCAGTCACTGTCACCAGAGAACACTGATAACGCTTAACCTCTTGCAGAATGGTTTCCAGCGACAGGAGATCACCCCCAACTAACGCATAAACAGTGTCACA
>NZJB01000015.1 GCA_002691885.1 Gammaproteobacteria bacterium
ATAAGTCAGGTCGAGGTATACTGGCTGGTCTGGCGCTGCCTCTGGTGCGACAGTCCAGAGCCACATATTTTCCTCTGGCTCCGCGGCAGGGTCCTCAAGAACGTCGCCCTCATAGGAAATGTGCAGCAGATTCGCGTCCATTGAATAAGGTGATTTACCCCCTTTTTTCTTTTCAACCGGGATCGCATGGGTTTCGCAGTAGGCCAGAAGTTTTTCGCGGGAGTTAAGATCCCATTCTCGCCAGGGGGCGATTATCTGGATACCGGGGCTCAGAGCGTAAGCGCCGAGTTCAAAGCGAACCTGATCATTGCCTTTGCCGGTTGCACCATGGGAAATCGCATCGGCTCCCGTTTCTCGCGCAATTTCCACGAGGCGCTTCGCGATCAGCGGGCGCGCAATCGAGGTGCCAAGCAGATACTCTCCCTCGTAAATTGCGTTGGCTCGGAACATCGGAAATACATAATCAGAAACAAACTCTTCCCGAAGGTCTTCGATATAAATCACTTCGATACCCATCGCCATCGCCTTGGCTCGTGCAGGCTCGACTTCTTCGCCCTGACCGATGTCAGCGGTAAAAGTCACGACTTCGCAGTGGTAGGTGGTCTGAAGCCATTTTGCAATTACTGATGTGTCCAGCCCACCCGAGTAGGCGAGGACGACTTTATTGATATCGGACATAGATATTTCCGGGCACACCTCGACAGGGCGCCGCTCCAAATTACAGAAAAGGTCACCAAAATACTCTGCGCCTGCAACCGAGACACTGGATCGCAAACCGGGCTATTCTAGCATTCTCTCCCTTGGTTCTGGCATCGTGTGCCCGATATTTTATGTTTTCCTGACGGGAAGTCTGCTTGTCATAGCATTCAAATCAATTTGACCACACCTCGTTCAGGTCGCGGGCAGTTTTCGGTATAATGCAGGGAAGTCCCCAGCACACTGCTGCAATACGGCCAACAATTCTGCAATGACCCAAAACACTCTGACCTTGATCAAGCCCGACGATTGGCATCTGCATCTGCGAGATGGTGAGGCCTTGCGGACAACGGTACCCCATACGGCGCGTTGTTTCGGGCGGGCGATCGTCATGCCCAATTTAAAGCCTCCAGTCACCAGCGTGTCAGACGCCCTCGCCTATCGGGAGCGCATCATGCAGTCCGTGCCTCATGGGACTTCTTTTAATCCGCTGATGACNCTTTACCTGACTGACAATCTACCNACCGGCGAACTGAGCAAGCTGGCTGATGAGCCTCATGTCGNNGCCATAAAGTATTATCCTGCAGGCGCTACCACCAACTCAGACAGTGGCGTAACTTCGATAGACAAAGTCATGCCGGTGCTCGAAAAGATGGCTGATCTCGAAATTCCACTGCTTGTACATGGCGAAGTAACCGACCATGAGATTGATGTTTTTGACCGGGAAAAACGCTTCATTGATCAGGTTCTTTGCCCACTGCGGGTGAGACTGCCAGAGCTGAAAGTTGTGCTCGAGCATATCACGACTCAACAAGCTGTGGAGTTTGTCTCCTCTGAAAACGAACGGGTTGGCGCAACAATCACCGTGCATCACCTGCTTTTCAACCGAAATGACATGCTTGCCGGTGGAGTCAGGCCGCATTTTTACTGTTTACCAATACTAAAAAGAAGCTCCCATCAACAAGCGCTTATTGAGGCGGCAATGAGTGGCAACCCGAGCTTTTTCCTGGGGACTGATTCTGCTCCTCACGCGCGCCACGATAAGGAAAGCGACTGCGGCTGCGCCGGACTTTACACAGCACCGGCAGCATTAGAACTTTATGCTGAAGTATTTGAGCACTCGGGAGCACTGGATAAACTTGAAAATTTCGCTAGCCAGTTTGGCCCCCGATTNTACGGCNTTGACCCCAATCAAGGNTCGATTACCCTCGAGCGAAGCNAATGGNATATGCCCGCGCACTATGATCTNGGGCACGATACNGTTATNCCGGTCCGAGCAGGCGGCAGCCTGTCCTGGCGACTAAGAGAGGAAAAGGCCTAGAGCCCGATGCAAGAATTCGATTCAGACAGCCAGTCTAAGAATGCCCTTGCCGAGCGATTTCGCACTTACATGCCNGTTGTCGTCGACATAGAGACCGGAGGCTTCAATTCCCAGACCGACGCAATACTGGAAATCGCCGCGGTAGTGATTGCCATGAACGCAGAAGGGTATCTCGAGATAGAGCGGAGTCTCTTTCACCGCGTCATCCCATTCGAGGGGGCTAATCTNGAGGAGGCAGCACTGAAATTTACNGGNATCNATCCGTTTCACCCTCTTCGGATCGCCCGTCCGGAGAAGGANGTCTTCCAAAANCTCTTTAAGATGATCAGAGACGCNATGAAGNCCAAGGCTTGTAANCGCGCCATTCTCGTNGGCCACAACGCCCACTTCGATCACGGATTTGTGCGAGCAGCAAGCGCGAGGCACGGTCTCAAGCGCGACCCTTTCCACCCCTTTTCGTGCTTCGACACCGCAACTCTCAGCGGTTTGGCCTTCGGTCAAACGGTATTGTCCAGAGCCTGCGGGGTTGCTGGCATAGATTTCGATGAAGCGGAGGCCCACTCCGCAAAATACGATGCTGACCGCACNGCGCAATTGTTTTGCNTGATTGTCAATCGATGGAAAGACCTCGGCGGCTGGCCACCAACACAACTTGNGTAATGGGTTCAGCTCGCGAGCCAGCGCAGCGTGCAGTTAACCTCGGCCTGAACNTNNTTTCGNGTTATGAAACCTGANTCTACCTCAGGAGNCTGCTTCAGCCTCGTCACCGCCNGCCTTATCTATCAGNCCTTGCANNTCACCTTGCTCATACATTTCAGTGACAATGTCACAACCGCCAATCAATTCGCCATCAACAAACAACTGAGGAAAGGTTGGCCAATTGGACACTTTAGGCAGCGTCGCTCGTATTTCTGGATTACTCAAGATATCGACATAGGCAAAGCGTTTACCGCAGGCCATCAAAACCTGTGTTGTCTGTGCAGAAAACCCGCACATTGGCTGTTCGGGATTACCTTTCATGTAGAGCAGAATACTGTTGCCATTTATTTGATCTTGAATCGTTTCTTCTGTACTCATTACTTACCTCGGATGGTCACGCCGACGTGGCTCCGTTAATTATAACCCAACTCGGCTGCAGCTTGAATCTAGTGCCAGTCAGTGCGACACCGGCTATCTGAATTACTGATCAAGATTAAATTGGTGGGGCTGCAATGGGCTTTGTTTTCGCATTGAGCGTACATAGAGGCGCTATGATCATGCCTTACTCGGTTATCAAGTTTTACCGAGGCTCGCTAAGCCCCCAGCCTCCTCCACCGGGAGTACGGATTTCGAGACGATCACCTGCATCAACAGTTAAGGAGCATTTGCCCGGAAGACTTTGACCGTTCAGCAGATTCTCGCCCTTCGCCCCATCTTCTCCACCAGACAGCCCCCAGGGGGCAAATCTGCGCCGCTCAGTCAGCAGCGTCAGCTGCGCAGGCTCCAAAAACTCATACTGTTTGATCACCCCATTACCGCCACGAGATTTACCCGCACCGCCGCTTCCCTGCCTCTCTGCATAGCGGGTCACGCGAAGCGGATAGGACATCTCAAGAACCTCAACCGGAGTGTTCAGCGTGTTTGTCATATGGCTTTGGGCACAACTAAGGCCATCGGCGTGCGGACCGGCTCCCAGACCACCAGCAACCGTTTCATAATAATCCCAGCGTGCCCCCGAAACAGGATCTATTCGACCCAGGGCAATATTGTTCATCGTACCCTGACTGGCCGCCGGAATTTGCTCTGGTAAGATCTGAGCGAGGGCCCCGAATATCAAATCCACCAAGCGCGTTGATGTTTCCACATTCCCCGCCGCAACTGCTGCCGGACGCTCAGCGTTAAGAATAGAGCGCGATTTGGTTTTGATTTTNAGCCTTCGGAACAAGCCCGAGCAGGAAGGAGATTCATCCGGCAACAAGCAGCGAAAACAGTAATAAACAGCAGCAGCGACCACCGATTCNGGGCAATTAAGGTTACCTGNCACCATGTCTGAGGAACCGGCAAAATNCAGATCAACACTCTGCGCTTCAACAGTCAAACTCAAANACANNGGGATGGCTGAATTGCCGAAACCGTCGTCGTCGAGAAAATCTTCAAAGCTATAAATACCAGGACTCAAAGCATCAATCAGTTTCTCCATGATCCGATCGGCATAGGCGTCCAGCTCGTGCACACCGGCATTAAATGATACACGNCCCATTCNATTGACCAATTCGCATAATCTCTGAACTCCAAGCTGANTCGCACCAACCTGCGCAGCNAGATCTCCGTCTAATCTGCCAGCNGGCATTTGAAGAAGGTCCAGGCAGGATTGTTGTAGTTGACCTGAGGAAANCAACAAGGTGGGTGGAATCACTAACCCCTCTTCTTCAAGATGCTGCGACATCGGCATGGAACCTGGCGTTTCGCAGCCAATGTTCGCATGATGCGCACGGTTGGCAACAAACCCAATCAAAGTATTGTTAACAAAGACCGGCGCGATCACCGTAACGTCTGGTAAATGGGTTCCACCGAGGTAGGGGTCATTGACCACCAGCATGTCTGCCGGGCGCCAGGCTCTCTGACGGACCAAATCTCCCATGGCAAACGCCATACTCCCGAGATGCACGGGAATGTGCGCTGCCTGGCCGATCAATTGACCATCTTGCCCAAACAGCGCGCAGGAAAAGTCCAGCCGGTCTTTGATATTTGGAGAAAAAGCAGTCCGCCTTAGCACGACGCCCATCTCATCGCAAATGGCGGCAATCCGGCTGGCGAAAAGCTTCAATTCTACGGCATTCACGTCATAAACGACTCAGACAGTTTCGATGTTTATACGTCAGCACAACAGACTACTTGATGCGTCCTCGAGTAACAATCGCTGACACGGCAGAGCTGGCTACTTTGCCGCACTTCGTTATAATCCCTGCACTGTTAGTTCTATAAACCCCAACAGAAAACATTCGCCTTACAAAGCTGAAATAAAGGTATAGCCCAAGGCTGTGTCACATCGGTTGGAAATGACTAAGCCACATGACTATGCAGCATTTTCTCACGCTAAAAGACTTGTCTCAGCGAGAACTCGAGACGATTGTGAAACGTGCGATTAAATTGAAGCAGGAGCCTCAGCAAGCAATGCGAGCTGAGTTGAAGACCTTGGGGCTGGTGTTCTCTAAAGCGTCTACCCGAACCCGAGTTGCTTTCGAGGTCGCGATGAACCAGCTTGGCGGCTCTGCGGTATTTCTCACGGACAATGACGCACAAACCGGTCGCGGAGAACCGGTTGCTGATACCGCCAGAGTGATCTCAAGCATGGTGGATTTAGTCGCAGTGCGTACGCATGCTCACAGCCAACTCGAGGAGTTCGCATCTCATTCCAGGGTTCCTGTAATAAATGCACTCAGCGATGATTTTCATCCCTGCCAACTTCTGGCTGACGTTCAGACCTTCATGGAGGTCAGAGGGTCTATCAGGGACGCGCGCGTAGCCTGGATCGGCGACGGGAACAATATGTGTCAGTCCTATATCAATGCAGCGGCGGCTTTCGGATTCTCACTGTCAATTGCCTGCCCGCTAGGCTATGAACCAAACAGCCAATTGCTGAAGGAAAACAGCCATTGCGCGCGTCTCGTCGATAATCCAGCCCACGCCGCTCGGGACGCCGACCTGGTTGTAACTGATGTTTGGGCTTCCATGGGCAGTGAAGCAGAGGCTCTCCAGCGCAAACAGCACCTTGGAGGTTTCCAGGTAACGCAAGATCTGATGGCAGGAGCCGCCGCAGATGCACTGTTCATGCATTGCTTGCCGGCACATCGCGGAGAGGAAGTCACGGCAGACGTGATCGATTCCACGGCATCAGTGGTCTGGCAGGAGGCGGAAAATCGGATGCATTCTCAGAAGGCACTGATCGAGTTCCTGCTCAGCTAAACCTTTCGAGCGTACCTGATTCGCAACCACAACATATAGTGGTGTCCACGTACTGACTTAATTCTTCCATTTCGACACTAATAGGACCTGCGTCGCCCTCAGAACTGGTTGAATTCTGGCCAGACGGACAGGTAAGACCGAAAAACAGCCTGCCCCTGCACCAACTCTGTGCAAATCAAGTTTAATTCACATTATTCCCACAGAAAACACACAGGAAAATCGCTTGCAAACTACCTTATACCTCATTATATTGTGATTGTTTAGAATTTATATCCCAGATGTTGTGTGTTTGAGC
Source organism: Gammaproteobacteria bacterium (assembly GCA_002691885.1). Lineage (GTDB taxonomy): Bacteria > Pseudomonadota > Gammaproteobacteria > Pseudomonadales > Pseudohongiellaceae > UBA9145. The sequence continues at coordinate 6,258 of NZJB01000015.1, forward strand.
CGCAGACAAAACGTCAAATCCCATCACATCAAAGCTGATGAGCCTCCTCTACCGGATCACTGGGTGGACTAGCACAAGAGCGAAACCTATCTCGGATTCTGCTCCCGTGGGTCGACGGGTCAGCCCGTGAAGCGAAAAACGAAGGCATCGGCAAAAAAATTCAAGCTGGACGTAAAAAAAATTAAAGTCCAGCGCCAAAGACACAATATATAGTNTAGGCCCTTCGTTCAGTAGACGCACNGGGCGGAANCACTGAAAAGGAGAGTCGGAAGGGGCTACCAGGCAGGCCGAGACCATTCTGCAATCACGAACAGAGACTCGTCGCCAGGAAGCCAAAGACAATAAATAACCGCGAACAGGCAAAAAAAAATCGAACCAGGAAAGCGGGAGGCACAGGCGGCCAGAAGTTTGGGTAATAGACACTAGACAAGAGCAGCCGGTCAAGCAGGAACAAAAAAAAGAGGCAGTTAGCCTCGCAGTAAAGATCGAATTCGGAGCACTTAATGCAAACAAATGTACAGGCCACCAACGGNCCGGCCGCGGGCGNGAATCCCGGCGCAAAAGAAGCCCAAAAGACCCTCTCNACAGCCCCAGGGCAATTGCGGGTCATAAAACGCAATGGCGCTGTNGTTGCCTATGACGAATCAAAAATCTCTGTGGCCATTACCAAGGCTTACCTCGCCGTAGAAGGCGGTACTGCGGCTGCATCGTCCAGAATTCATGAATCTGTCGCANAGCTAAGCAGTCAGATCNCGGACATTTTCAANCGGCGCATGCCTTCTGGCGGCACNATNCATATAGAAGATATACAGGATCANGTCGAGCTNGCGCTGATGCGCACTGGCGAGCACAAAATCGCGCGCAGCTATGTCATCTACAGAGCGGATCGCACGCGCATGCGCGAGCAGCAATCTGAACTCCAGCAGCCTAAAGAAACCGTCATTAATGTCACTTTTGAGGATGGTCATCAGGGCCCGCTGGACACCGCACGACTCCGGACCGTCATCGACGAAGCTTGCGAGGGCCTGGAAGACGTATCTGCTGATACGATTTATAGCGAAACGCTGAAGAATCTCTATCCCGGTGTAAAAATGGAAGACGTCCGCACATCACTGGTGATGACTGCCAGGACGATGGTTGAGAAGGACCCAAACTACTCCTATGTAACCGCTCGCTTGCTAATGGATACGCTGCGCTCGGAAGCGCTCGGTTTTCTCGGTATCAGCGAAGCTGCAACGCAGTCCGAGATGCATTACCGATACGCGGCCACACTGAAGCTGTACGTAGAGAAAGGTGTAGAGCTAGGATTGCTGTCCCCTCANCTGCTTGAATTTGATTTGGGTGTGCTGGGTGAGGCTCTGAAAGCGGACCGAGACCAGCAGTTTACCTATCTGGGCCTTCAAACTCTCTATGATCGCTACTTTATNCACAGTGAAGGCACCCGGTTTGAACTGCCGCAGGTCTTTTATATGCGGGTNGCCATGGGACTGGCATCGGAAGAGGAAAATAAGGAACAGCGCGCGATTGAATTTTATAATCTGCTGTCGAGCTTCGATTACATGGTGTCGACACCCCAGCTTTTTAATTCCGGCACTTTACGCCCTCAGCTCTCATCCTGCTTTTTGACTACCGTACCCGACGACCTTTTTGGCATCTACTCGGCAATCCGGGATAACGCCATGCTGTCAAAGTGGGCCGGTGGTTTGGGCAATGATTGGACTCCAGTCCGGGCTTTGGGTGCACACATCACTGGAACCAATGGGAAAAGTCAGGGTGTGGTTCCATTTCTNAAAGTGGTGAATGACACCGCGGTTGCAGTGAATCAGGGTGGCAAACGAAAAGGCGCTGTGTGCTCGTACTTGGAGAGCTGGCACCTGGACATCGAAGAGTTTNTGGAATTACGCAAAAACACAGGAGATGACAGACGCCGGGCGCATGACATGAATACGGCTAACTGGATCCCGGACTTATTNATGAAGCGGGTATTCAATGANCAGGAATGGACTCTGTTTTCGCCAAACACAGTGCCAGAGCTGCATGATTTACACGGCATCNAGTTCGAACGGAAATACGAAGAGTATGAGCGTCGAGCAGCGGCAGGCGAGATCAAGCCTTACAAGACCNTAAAAGCAGCCGATTTGTGGCGCAAAATGCTATCAATGCTCTTTGAAACGGGCCATCCCTGGATAACGTTCAAGGACACCTGCAACGTTCGCTCTCCGCAGCAACATGTAGGCACCATACACTCTTCGAACCTNTGCACAGAGATCACCCTGAACACCAATCAGGACGAAATCGCTGTGTGTAACTTGGGGTCAGTGAATCTGGTAAATCATGTCGACGAGNACGGTCTCAATCAGGAAAAACTGAAGAAGACGATTACCACAGCCATACGAATGCTCGACAACGTCATCGATATCAACTACTACTCGGTGGATCAGGCCAAAAACTCCAATCTTAAACATCGCCCGGTCGGCATGGGCGTTATGGGATTTCAGGATGCGCTCTACAAACNACGCATCGCNTATGCGTCAGAGCAGGCAGTAGAGTTCGCGGATATCTCNATGGAGATGATCAGTTACTANGCGATTAGCGCATCAAACATCCTCGCGGAAGAAAGGGGGCGCTACGAAACCTACAAGGGTTCACTGTGGGATCAGGGCATTNTGCCCATNGATTCTTTGAAGAAGCTTNTGGAGATTCGGGGTAGCGATTACCTTGATGTAAACCTGGACCAGCGCCTGGACTGGGAAACCCTGCGGGCTAGCATAAAAACGGGAGGCATGCGCAATTCAAATGTCCTNGCGATCGCGCCGACGGCCACGATAGCCAACATCACCGGCGTCTCGCAGTCCATNGAGCCNACGTATCAGAATCTTTACGTGAAATCGAATCTCTCCGGAGAGTTCACCGTGGTCAATCCCTATCTGGTGAATGACCTGAAACGGCTTAATCTTTGGGACAACGTAATGGTCAATGACCTTAAATACTATGAGGGGAGCGTCCAAAACATTGATCGTGTGCCCACAGAGATCAAACAGATCTACGCNACAGCCTTTGAAGTTGAGCCACGNTGGCTGGTAGACGCCGCAAGTCGTCGTCAGAAGTGGATCGATCAGGCTCAATCACTCAATCTTTACGTCGCCGGCGCCAGCGGCAAAAAACTGGACGTCACTTATCGGATGGCCTGGTTAAGAGGATTAAAGACAACTTATTACTTAAGAGCACTAGCAGCGACGACTACCGAAAAATCGACAGTCTCTGACCACAGCTTGAATAAGGTATCAGCGGAGCCAACCGCAGCAACGATACCTAATGCTTGCTCTCTGGATGACCCAGANTGCGAAGCTTGCCAATAATCAANCCAACAACATCGACCAATTGAGAAATTGTTAACACAAAGAGGTACTNATAATGTTGTCTTGGGACGACTTTAATCAAGAAGACACAGCAACAACGGGCGCGGCTGTAGCNCCCCCGCCGCCAGTCGAAGCATCTGAAACACCCGCGCCAGTCCAACACTCACCAGAGTCAGCCCCCGCGGTAAATGANGCTTCAGGCNCGCAGAGTNTCGCACCACAAGCAGAAGCCANTGAAAGCACAAGCANTNTGGACGCCCTGCAGAAAGCGATTGATGATTTGTCCAGTCTTGACGTCAGCGCGGGCGTGGAAGAGTTGGAGGGCACAGCAAACCGGGTAGCGGTTGACGATAAGGCCATGATTAANTGCCGAGCTGACCTCAACCAGCTTGTCCCATTCAAATATGACTGGGCCTGGCAAAAGTACCTTGATGGCTGTGCCAATCATTGGATGCCGCAAGAAGTCAACATGAACGCTGACATAAGCCTCTGGAAAAGTCCGAACGGGCTGACGGAAGATGAGCGCTTAATCGTCAAACGCAATCTCGGCTTTTTCTCGACCGCTGATTCTCTGGTCGCAAACAACTTGGTCCTGGCGATCTANAGGCTGATCACCAATCCGGAATGCCGTCAGTACATTCTAAGACAAGCCTTTGAAGAAGCGATCCATACGCACGCCTATCAGTATTGTATTGAATCGCTGGGAATGGACGAAGGCGAAATTTTCAACATGTATCACGAAATTCCTTCCGTCGCCAAGAAGGCATCCTGGGGATTAAAATACACGCAGTCACTGAGCAATCCTGAGTTCAAAACCGGCACCACTGAGGACGATCAGGACTTGCTCAAGAACCTCATTGCTTTCTATTGCTGCCTTGAGGGCATCTTCTTTTACTGTGGGTTTACACAGATTCTCTCCATGGGACGGCGTAACAAGATGACGGGAACCTCNGAACAATTTCAGTACATTCTNCGAGANGAGTCCATGCATCTNAACTTTGGCATAGACATGATCAACCAGATCAAACTCGAGAACCCTCATCTTTGGACCGACCAGATGAAAGAAGAGGCCACCCAGATGATTCTTCAAGCCACGCAGCTTGAGATAGAGTATGCGCGAGACACCATGCCTCGAGGGGTACTGGGTATGAATGCCGCAATGATGGAGGAATATCTGCAGTTCATCGCCAATCGAAGACTNGTTCAGATCGGTCTTCCAGAGCAATTTCAGGGTGTGGAGAATCCGTTCCCATGGATGTCCGAAATTATGGATCTACGCAAGGAGAAAAACTTCTTCGAAACGCGGGTGATCGAATATCAGACGGGCGGAGCACTTACCTGGGACTAAGATCAAGCGGACACAGCAAGCCCGAGNTCTCCTAAGCGAGGCTTNNGGCTGGGAATTCAGAAAAGGATGAGCGAAAAAGAAAAGCAACCTGACAATGATCCAGAGCGCACATTGATGACTCTGGATCAACTCAGCCAAACGATTGAAGTGATGACCANTGTTGTCAACCGACTACGGCAGCACCTCAGCGAGCAGCTTAGAGAACAAGCCGCCCGAGCTCAGCGGGATTCATCCGAGGGTCCTTCAGAAACAGGCGACAGCTCCCAAACCTCNGAACACCAGCTTAACCAGAATATCCAGAGGTCCNGCGATCCGAATTCCCAAACCTCTGCAGGGCAGGCAGAGCAGGAGGCCGACTCTCTGACTACCAACCGGGAGCCATTTGTTGTTGAAATACGACAGCAGGACGCCTCACCAACCCGCAAGTCCGACAAAACGCTGCACTGAGATAAGAAAAAGGCAAACCTGCCCCAGTAGCTATGAAAGGCTCTATGCTACCTGCCTTCGGCACCATGATTTTCGACAGAGGCGCTGCGATCAGGTACTAAATCATGCATATTGGCGCTCTTCTACTCGCAGCTGGGTTCAGCCATCGCTTTGGCGGAATCAAATTGCTAGCCAGGTTGGACAACGGTTCGACGGTCTTCGNGCAAACGCTCGATCGACTGTCCGCCGCCGTCGAAGAAGTCGTTATCATTACNCGCCCCGATCTTGTCAGTGCGCTCGAAGCTGNTGNATCGCAGATCCAGCCCTTCGATCACGCCGATCAGGGCATGGGCGCTTCTCTGGCTTTTGGTATGAAATTCACAAGGCATTGGGATGCCTGTATTGTCTGTCTCAGCGACATGCCCTTCGTGCGCACAGCNACCTATTCCCTGCTTATCGAGTCTGCAGATAAAGACCGCATCGTGATACCAGAATTCAATGAAACANGGGGCAACCCCGTGGTNTTTGGGAGCAAGCATTTCGACTCACTTGCCGGACTGAANGGCGATTCGGGCGGCAAATCACTCCTGGCTCGTCATCCGCAGGACCTTATGCCGATTANGGTCACCGACCCCGCTGTACTGACGGACATCGACACGCCNGCAGATCTGGCAAACCTCCAGTCACTTTGAACCCGATTTTCTGTCGACCNAGCACTAAACNGCCAGAACCCATCATAAGNGANTACCAACGCGCCTGGGATATTGCCACCGAAACCGNGTTGCCCCTACAATGNTCCTGTGCTATCCGAGAGATGGGTCCTCTCTTGCACGCAGTCGCTACTTGGCGTCACTGCCCTACTGGATTCCTCCGCATTTGCTGAACTGAAGCGCGCGAAATGATTTCTGTATTCAAGCTCTTACTTTTCCCACTTGCCATGATTGCGCATCTCTGCAGCCATGCAGATTACGCTTCTGCCAGACTTGCCATGGAAGATACTTCCCATCCGTTAATGCTGGTGTCCACTTCAGCGGGGCCAATCTATGTGGAAATGCTCCCCGCAGAAGCGCCGGAGAATGTGGCGCGCTTCATCGAATTTACCGTAGGCGAAGTGCCGCTGGTCGAAACCGATTCAACCCCGACGGCAAGCCCGGGCTACTACAACGGCAGCCGTTTTCATCGAGTTATTCCCAACTTCATCATTCAAGCCGGTTCGCCAGAACACAACGCACAGGGCCGCCCACGAGACTATCTGGCTGATGAAATAAATGCCAGCGCCCTCGGCCTCGACCGACTTCCGGTCATACTTCAAGCAGGGGAAATCAACCCTATACTAAATACAGACAGCCAACAGGAATTCGCCCGTAGAGTACTCGAACCGCTATACCGGCAACTCGGGATAAATTCGACAGAGCAGCTAGAAACAGAGGAAAGCACCATAATCGATGCACTGCAGTCACTCACTGTTATGCGGCTTTACGAATTCGAAGGGTACCGCTACCAAAACAGATACCCCACCAGAGCAATCACTCGAGGTATAGTGGCTCTCGCAAATGACGGGCCAAACAGAAACGGTCCAGAATTCTTCATTTTACTTAAAGACGCCCCTTGGTTAGATGGCCGTTATACGGTCATTGGCAGAGTTGTTGAGGGCATGGAGACAGCAGACAGAATAGGTGTTAAACCTATTCATCCTGTTGTCCCCGACCCAGCAAGCAGTCGCATTTACTCGATCAGAAAACTCAACTGACACTGTTTTTTTACCTGCGCACACCTTGGCGGAACACCGCATGTGCAGCACCCATAAAGCCCTGTGGTATCGCCTGTAATCGAACCAACAGCGCCGTCTTGAGAAGGCAGTAGGGTTCGGCTACGCTCGCGGAATCTTTATTCGTTTCTGTCGATAAGGGGGGAGAGAAGCCAGGATTTGCTTACCGTATCGTTTGGTAAAAAGCCGCTCATCGAAAAGCGTGATGCGGCCGAAGTCGGATTCACTTCGCAGCAGCCGACCACTTGCCTGCACCAGTCGAAAGGCAGCGTCCGGGACTGCCAGAGTCATGAAAGGGTCTTGACCCTGTTGCTCAATCCAGGTTGACAGCGTTATTTCTATCGGATCATCAGGCACCGCAAAAGGAATCTTGGCAATGAGAACATGCTCACAATAATGACCGGGAAGGTCTACCCCCTCAGCAAAGCTAGCGAGACCAAATATCAAACTGTTCAGCCCCTGATCGATCCGTTGCCTGTGGTATTTCAAGAGTTGGGCTTTCTGATAATCATCCTGGCANAGCACNATNTTTTGNANATCNTCCGGCAGGCGNTCCANNACATCNANCATNTGACGCCGACTCGAAAANAGCATCAGNGCTGCNACCGGTTCAGTTAANAGNTGCGGAAGCGCAGCCACGATAAANNCNGTNTGNCTCTCCGTNTCAGANGGCTCACANCCCATGTTTGGCACCGCCAANGTNGCNGCNCGGCCAAAGTCGAACGGGCTGGGTATGCTAAGAAAAAAAGNCGATTCTGGCAGCCCTGCCTTAAGTTTCAATAAATTGAAATTACCCAGGGAAGACAAGGTAGCTGAAGTCAGCACAGCACCAGCACATNGCTCCCACAATTTTTCGCTNAGGTTATCTGCCGCTAAAACTGGACTGGCAGAAAGAATAGTCTCAATCTGCGTGTCATCCTCNTGGTAAGTCATCCATCTCGCAACAGGCGGTTTTGTGCAGTCATCCTCTTGGGAATAGGCCAACCAGAGCGAAGCACATGCCTCAGCACGACGCTGCGCACCACCAATGATCGGATAGAACTGCTCAGCCAGTTCTTTCCTCCTGAGATCGTTGGCTTCCTCTAATTCGATCTTTATTTCCTCAGCGATATTGGCNAACAAGCCGACGAGCTGGGAAAAAGCACTGAAGAGATTTCCTGCTGCGTCTCGAACCTCTGGCGGAAGAATACCGTGCGGAAAGGTATAACGACTGCGTTTGTCATATACCTCTCCCTCATTCAGAAAAATTGGNTGTAGCAGCTGCCAGTACTCTTCGAGGCGTGGCTGCAACATAGAATGCAGCTTNTCAAAANCGCTTTGTGAGTACACAGGAATGAAATCTTCCGCAAGNAGTTGCGAAATCAGATCTNCAGTGCGCTCCAGCCATGCTCGTGTACTGCGAATNCGTATACTTGCCNCAAAATGATTGTTGCTTTTAATCGGTAAATGATGNGCCTCATCAAAGATGTAGAGACAATTCGCGGGCTCTGGCAAGATCACNCCACCACCAAGGGCAAGATCCGAGAGCACCAGATCGTGATTGCTCACGATAACATCAGAATTATCCAGTGAATCTCTGGCTTTGAAGAAGACGCATTGCCGGAAGTTGCTGCATCGCNCGCCCAAACAGGACGCATTATCAACCGTTAAAGGGCGCCATTCTTGCTCAGCGANAGGCCTTTNCCAGCTGTCTCTGTCACCATCCCAACTACCCTCCGCCAAAGCATCCAGCATTCCCTGATAAAGACGGGCATCCGTTTCTCCCAAANTGACCGATTCATCCCNGTAAAGGTCCAGCATTGCCTGAAGGCTGTCATTGGGTTCTAATAGNGCGTCCAGTTTAGACAGACAGACATATCGACCTCTTCCTTTGGCAAGCGCAANAGAAAAATCGAGTTCAGAACCGCTCAGCAACTCCGGGATATCTTTCAAGATAACCTGTTCTTGTAAGGCAACTGTAGCAGTGGCAANCACGACTTTCAGATTTAATGCCTGGGCGAGCGGAATTGTGGCCAGCAGGTAAGCNAGTGTTTTGCCGGTTCCTGTACCTGCTTCAATCACGCAAACTGGCGCTTTNTGCGACTCAGCCGCCTGCACTGGCGAACCCTGACTGACTGGNCCGCTTTCAGAANCATGTGACGTTNGCTGACCTTTNTGTGGAACGCGCGCACCGCCAATNACTGCCAGTTGCTTCGCTATCTCAGCTATCATCAATCGCTGACCATAGCGGGGCGTTAACTCCCGTGACTTCAGAAGTTGACGGTAGTTTTCTTGAATAAGATCTTTAATTTCGTCCGCCAACATGCAGCTTGTCCNAGTGCCAGCGTTTCGGTGTCGGGCCNTGATTATACCTNAGCNGCANTTGAATAGGTCCACNGGCGTATTTATTTGCTTACTTACCAACTCAACTAAAACCTCTCTGCTCCAGCGAAGTGATCAGCCAGCGTGAAATTCTGTTAATATCAGCCCTGTGTTGTATACGGGCAAAAAAGCGTTAAGCCTTCTAATGCCCTTGGTACCTAGTCATGAGTTCAAAATCAGNCAACAGCGACTCAAGCAGTTCTCCACTAACAGAGACGGGACCTGCTGTACTCATCACTGCGAAACAGCCCCCGTCTGAGCAAGGCCTGCCGCAATCTCCAAGTGNTTCAGCAAATCCTGATGCTCCCCTGNCGTTGCAAACGCCTCGTCGAACGACGCCCGCCGAAGACCTTGAACGCGTTCCTGNNCAAGTTTCTGAAGACCTCGTGAACGAGTCACCGGGCNACGACTCTCAGGAATCAGTGGCACTTGCACCGGCCAGTACAAGCGGGAGAAATGAAGCTACTTCGGACCAAAAAATCAATAGCGCACCTGAATCAGAACATCTGAATTTCCCCGAAGAATTGAACACTCTGAAAAATGAGCTCATCGCGATCAATATCGAACAGAC
>NZJB01000016.1 GCA_002691885.1 Gammaproteobacteria bacterium
CATCCTTGTAATGTGCTGCATAGCTGTAAAGCTTTTTGGGAACACAACCCACATTGACGCAGGTACCCCCGAAATAACGTTCTTCGGCAATAGCAACCCGAGCGCCTAAATCAGCTGCTATACGGCTCGCGCGCACACCACCGGATCCCGCACCGATCACAAACAGATCGAAATCATAGCTATTCAACTTCATGTACCTTATTTAAACTGCATGTCTGACTGCCCAATGACCATTATGCCTGACCCTTGCTCGGAGCTGTAGAATCAACGCTGGCTTAAATGCCAAACCCAGCGCGCCATGAATCAATCCTCTTTGTTTAAAAACGAGCCCGACACCCCGACCCATAAGACGTTCGTGCTTACCGATTCGGGAATTCATTATGTTGCGAACGCATTCACATGGCTGGAGGCTGACAGGCTGTTTCAAAGCTTACTGGATCACATTCCCTGGCACACCGCGAGCCTGACCATAGTCGGCCAGAAACGCCTTCTTCCGNNGCTNCANTGCTCNATGGCAGATAAGGGGCNAANTTACACCTACTCCGGATNGAAACTTACCCCACGCCCTTGGCACCAAGACGTATNAAGGATTAAGGGCAGGCTGGAGCNACTCTNTGAGCATTCTTTCAATTCGGTGCTTNTGAATCTTTATCGAGACGGCTAGGANAGGGTATCCTGATACNCTGCNAATGAAATAGAACTTGGGACAAACCCGATTGTCGCANCAATGAGNTTAGGNCAGAGNGTATGCTAGAGTTTGAAGCCGAAATTGAANTTAANAGNCCCAAANAATCAGATAGTGCTCGGGAATGGCCGTATTTTGATTATNGGTAAAACTATACANAGCAGCTGGNTACATCAATTACTTAGCTTTCAGGACANATTGATCCCAGAATCAGCCTGACNTTNAGGAAGCATCTGTCCGGCGAAGCGCAAATTTGAACCTCATCACGCTTCGTCAATCAAGCTATTATTCAACTACTGGGCAANANACGGCTATCGNGCAGTTGGCTGAATAGACTGTTTTAACCGTGACCTCCTGANAGACTGGCGCAGACCATGGATCGATTCGATGTTTGTATTGTAGGCGCGGGCGTTGTCGGCCTTGCTATAACCCACCGGCTTCTGGAAGCTTTTCCAAAAGCCTCGATCGTATTGACAGAACAGGAATCAGGTTTCGGGCAACACACCAGCAGTCGCCTGAGCGAAGTCATTCACACAGGCATTTACTACCCTACCGGGAGTCTAAAAGCCCGACTATGCGTTGAAGGGAAAGAGGCCTTATATGCGTTTTGCGAAAAATATCGGGTGCCTTATCGTCGAGTAGGAAAGTTGATTCTGTCGAATTCGAATTGCGACCAAGCAATCATGAGGCTTGCGCAGAATGCGAAGTCTAACGGGGTTAATGATCTGGAATATTGGGCAGAGGATCGNATTAAAATCGCNGAGCCTGCGGTNAGAGCACCACATGCGCTTTTCTCACCCAGTACGGGCATACTGGACTCTCANCANTACATGCAAACACTCCTCACGCTNAACGAGCAAAGAGGCATGTTGTATGCGCCGCGCACCAAAATTACCTCAGTACATCCTTCTGGGCAGNATTTTTTAGTGAAAGCCAGAATTGNTAGTCGAATTAAAACAGAGGCTTATCGCTTCAATGCAAAATGGTTTATCAATAGTGCTGGCCTTTGCGCGCAGCAACTTGCAGCGAAAATTGAAAATCTGCCCGCTTCCTGTGTTCCCGAGCAATTCCTGTGCAAGGGCGAGTATTTTGATTACCGGGGCAGCAACCCTTTCACGCATCTGATTTATCCGTTGCCAGACCCCAAACTGTCAGGCCTTGGCATTCATAGTACCCAGGATCTTAGCGGACAATTGCGATTCGGACCGGATGCGGAGTATGTTGAAGAGGTTGACTATCGTGTCACGCCGGATAAACGCAGAGCTTTCGCCCATGCAATCCGAAATTACTTNCCGTCNCTTGAAGCTAANAAGCTGGTGCCTGCCTATGCCGGCATACGCCCAAAAATAAGTGGACCGGATGAGAAAGCTGGTGATTTTGTCATTACGGGTCCGCAAGATTCAGGTATCCCGGGACTGATTCAACTTTTTGGTATTGAATCTCCAGGACTCACAGCTAGCCTCAGCATAGGAAGTTATGTATCGAGATTAATAAGGGATATATCCTTCTGATTCAGGCAGAGTTATACACTTTTTGATGGGGTGTTTTTAAGCATCAGCACCCTCTCAGCACGCAGCAATTAATTAAATTGCTACTGAGCGTTCTCACCCTCATTCTCCAGACCCGCATTCTCTCCTCAATCAGGGCCCCAGACCCAGAGGTAAACGGGCCCACTGCCGCAAGAGTGACTCCATGATGAGCTGGGGATTAGGATTTGTACTGCCTGCCAATTGCTGTCGACAGCCTAGCGCGGATTGATAAAAATTGAGCAGCCCTTCCGTCTGTACCTTGCTGTTTTTCTCAGCCTGATCTACCGCCTGAATCAATCGTGANACAGGCGGGTCTTCGAGATTGGTGGCTGATGCGCCCGTGACTGCAGATTTAACCAGGAGCGTCGANAGATTCAGCAGATAGCCTATAGCAGCATGCTCACCCAGCTTGGCAGCCTTCGTAACACATTGCCGAATTGAACAGTGGCCGGTAAGCAGTCCGCACACATCGGCGATAAAGCTTTGCTGCACTTCAAAAGCGTCACTGCTGGCAAGCTCAAGTGCCTTTAGGGGCTGATTACCCGCCGCAACCAGAAGTTTGACCTCATCCTCGTTATCCAGAATCTGTTTCTGTAGCCACTCCAGTGAGTCCTCAAAACGCGGAATCTCGAACTGCAGACGCTGGCAGCGAGACTTGATTGTTGCCATCATGGCAGAGGCTGATTCCGTAACCAGCAACAGATAACTGTCCGGATTGGGCTCTTCCAGAGTTTTCAGCAAAGCGTTTGCTGCACTCGGATTCATCTGATGTGACTGCTCGATGATTACAATTTTCGGACCACCGGCATGACTGGTCATGGAGAGAAATGCAGACGCCTCGCGAATTTGATCAACTTTGACGACCCGGGAAGTCCCTTCAGGTCGAATCCGATGTAAGTCTGGATGCTGATTGTTAGCACTCAAATGGCATTGTTTACATTCATCACATGTTCGACCTGCTTCGGGTTGAACACAGAGCAATAAATGGGCAAATTTTTCAGCAAAAAGTTGCAAACCCAACCCCGCGGAACCGGCAATCAGATAGGCATGAGCAAGCTGATTATTAAAGCGGAGCCTGTCCAACCTTCGCCAATGAGCGTCCTGCCAGGGAAAAGGGACCTGAGAAACGAGTTGTTCTTTTTTACTCATTAAGATAAGCCTGCATTTTATCTTCCAGCGCGGTCCTTAAAGTCTGTCTCACCGCTTCCCTGGTCTGGCTTGCGTCGATGACCAAACATCGGGCACTATCATGGGAAGCAATGTTTTTATAGCCTTCTCGCACGCGCTGAAAAAACTCAAGCTTCTGACTTTCAATCCTGTCTAATTGCCCACGCTGACGAGCACGTTCTAGGCCAATGCGTGGATCAAGATCAAAGATCACAGTTAAATCCGGCCTCAAATTTACCTTCACCAGCCTCTCCAGCTGACTAATCAGTTTTTCATCCAAGCCTCTTCCCGCCCCCTGGTATGCATACGTCGCGTCAGTGAAACGATCACAGAGAACCCACACACCTTCAGCGAGTGACCTCTTAATCTTGGTGTTAAGGTGTTGCGCGCGTGCGGCAAAAATTAGCAGTAATTCGGTAGTGGCATCCATCTCTTCTTCATGACGTCTTAATAGAAGCTCGCGAATTTCTTCCGCTAATAATGTTCCACCTGGCTCTCTAGTGATCGTATAATCAACCATTCTTTCAGATAGAAACTCCTCAATTACCTCTATATTGGTGCTTTTCCCCGAACCTTCCACTCCTTCGACAGTAATAAATAAACCCTTCCGACGCACTACTGCCTCCCACTTTCTGGTTTTCTCTGAAACCGGTTGACTGCAGCGTTATGCTCCTCAAGCGACACGGAAAATTGATGAGTCCCATCCCCGCGAGAAACGAAATACAGCGAGTCTCCGGGGTCTGGATTGAGGCTGGCGATAATTGAACTCTCACCCGGCAATGAGATCGGGGTGGGTGGTAGGCCATTTATTCGATACGTATTGTATGGCGTCGGCATTCGTAATTGCTGACGCGTTAGATCGCCGTCGAATTCCCGGCCCAGGCCGTAGATGACTGTAGGGTCAGACTGAAGCCGCATTCCCTGTTCCAGTCGCCTGATAAAAACACCCGCGATTTGCCCTCGCTCACTCTGCGCGTTTGATTCTTTCTCGATAATCGATGCGAGCGTAAGTGCTTCGTAGGAGTTCTTAAATGGCAGAGCTCCCAGTCGATTCTTCCACTGGGACTTCAATATCACTTCCTGGCGCTCTCTGGCCCGTCTTAATAACTCGAGATCAGTTGTTCCCCGCGCATAGAAATAAGTGTCCGGATGCAGCATGCCTTCTGGGTGACTCATTTCCAGCCCCAGAGTAGCGCCCAGCGCTTCAGCANNATAGCCATCAAGNGTAGTCTNGAGACCTGGTGCTGATGACAGGGCATCCATAACATCGGAAAAGCGCCAACCTTCAATGAAAGTAATNCGATATNGNCGTACCTCTCCGTCAACCAGCATCTGCAGGATATCCGCCTGACTATTACCCGGACCTAATTGGTATTCTCCAGCCTGCAGCAGGACATCAACGCCTCGCCACCAGGCCATAAACCGAAACAGGTCAGAGGAAGGCAGTATTTGGTCGTCTACCAGTCCGCCCGCGATGACAGATAGTGAATCACCGGGTTTAACAGTGAAGNCCTTGGNAGCGTCGAGAGACGAAAGTGGTTGGTAAAATTNATTGAGCGCAGAAGAAAAAATCAAAAGCACTAACAGCGCTGCAAACGCAATCACAATGCTTGTTTTGATAATCAGTTTCCGCATGCGATATGTCAGGCTAANTNAGGAGAGNTGTCACTGGGCCAGCACTCCTGNAGAGTCTACATGAGCAGATAGACATTTTCAGAAAAAGCTGNCCAATGTGAGAGCCAGGATATCGCTATCCANGGACCACATTAGGCTAGCCTAAAGATCAGACTGCCGTTAGTGCCACCAAACCCGAAGGAATTGGTCAACACTGCATTCACAGTTTGCTCCCTTGCCTTATGCGGTACNTAGTCGAGGTCACAGCCGTCTTCCGGATCATCTAGATTAATGGTTGGTGTGATGACCTGATCCTGAAGCGTGAGAACGGACACGATGGCCTCGGCGGCTCCGGANGCTCCGAGCAAATGTCCGATCATGGATTTGGTAGAACTCACACAAAGATTGTAGGCCTGTGCGCCAAACACTTGCTTGATAGCTTCACTCTCAGCGACATCTCCAGCGATCGTAGAGGTGCCGTGAGCATTGATGTAATCAATATCGTTGATGCTCATGTCTGCGCTTTTAAGGGCATTTTGCATGCAACGGGCCGCCCCTTCCCCNCCGTCTGAAGGCGCCGTCATATGATANGCATCACCACTCATCCCAAACCCGACGAGTTCTGCATATATTCTGGTACCTCGCGCTTTGGCATGCTCCATCTCTTCAATCACCATGACGCCCGCGCCGTCGCTGAGCACGAAGCCATCTCTGTCCTTATCCCATGGACGACTCGCACGCTCAGGCTCATCGTTTCTGGTAGACAGAGCTCTTGCAGCACAAAACCCACCCAAACCGACGGGTGAAGTGGCCATTTCAGCCCCACCNACCAGCATAATGTCTGCCTGGTCGTTACTGATCATATTGGCTGCGAGGCCAATATTGTGAGTACCCGTAGTACATGCAGTTACTACCGCGATATTGGGGCCTTTGAGACCGAAACGTATNGAAAGCGTGCCGGAGATCATATTGATTATTGANCCAGGNACGAAAAAGGGTGTCACCTTACGTGGACCAGATTCCTTGATTTGCAGCGCGGTATCTTCGATCGTGGTGATTCCCCCTATTCCGGAACCCACAGCAACCCCAAACCGCTCAGCCTCAAAACCGTCCTCATGTAATCCGGAATCGGCAAGCGCCTGAATACCTGCCGCAATGCCGTAGTGCATGAATTCATCCATACGACGCGCTTCCTTTGCCGGTAGGTATTTATCGCGGTCAAAGGCTTGAAGGGCACCGCCAAAACGAGTGGAAAACTCTGACACGTCAAAACGCTCAATGGGCTTGATGCCGCTCTTGCCAGCGCGGATTGCCGACCAAGATGACATTACGTCGTTGCCAACCGGGGTCAGTAGACCAAGACCAGTTACTGCTATCCGCTTGCCGTTCACTGAGTGAGCTCCGAATATTCTCTTGTCGCCAAATAAAAAAAGCTACCCCAGAGCGCTCCAGAGTAGCTTTACAGTTTATCTCAGATGTCTGTTTAAAGGTGTTGGTTGATGTAATCAATCGCGAGCTGCACAGTGGTGATCTTCTCAGCTTCGTCGTCCGGGATTTCTGTTTCGAATTCCTCTTCAAGGGCCATCACCAGCTCAACGGTATCGAGTGAATCAGCGCCTAGGTCTTCGACAAAGGATGCAGAGGGTTTAACTTCATCCTCTTTTACGCCTAGCTGTTCGCAGACGATTTTCTTAACGCGCTCTTCGATGCTGCTCATAAGTCATAAAACTCCTAACTCTTTGTTCTTAATAGCTTTTTATTCTAACTTGCCGGNGTAATTGCCGGNCGNTCTCTGCCGCTATCTCTCAGAGGGCGCAATTCTACCGCGAAATGCAGGNAATGTAATGCCTATCGCAAAATATTTCGTCTTCTCTAAAATCNGTANGTAATTCAGCTANATANAAATTGTNCCGCANNNTTNATNATACCATATACATCCCGCCGTTAACGTGAAGGGTTTCGCCGGTGATGTAGCTGCCCTCATCAGAGGCAAGAAATGCGACAACGCTCGCGATCTCCTCTGGCCGGCCTAGCCTACCCAGCGGCACCTGCCTCAGCAGGGCCAGTTTTAGCTCTTCTGGCAGGTTATCTGTCATGTCGGTCTCAATGAACCCCGGGGCGACAGCGTTAACCGTGATGCCTCGAGAGCCAATTTCCTTAGCTAAGGATCTTGTAAACCCTTCAATCCCTGCTTTCGTGGCTGCATAGTTCGTTTGACCTGCGTTTCCGCTGGACCCTACCACGGAAGAGATATTGATAATCCGTCCAAAACGCGCCTTGGTCATGCCCTTCAGGCATGCCTTACAAACTCTGTACATCGAATTCAGATTGGTATTCACCACGGTATCCCATTCTTCTGCCTTCATTCTTAGCAGCAGGTTATCCCGGGTTACTCCAGCGTTATTGACGACCACGACCGGTAAACCGGCAAGCGTGGCGCTCTCCTCTATCAATGCGGCCACTGAATCTGCATCACTGACATCTGCAATCAAGCCTTTCCCACTGACCCCTGCCTCCCGCAAAAACGTTGTAATTGTTTCTGCACCGGCTTCCGTCGTGGCTGTACCAAAAACAAACATACCCTTGTGACCCAGAGCCAGGGCACTGGCTTTGCCAATGCCACGGCTGGCTCCGGTTATCAGCGCTATCTTAGTATCGTCAGTCATTGCCTCTCCTATAATTACGTGTAAGCTCGTANAGAGCCCGCGCTCAATNNAGGCCCGATGCTTCCATCACGAGGCTNTCAAAANCCCGGGGATCCTCACTCGCCACGCAGCCTAGTTCCGGCACAATTCGTTTGACCAGCCCGCTCAAAACCTTACCTGGGCCTACTTCCACCAACATCTGTACCCCCGCCTCGTGCATGGCCCTGACGCAATCTACCCACAAAACCGGTTTGNGGAGCTGCTTCACTAGATTTTCCTTAATCCGCTCCGGATCAGTTTGAATCGCACCACTTACGTTTTGCACTACGGGAATATCAGGCTCNTTGAACGATATATCGGCNAGCACCTCTGCAAGCGCGTCCGCCGCTGGCTTCATTAGAGGACAATGTGACGGGACACTGACATTTAGTGGGAGAGCACGCCTCGCTCCGGACTCTTTGCACCATTCTATCGCACGATCCACAGCAGCTGCCTCACCGGCTATTACGATCTGACCGGGCGAATTGAAGTTCGCCGCGGACACGGTCCCGATTGTTTCAGCACGCGCACAAACTTCGATGAGCTTGGCATCGTCCAGGCCAACGATAGCAGCCATTTTTCCCTCGCCCGGACCAACTGCCTTTTGCATGAATTTACCTCGCTGATTAACCACTGCAATCGCATCCTCAAATGCAAGTACTCCCGCTAGCACCAGCGCAGAATATTCCCCGAGCGAATGGCCCGACATAATTAAAGGGCGGGGGCCTCCGCGGTCAAGCCACAGCGTACCAATGGCCACAGAAGCAGCCAGCAANGCCGGCTGCGTGATTTCCGTCTGATTCAGAGAACCATCCAGATCNGACTGACAAATACGCCATAANTCCTGACNCAACACTTCTGAAGCGCGAGTAAAAATATCCAGCACGATCGGATATTNAGCTGCAAGTTCCGCCAACATGCCTTGCTTTTGCGACCCCTGACCCGGAAACACAAATCCGATTTTCGCCATATCCGCTCCCCTGAAACTAGTTTTGAACATCTGTCAGCAGGCCCTGATTAGATGACATAATATTAGTCACCCGNTCACCGATGAGTTGCGGAATTCCATGATCGATTTCACGGATAGCCTGCTCGATGGCATAAAAAAATCCCTCAGCCGTGGCATTACCGTGACTCTTCACCACGCTACCCTGCAAACCCANTAAACTCGCGCCGTTAAATCTTTGCGGATTCAACTGTGCGGAAAGTGAACTAATCAGCGGATCCTTCTCGACGGTTGATGTCGCCCCGTCAAGCAACTTGCTGACCACNTTCGCCACCCCAGCACTGGATTTGATCGTAACATTCCCAACGAAGCCATCGCACACCACCACATCAGCAGTGCCTTCGAACAATTCATTGGCCTCGATAAACCCGATATAATTCAGATCAGCGCACTGCTCAAGAGCGGCAGCAGCCTGAAGAACGGCGGAACTGCCCTTGTAGTCTTCAGAACCAATGTTCAAAAGGCCTACTCTCGGGCCTGAGCGTCCTAAAGATTCGGCCAGGACGGTCCCCATGACAGCAAATTCAAAAAGCTGCTTGCAATCACATTCCGGATTCGCCCCGACATCGAGCAGATAACTCGGCTCCGTCACGCTAGGTAAGGTAGCCAGAATGGCCGGTTTGTTGATGCCATCCAGTGTTTTCAACAGATGGCGACCAACCAGCAACAATGCGCCGGTGTCTCCGGCACTGACCATCGCGCCGACTTTGCCCTGTTTGACATGATCGACCGCGACATATAGGGAAGAACCTCGGGATGCACGCAGAACGCTTTGGGGGCGCTTACCTGTCGGGATGCGCTGATCGCTATGAATAAGACCGAGTCGGGTGACCACCGACTGAGGTACGCCCTGCAGCAAAGGGGAAATCAGGTTNTTGTCACCAACCAAATCAAGCTGCAGGTCACTNTGNTTTTGCAATGCACGAACTGATGCCGGGACCGTGACTGTAACGCCGCTGTCCCCTCCCATCGCATCAACTGCGATGCGCCTTGAGGCAGACAAACTCAGTCGTCGCCAAGATCGAGAACTTTCTTTCCCTTATAGAAGCCGTCAGCCGTTACATGGTGGCGACGATGCCGCTCACCAGATGTCGGGTCAGTAGCCAGAGTGGGACTCGACAGTGAATCGTGCGTACGCCGCTTGTCTCGTTTAGAGCGGGTTACCTTATTCTTTTGTACAGCCATGTTTGTTCTCCAATTCCGAAATAACTAAAATCTTTTTTAAATCATTGTTTTTAATCATTTTTCTTAAGTACTTTAAGCACTTCAAAAGGGTTCTGAACTGCCCTGTTACCAATATTGCCTTCGCGCGATTCGCTTTGCCGCTGATACTCCAGAGCTTCGAAACACCGGTCATCCGGGTGATAGTTCACCAAGGGNATACACAACATCAATTGCTCTTCAAGCAGGCTGGCAATGGTAATCCTGGGCCCATCAATCATCCAGGGGTCCCATTGCGCTTCAAGTGAATCGATCTGACTCTCACTCTCTACTAGCGCCAGCTGGATGGCATCCGCAAGTTGCAGTGAAAGTGGCTCCAAACACCTTTGACAAATTACCTCCACAGTGGCGGNTACCGAACCGAGGATGACACGACGGCCCTCCTCGGTCGTAACAAACTGCAGNTTGCCGCTCACCTCGCCATCGAGACTGGCNAGACAGTCTGCGAAGCGGGGCAAACGCTCGAGGCTGCANGAACCTTCGAAAACCNACTCCAGATCGAANGCTTTTCGNANATCGATATAAATTGGCAGTGAACTGCGNGTCCCTCGGACCGNTGAAGCGNAACTGTCTGGCTCTCCAGCGTNTGTCATAGGCGCGAAATAATAGGGCGAGAANCGGGGTCTGTCAAAGCCAATNTCAGGACTGCATCTTTCGTAGAAAACNCTNCTATNAATCTGAATTTGACAGGATTTNCCTAAATCTGGAAACCTGCGCTGCGAAACTCTTATCCCAGGGTGCGCTGACCTGAAACAGTGAGTCGGTCCCCGGCAGCTGAAATCGAAGTTCGGCAGCATGCAGGCAGAGATATTTCGCGACTGCCTCTTCCTCTGCCGTACCCTCCTCTCCTCGGGTGGTTGAGCCGTATTTGGGGTCCCCAATAATCGGGTGGCCCGCATGCTGACAATGCACGCGTATTTGATGCGTTCTCCCGGTCACTGGATACGCTTCCAATAGAGTGGTTACAGTCAGCTGTTCAAGTATCCTGAAACGGGTCGCTGAGGGCTTACCAGCCGGATCCACCCGGACAAAACGCTCACCGGACTCCGCGAGGACACGGATCAAAGGAGCCTTGATTTCATTGATAGCCTCAGGCCACCGCCCCTGAACAAGCGCGTGATAGCGTTTCTCGATAAGTTTCTCTTTGAACTGCCCCTGTATGTCCCGCAAGGCCCGCGGATTTTTGCACACGATCAGCACTCCAGAGGTGTCACGGTCCAGCCGGTGAGCCAGTTCTGCGGCGTGCCAGTTTGGACGAATTTGCCTGATGGCCTCTATCAGCCCGAGTCGGATGCCCGTTCCCAGGTGTACAGCCAACCCCGCCGGCTTATTCAAGACCAACAGATTGTCATCCTCATGAAGAATTGACTGCTCAAGAAGCTCGGTCAGCCCTGGCGACGGTTTTGGCAGCTCGGGTGAATCGGGTAAATGCAAAGGCGGAATTCGCACCTTGTCGCCGACAGTGAGTCGTGTTTCCGGTTTCGCACGTTTCTTATTAACACGAACCTCACCGCGCCTGATCAGGCGATAAATGCGGGTACGTGGAACGCCTTTCAACTCGCGGAGCAGGAAATTGTCCAAGCGCTGATCCGAAGATTTCTCGGTAACCTGGACCGTGCGGACTGTAGTCGTATTATCCAAACTTAAGCCCCACCAAGAATCCGACATTATACAAGTGTGCAGCAAACCCGTCAGTCCGAGATGGTGTACAATTCGCCGCACGCGAAAGACTAGGATATTCTCTAGAATGGCATCTTTGAAACACTATCTAAACTCTATTATTGGCGAGGCGATGGCCGAGGCAACTCAGTCTGAATCCTGCAATGCCAATGTCATTACCTCATCAAAGCCCGGTTTCGGTGACTACCAGGCAAACGGCATCATGAGCGAAGCCAAGCGCCGCGGAATGAAGCCTCGCGACTTGGCGGAACAGGTAATCATATCACTCAAGCAGAGCCTGCCCAGCCTGATTGACAGACTTGAAATCGGAGGCCCGGGTTTCATCAATATCTTTTTGTCAGATAGCGAAATCAAAAAACGGGCAACCCGCGCGATACAAGAACCCACCCTGCTTATACCGCCCGCTGAAGTTCCGATTAAGGTCGCGGTGGATTACTCTTCACCGAATCTGGCGAAAGAGATGCACGTCGGGCATTTACGCGGAACCATTATCGGGGATGCCATTGTAAGGGTACTGGAACGTCGCGGTCACACGGTAATACGCCAGAATCATGTTGGCGACTGGGGTACTCAATTTGGCATGCTCATTACCTATATGGAGGAAGCGGTAGGAGCCGACAGCGATCTGCCTAACGCTCTGTCGGATCTCGAGAGCTTCTATCGTGATGCCAAGCAGCGTTTTGATGATGACCCTGCGTTTGCCGAAAGAGCCAGGCTTAGTGTGGTTAAATTACAGAGCGGTGATAAGGATTACCTCAGCGCATGGGAAATTTTCATAGACGAATCTCTTCGACATTGCGAGGCCGTTTACGAGGCGTTGGATGTCACCCTAACTCGGAATGATCTCGACGCAGAAAGCCGATATAACAACGACCTGAGTGTAATCATTGAAGATCTTCAGAAAACCGATTTATTGGCAGAATCAAAAGGCGCCAAGTGTGTGTTTTTGCCAGAATTTAGCGGAAAAGACGGCGAGCCTTTGCCTTTAATCGTCCAGAAATCAGATGGTGGCTACCTGTATTCGACTACTGACCTCGCCGCAATCAGATTACGACACAAAATGAAGATACAACGAGCTCTGTATGTTGTGGACGCGCGTCAGTCCCTTCATTTTCAACAAGTATTTGCTGTGGCCCGTGCAGCAGGATTTTCCGGTCAGGACTTAAGCCTGGAGCATATATCCTATGGCACGATGATGGGAAAAGACGGCCGCCCCTTCAGGACCCGGTCGGGCGACACAGTTAAGCTGGCCGAACTGCTCGAGGAAGCTAAACAGAGAGCCTATGACTTGGTGACCGAGAAGAATCCAACGTTACCAGACAGTCAACGACGAGACATAGCGGAGAGAGTCGGAATAGGTGCAGTTAAGTACGCTGATCTGTCCAAGAGCCGGACCAGCGATTATATTTTTGACTGGAGTACAATGCTGTCGTTCGATGGCAACACCGCACCCTATCTTCTTTACGCGTATGCGCGGATAAAAAGTATTCTCAGAAAAGCACCTGAAAGAAGCTACGATTCGATCCAAAGCCTGTCAAAACCTGAAGAGCGTGCGCTGTGTTTGAAAATTCTCCAGCTGGGGGAAATCATTGAAGCCGTGGACCGGGACTGCATGCCTAACCAACTGTGTAACTATCTGTATGAACTCTCCGGGCTTTTCATGAAATTTTACGAGAATTGCCCTATTCTCAAAGGCGAAAGTTCACAAACAGAATCTCGCCTGGCGCTTTGCCGACTTACTGCCGAAACGCTGCAGCAGGGATTGGAGCTCCTTGGGATCACACCACTCGAGCAGATGTAGCGATTTCTCCCGGCTCTAAACAACATTCTCATCGTGTCACGCTCATATCACCTATGTCGATGCAAGTAGACTGTGACCTCTGTACGCGACAACGCGAGGTGCTTATATTCCGTTGAGTCTTTCAATCAACTGGACGGTCACTGAATCTGCATGAGAACCTTATTCAACCTTTCCGAGAATCCTCCCGGATCTTTCAACTGCCCTCCTTCGGCAAGGCCGGCCTGGCCGAAGATAATCTCTACAAGATCTTCGAAACGCTCTTCGTCCTGTTCATCGTTGAGTTTCTCGATCAGACCATGTTTGGGATTGAGTTCAAAGTTAGGGCTCGACTCGGGTAGCGACTGACCTGATGCCTCCATGATTTTTCTCATTTGCGCACCCATATCATCCTCGCCAATTGCGAGACATGCCGCGGAATCGGTTAGACGGTGAGTTATTCTGACCTCGCTCACACGGTCGCCCAGCACCGTCTTGATTCGGCCAGTTAGGCCTTCCAGGGCTTTTTCGGATTCTTCCTGCAACTTCTTCTCTTCAACATCCTCAAGACCGCCGAGGTCTAACTCACCCCGCACAATATCCTGAAACTGTTTGCCGTCAAACTCTCGAAGATGACCCATTAACCACTCATCTATTCGGTCATACATCAAAATGACCTCAATGCCTTTCTTTTTGAATATTTCCAGATGAGGGCTTGTTTTTCCAGCGTTGAGCGAGTCTGCGACCAAATAGTAAATCTTATCCTGCTCACTGCTCATTCGGCTGATGTAGTCTTCCAGGCTCTGATCCTGAGAAAGGCCTTCGCTTTGGGTAGTTGAAAATTGCAACAAACCAGCCACTTTATCTCGGTTGACAAAGTCCTCTGCCGGACCTTCCTTGAGTACCTGCCCAAATTGATCCCAGAATGATTGATATTTCTCAGCATCTTTTTTGCGCAACTTGCTGAGCATGTCGAGACATCGCTTGGTCAAGGCGCTTCGCATCGTATCAACGGCTGGGTCTTTTTGCAGAATTTCACGCGATACGTTGAGCGAGATATCGTTAGAATCAACAACGCCTTTGATAAACCGCAGATAAAGGGGCAAGAACTGCTCTGCTTCGTCCATAATAAAGACGCGCTGGACATAAAGCTTTAAACCCCTCGCCGAATCTCGGTTCCAAAGGTCAAAAGGGGCTCTGCCGGGAATATACAGAAGACTGGTATATTCCAACTTCCCTTCGACTTTGTTGTGACTCCACTCCAGCGGGTCTTCAAAATCGTGGCAAATCGCCTTGTAGAACTCTATATATTCATCATCTTTCACTTCTGAGCGCGACTTTGTCCACAGTGCTTTTGCATCATTCACTGCTTCATACTCCGGAGACGGCGGCTCGGCGCCTTCATCATCTTTCTCAGAAGAGTCGTGGTTTTCCTTTAGCATCATTACAGGCAACGACAAATGCTCCGCATAACGCTTCACGATGTTTTTCAGGCGAAAAGATTCTGCGAACTCAGCTTCCTCTTCCTTCAATACAAGTGTGACTGATGTCCCCTTGTCAGCCTTGCTGATTGTTTCAATAGAATATTCGGATTCACCATTAGAACGCCAAAGCGTTGCCGAATCTGGCGGATCTCCAGCTCGTCGGGTCCTAACCTCAACTGTCTCTGCCACGATAAAGGCCGAATAGAACCCAACCCCAAACTGTCCGATTAATTTAGAGTCTTTCCTCTGATCGCCAGTTAATGATTCTAAAAATTGTGCTGTGCCTGATTTGGCAATCGTGCCAAGGTTAGCAATAACTTCTTCGCGGGACATACCGATTCCGTTATCGGAAATCGTGACTGTTTTGCTTTCCTTATCAAAATCTATCTTAATACTGAATTCAGCGTCCTGTTCAAGGAGCGAATCATTCGACAGAGCTTCAAACCGCAGCTTATCAGCAGCATCCGATGCATTCGAAATCAATTCACGCAAAAAGATCTCTTTATTTGAATAAAGAGAATGAATCATCAGATGGAGCAGTTGCTTAGCTTCGGTCTCAAAACCCAGGGTTTCTGCCTTACGCTCAGTGGTCATATCTTGTCTCTCGTCAATTCTGAAGTACAAAAAAACCCGGTTTTAAATAAACCGGGTTTGGTTATGGGGTCAACTTTCGCTAGTTCAAGTGGAGGCCTAGTTGAGCAATGGGGGGTAAGACTCATAGAAATCTATGGCTTCCTGTTTACGTTGCTCAATAATATTATATCGCTGCTCGGTGCTTTCGATAAAGGTTATGTATTGATTGGCCGATTCTCGATCGTCCGCGTTACCGGCATCGGCGGCCTGCCGTGCAGCTGATCTAGCCCCATCAAAGTCATCCAGTTCCAGGAGCGCTCGCGCTAAAAAGATCAGAGTATCTGAGCGTTCACTCAGATTACCTTTGTCGATGGCGGCACGGAACGCTTCGGCAGCATCATCGTAATTCGCCATAACATAGTGAATATAACCTACACTATCCCAGGCATCCCCACTGTCAGAGATTTCAGCCAATACCAACGCATGCGGCAAGGCATTCGCATAATCGCTGGCAATCAAATACATCTGTGAAGCAATCTGCAGATTGTCTTCGTTGACCTCAATTATACTCTCTTGCAAACCCTCCTCGATGATCTTTGACCCTGTCAGGGGGATATCCATTCCTGCAAGAGACTGCCCCAAGTTCAGATAACGCGCTTCGTCATCAAGAACCCCGTTTAAATATGCGAGGTTAAGCGACTGAACACGCCGATCTTCCATGTCCAGGCTCGCATAGACGGCGTTTAGGTTAAGCCAGTCGGTCTCATCGTTAAACTTCACAATCATTGTTTTTGTGAGCTCTAGCGCATTTTCGAAATCCTCGAGAACAAAGTAGATTCCGTTCAGATAGGCGTAGTCGTCACGGTCCAGCTCATCGCCTTCTACCAGAGATAAATTCATGTAGTCCAGCCAGAAAGGCAGGGCCTCTGAATAGAGCTCCTGCTGATAAAAGGCGTAGGAGAGCCCCTTGAACACCACCACATCTTCTACTTCGGAGATCTCACGCCAAGCCTGATAATTTTCAATAGACTTGTTCCAGTTTTCTTCAGCTGCGTAAAGCTGGCCCAGCGATCTGAGTGTCCTCAATCTCACATCGGCCCTGAGCTCTTCGATAGTCAAGGTTTCTTCGAAGATGCCGATCGCACCTACGTAGTCTTCAGTGCCTAAATAGTAATTAGTGTAAAAGCTCAATAATGTTGACTTCTCAAAATCGTTCATGCGCTCATAGCGCCGCTCTCGCAATTCATCGAGCTGGATCTTAGCTTCTGCAAAATTCGGCTCGTCTTCCGGGTCCTCCGGAGACATGAGTTCCTGAATTTCGGTGATCGCTCGCATGACCTGCTGACTCAAGGTTCCTGAAGTGCGCGCCTGTGGCGGAGCCCTTTGCTCATCCTCTCCAGCAAGCACGAGATTGGAGGGCCCAAAAGGGCTAAAAAGACTGGTAAGCAGAACCGATACAGTGATTTTGTAAAGCTTATTCATCCTGCATTATTCCTCAAGCTGATATCTAAAAAGATATTGCACTCCGGGCACTTCTACGCCCTGCCCGTCTACCACCCTAGGCTGGAACTTGAAGCGCGCGGCAGCCCTTATAGATGATCTATCGAATATACTCGCCGGCTCAGCGTCCACGACATTGATGGTGTCTTCAACAACATTGCCCATCCCGTCCACAGTAAATGAAACGAGGCACCATCCCTGGATGCCGCGCTGCGCGGCTCGTGTAGGATACTGAGGAGCTATGGCTACCAGTGGTAGATAGTCTCCGTCGGTGGCAGAGATCGAAGCGTTATCAAGTGACAGATTGGTGTCGATATCAACAGACGCCCGCTCTATATTCAGAGAAGGCCCTGAATCTAAGTTAATCTGTTTTTCCGGAGTATCAGGCGTGTCCTGAATAACCTCATCGATCAGTTCAGGTTTGTCGATTTCCTCAATAACTTCCAACTCAATGTCGGGCATCGTGGCGTCAACGATTTTAACCACGTTGACACGCTGATCGAAACGCTCACCAGTCGCGATCAGGGCTTGCATAAAATAAAACAGACCAAGCGTAATGCCGGTGGCCATCGCCATTGAAACCAACCATCTAACAAAGATCATGTTAAGCCTCCGCCGAGATACTGACATCTTCGATATTGGCCTCTCGTGCCGCTTCGAGTATCAGCATTACCTGCTCATTGTTCGCGTTCTCGTCAGCCTGAATTATCACTGAAGAATTAGGCGCGTCAGCCAACCTCAGCTCAAAGCGAGACCGTATAAACCTGGGATCTATCTGGTCTCCATCGATCCATATATCACCTGCCTGCCCGACGGCGATGAGGATCATATCCCCCGACGTGTCGTCAGCAGTAGACGCTTCAGGCTTGCTTACTTCAATCCCCGCCTCAGTGACGAATACAGAAGTGACGATAAAAAAAATCAAAAGAATAAAGACCACGTCCAGCATCGGGGTGAGATCAATCTCACCCGCTTCTTCCTGATCTTTCTTCTTCATTAAACCTGATTTCATGTTGTTGACCTGTGCCCGTCTGCAAATAACCTACTGGTTAATCGGAAGGAAGTCTTCCAGTAACTCAAGATCCCTGTCGATGGTAGATTTCAGATAGTTGAAGGCAAAGATGCCGGAAATGGCACCAACCATTCCGGCCATCGTTGGTATGGTGGCCTTAGAAACACCCCCGGCCATGGATTTCGCATCTCCACCCCCGCTAAAAGACATAACAAAGAAAACTTCTATCATGCCTGTCACTGTTCCGATCAATCCCAATAAAGGACAGATTGTGACTAGAACTTCGATAATCGGAAGGGTGTTTCGAACATCAAGCGAAATTCTGGAGATCATCATGTTGCGAATCTGATGGGCACTCCAGGAAGACTTGTCAGCACGAGAATTCCACTCTGCCAACGTATTTTTGACGTTCCGTTTATGTATTGTATTGATATACCAAACGCGCTCAAAGACTAGAGACCATTTGATTAGAAGCAGACCCATGATTATCGTCAGCACAGGCCCGCCTCTGTTCATGAACGCTTCAATCGCATCCAGTATATCCAGTATTGCCAGGTACATAGAATGTCCTCTGCTTGACCGGGATGTTAAGAACCGCCTGCTGCACGTTCGGCTTTCTGCGCGATCATGCCTGTGGCCTGCTCCTCAAGGATATGAATGATGTTGTCGCTTCGGCTCTTAACTACTGTGTGCATAAAGATTGTGGGGATAGCAACCACAATACCGAGCACTGTTGTCATTAGCGCTTGTGAGATACCGCCCGCCATGATGGTTGGGTCACCCGCACCGTAAACCGTAATTTGCTGGAATACCTGAATCATACCGGTAACCGTACCCAACAACCCCCCCAGCGGGGCAATCGTAGCGATCATCTTGATCAGCGTGAGCAGGCTTTCCAGAGAGGGTGTCTCCTTCAATATCGCCTCACCAAGTTTGAGCTCCAAGGTTTCTGTGTCCGCATTTGGATTTGACTCAGCCACCATCAGAACGCGCCCCAGCGGGTTGTTATTAGACGCCCTGTCGCTCTTTAGCTGCGAACGGACCTTAACGGAAACTAGGGTCAGCATCAGCAGGCGGAAGAATCCCAAAATG
The DNA here is from genome assembly GCA_002691885.1 of Gammaproteobacteria bacterium. Lineage (GTDB taxonomy): Bacteria > Pseudomonadota > Gammaproteobacteria > Pseudomonadales > Pseudohongiellaceae > UBA9145. The sequence goes on from NZJB01000016.1 coordinate 19,025, forward strand.
ATGCCTACAACGCCCACTCCGATGATAATAAAACCAATGACGCCGGCATTCGCCTCAACT
>NZJB01000017.1 GCA_002691885.1 Gammaproteobacteria bacterium
AAGCCCTCTGATGCGAGCTTCGCAAACTACCGATGAGTTGACATCTCAAGTTCCTGAGCTGCACTTCAAGGTTGCTCACTGGTTATTACCAATAACCAACCCGGAAAGTATGCTGCAGAAGCTCGAAAAATTTGTCAGCTGCCGGTCTTTGATCAGTCTCCTTCGCTTGCAGAGGAATCGGCCGGGCTGCTGCTTGTGGGACATAATCCTGTGCTTAGTGCTCTCTGGACCATACTGCAGGGTGAAAGCTCTAGACATCCGCTGCTTATGATGACCAGTCAGCTCGTTTGTCTTGACGTCTTCGCTCTATCCCATGACGGCGGCGCCTTCGTTTATACTGTAGAGCCATGAAACATTACAAAAAATATATGGCTATTCTAATTATCTGGCTTGGGCAGACGGCCGGGTACGCGCAATCCACCAGTCATGCTCTTGTAGAAGGATTTCCGGATTCGTTGCTCGTGAGCGCCGAGTTTGAGCGAGACAGCGTTTATCGCCTGATCCTGGGTCGTCTACAACGCTCCCGCGGCGTCGTGATTCCGGAAAGCGAAGAGCGCATACGTGGTGACATCAGTAAGCTGGTCTTCGAGATACCCCGTGAATATTCAGCTCAAGATGTTTATGGTTATTTCCGGAACAGCTTTTCCGAGAAGGGGTATGACGAGTTATTTGGATGCATTGGTCGAGAGTGCGGTAGCAGTAATTACTGGGCGAACGACATTTTCCGAAATCGGGTGCTGTATGGTCCCGAGCGCAATCAGAACTTCTTGAACGTCCGGGCACATACTGGGGGTGCTGAGCCAACACACATTTCACTGTACGTCATCACACGGGGTAACCGTCGTACCTATGCCTATCTAGAGATAGTTGAGCCGCCCGGCAGTTCGGGCCCCATTCAGATTGTTGGGAAGGCGTTTCTGGCTGATATTGAGGAGGCNGGNGCGATCAGCCTNACCGGTNTNACCTTTCGATCCGATGANCAGCTGGANGAGTCGGTTGATTTGTCCAAACTTGCACTGGAATTACTGGAGAGGCCCCAACAGAGATTTTACGTGATCTCGCACTTAACAGCTGAAGGCAATCTAGACCAGCTGCTTGCGCGATCGACTAGGCGTGCTGAAGCGGTCAGGCTACATCTGATCTCCCTCGGTGTAATTGGGTCACAGTTAATTCCGAGAGGCCTCGGGCCACTGGCGCCACTTTGCGCGCAAGAGCAGTGCGCTGAGAGGGTAGAACTGGTGCAGGTGCAAGATTCTAATTGAGCAGCGACAGGAATTCGTTGCGGGTTGCCGAACTTTCCCTGAAGGCTCCTAACATGCAGGATGTGGTCATGGTCGAGTTCTGCTTCTCGACGCCCCTCATCATCATACACATGTGTTTTGCTTCGATGATGACGGCAGCGCCTGCAGCGTTGGTTTTTTCAAGTATGCAGTTGGCAATTTGGCTGGTCAGGTTCTCCTGAATTTGCAGGCGTCTTGCAAAAACATCGACCAAACGAGCAATTTTTGACAAGCCAATTACTTTCCCTTGAGGTAAATAGGCTACGTGGCATTTCCCGATAAATGGCAGCATATGGTGCTCACACATTGAATAGAGTTCAATATCTTTAACTATAATGATTTCATCAGTGTTTGAGGGAAACATTGCGTCGTTGATTACTTCGTCAATGTCCATCTTGTAGCCCTGCGTTAAGAACTCCATCGCTTGGGCCGCTCGCTTTGGCGTGTCAACAAGTCCGGCGCGATCAGGGTCCTCGCCAGTTGCCTTTATGATGTCCAGATATGCTTGTTCCATAATATGCCTTTATTGGGTTCTAGTTATAAGTGCTTAAGCAGCATGTAGTAGGTACCGATAATTCAGACAAGCCGTGGTTATTATAATACTTGTGTTATGAGATTAAAGAATTTTAGGTAAGTCGTCATTGCTTCTCAGAGACTATATCCTCAGCGCTGCAGTAAAGTTCAACAAAGCCGATTTGTTTTATGGTCACGGGACCAGTTCGCCTCTTGACGATGCGGTTTACCTTGTTTTCAGCACACTAGGCATTGACTTTGACTTTGACTTTGAGCAGTCAGACCGGGTTCTATTAATCAGTGAACTGGAAAGGCTGGATGCAAGGGTTGAGCAGCGATTGCTTGATCGCAAACCGGTCGCCTACATTGTTGGCGAGGCATGGTTCTGTGGTCGTGCGTTTCAAGTCGATGAACGGGTGCTGATTCCGCGCTCGCCCATTGCTGAACTGATATCGAACCGCTTTCAGCCGATACTGGCGTTCCCCCCTGAAACTATTCTGGATTTGTGTTGTGGTTCAGGTTGTCTGGGGATTGCCTGTGCCCTTGAGTTTGCTGAAGCGAGAGTCGATCTGTCGGACGTTTCAGCAGATTGCCTTGAGGTCGCAGCAGAAAACACCCGCCGGCATGATCTGCTGGGCAGGACTCAGTGCGTACAGTCTGATCTATTTGCGTCACTGACAGGCAGGAGGTATGACCTGATTGTCTCTAATCCTCCTTATGTATCCCTTGCCGAAATCGAGACCTTGCCGGCCGAATACCAGCATGAGCCGAAGTTGGCGCTGTTAAGCGAAGAAGACGGCCTGGGGATATCGCTCGAGATTCTGCGCCGGGCAGGATCGTACCTGAATCCGGGCGGCTTGCTGTTTCTGGAGGTGGGTTTAGGAGCGGAGGCGCTTTGCCAAAGAGTTCCTGAGGTTCCCTTCCTGTGGATGGAATTCGCCGGGGGCGGTGATGGAGTTTTGGCCATCCGTGCTGGGGAACTACTTCGTTACAGGGAATACTTCATTTAGTGTACAATTTGGCCCCGGTTAGGGGCTGACAACGCTTAAAGTGACTGAGATCTCCTATGTCAGGCAACAGTTTTGGGAAATTATTCACAATAACAAGCTTCGGTGAAAGCCATGGCCCTGCGCTTGGTTGTGTCGTAGACGGCTGCCCTCCCGGTCTTGAGTTATCGGAAGCAGATATGCAGCGCGATCTTGATCGTCGCAAGCCCGGTCAGTCCCGATTCACCACGCAGCGTCGGGAAGCTGATTCAGTGAAGATTCTGTCCGGCGTGTTTGAAGGTAAGACGACTGGGACCCCAATTGGCCTGCTGATTGATAATACTGATCCGCGTTCAAAAGACTACAGCAAGATCAAGGATCAATTTCGCCCCGCTCACGCTGACTACACCTACTTCAAGAAATTTGGCATTCGAGACTATCGCGGAGGCGGGCGTTCCTCTGCCAGAGAAACGGCCATGAGGGTTGCTGCAGGTGCGATAGCCAAGAAATTTCTCCATGTGGAATGCGGCATTCGGATTATGGGGTACTTATCCCAGCTGGGGCCGATAGCCATTCAGCAGGTGATTCTGGAAGAGATCGAGCAGAATCCNTTCTTCTGTCCTGACCCGGATAAAGTGCCGGAGATGGAAGAGTACATGGCTAAGCTGAATAAGGAAGGTAACTCCATCGGCGCTAAAATCACGGTGGTCGCCAGCAATGTGCCGGTCGGACTCGGTGAGCCAGTGTTTGACCGCCTTGACGCAGATATTGCTAAAGCGCTGATGAGTATCAATGCGGTCAAAGGCGTTGAGATCGGCGCGGGTTTCAACTCAGTGGTTCAAAAGGGCTCGGAGCACCGGGACGAGATCACCGCTGACGGGTTCCTTAGTAATCATGCCGGGGGAGTGCTCGGTGGCATTTCCACCGGACAAGATATTATCGCGACCCTCGCACTCAAGCCTACATCTAGCATCCGCTTGCCGGGAAGGTCTTTGACAACTAGTGGCGAGGAGACAGAGGTGATCACCACTGGTCGTCACGACCCCTGCGTTGGTATCAGGGCGACTCCTATCGCTGAGGCGATGCTGGCTTTGACGATAATGGATCACTTTCTGCGTGACCGAGGGCAGATTGGCAGAAGATAGCACCGTCTAATTATGTAAAGCGCGACAGACGCGCATTGAGCAGGCATACAGTATGAGTGGAAAGACCCTTTACGACAAAATCTGGGACTCGCATTTGGTCAAAGAGCGGGAAGACGGCACCAGTCTGATCTACATCGATCGTCATCTTATACATGAGGTGACTTCTCCTCAGGCGTTTGAAGGTCTGCGCATCGCAGGCAGGCAGCCGTGGCGGGCGTCAGCTAACTTCGCCACTCCCGATCACAACATACCGACCACGAGTCAAGAGAGAAAGCGGGGCCTGCAAGGGATTAAAGATCCGGTTTCCAAAATACAGGTATCAACACTCGATAATAACTGCAGCGAGTTCAATATCTTTGAGCTAAAGATGAATGATTTCCGCCAGGGTATTGTACATGTGGTCGGACCAGAGCAGGGTGCGACTTTACCCGGTATGACAATTGTCTGCGGGGACTCTCATACCTCTACACACGGTGCACTTGGTGCGCTGGCACACGGCATTGGAACATCTGAGGTTGAGCATGTTTTAGCCACCCAGTGTTTGATGCAAAAGAAAATGAAAAACATGTTGATTAGGGTCGACGGTGAGCTGCCTATGGGAGTCACCGCAAAGGATATTGTCTTGGCAATTATTGGTAAGATCGGCACCGCCGGTGGCACAGGCTACACCATCGAATTTGGTGGAGAAGCGATTCGCAGCCTGAGCATCGAAGGACGCATGACGATTTGCAATATGGCGATCGAAGCTGGCGCGAGAGCAGGACTAATTGCTGTGGACGAGGCCACGCTTGAGTACATCAAAGGCAGACCGTTTGCTCCGAAAGGGGCGCTTTGGGACAAGGCAGCGCAAGCTTGGAAAGAATTGGTCAGTGACGAGGATGCCCACTTTGATTCGGTCGTAGAGCTTCAAGCTGCTGTCATTGAGCCTCAGGTAACCTGGGGTACGTCACCTGAGATGGTTTCGCCGGTGACCGGGGCAATACCGACACTTGAAAATGAAGCCGATGCGACCAAGCGGGGCAATATTGAGCAGGCTTTACGGTATATGGGACTCTCCGGAGGGACGGCCATTGAAGACATTCAGCTGGATTGTGTATTCATTGGTTCCTGTACGAATTCCAGGATCGAAGACCTCCGGGAAGCAGCTAAGGTCGTTGCCGGTAAGAGGGTGGCTGCAAACATAGAGATGGCGCTTGTTGTCCCGGGGTCTGGATTGGTGAAACAGCAGGCAGAAAACGAAGGTCTGGATAAGATTTTTATTGAAGCCGGACTAGAGTGGCGCGAGCCTGGCTGTTCGATGTGTCTGGCCATGAATGCAGATCAGCTGGGAGAGGGAAAGCATTGTGCATCTACTTCCAACCGAAATTTTGAAGGGCGCCAAGGATTTGGTGGCCGCACGCATCTGGTCAGTCCGGCCATGGCGGCCGCGGCGGCAATTCATGGTCACTTCGTTGATGTGAGGAAGCTTGCTTGAGGCGTTTATTATGAAAAAGTTTACAGTCGAATCAGGCCTGGTGATGCCTTTGGACAGAGCGAACGTTGATACGGACTTTATTATTCCGAAACAGTTTCTTAAATCGATCAAACGTTCGGGCTTCGGTGTGAATCTGTTTGACGAGCATCGATATCTGGATAAGGGGGAGCCGGATACGGACAACAGATCGCGCCCGCTGAATCCTGATTTTGTGCTGAATCAAGCCCGCTATCAGGGTGCGTCGATCTTGCTGGCGAGAGATAACTTCGGCTGCGGTTCGTCAAGGGAGCATGCGCCCTGGGCGCTAGACGACTACGGTTTCAGAGTTATTCTGGCGCCGAGTTATGCAGACATCTTTTTTAACAACTGTTTCAAGAACGGCATTTTACCAATCGTTCTGCCTCGTCAGACTATAGACGAGCTGTTCGCAGCGGTGGTTGCAAATGAAGGATACGCCCTGGAGATAGATTTAGAGGAGCAAACGCTGTGCCGGCCGAATGCTTCCGATATTGCGTTTGAAGTCGATTCTTTTCGTAAGCACTGCCTGTTAAACGGGCTGGACGATATCGGTATAACGCTTGAGGATTCTGAGCTGATTACAGCATTTGAATCACGCTGGCGTGAGAAGGCTCCTTGGTACTTTGCTCAGTCGGGCAATGGGGCGGCTGAAAACACTGAGGCTGCCGGTGAATAGCAGGCCTGGTAATGAGATTTGGACCACATGAAGAAGTTTAACGTTGCCATCGCTGGAGCCACTGGTGCGGTTGGTGAGGCTCTGATCAGCATTCTTGAAGAGCGGGACTTTCCGGTTGCTCAGTTATTTCCGCTAGCCAGCGAGCGTTCGGCTGGTTCAACCATCTTGTTTCGGAATAAACCGCTCAAAGTCCAGAACCTAGCTGAATTCGACTTTACTCAGGCTGAGATCGGTTTGTTTTCAGCCGGGGGGAGCGTGTCTGCTGAATTTGCGCCAAAAGCAGGCCAATGCGGTTGTATTGTGATAGACAATACCTCTCATTTTAGATATCAGAGCGATATCCCGCTTGTCGTTCCGGAGGTAAATCCTGAGAGCATCGCCGAGTATCAGAATCACAACATCATAGCCAACCCGAATTGCTCCACTATACAGATGCTGGTGGCCCTAAAGCCAATTCACGATGCGGTGCGGATAAAGCGCATCAGTGTAGCAACCTATCAGGCTGTTTCTGGTACCGGTAAAGCTGCCGTTGAAGAGTTGGCAAAGCAGACGGCTGAATTACTCAACGGTCGTGATGCTGATTGTGCTGTTTATCCACGTCAGATTGCTTTTAATGTCCTGCCTCATATCGACCAGTTTATGGAGAACGGGTATACGAGAGAGGAAATGAAAATGCATTGGGAAACCCGAAAAATCTTTGGGGATGGAGAGATAACGGTCAGTGCGACCTGTGTTCGTGTTCCGGTGTTCTACGGTCACTCTGAAGCAATTCAGATAGAAACCGAAGATAAGCTGAGTGCAGCAGAGGCACGGGCGCTGCTTGAGTCGGCATCGGGTGTAGAACTTATGGATGGCCAGGTGGATGGTGCTTATCCCACAGCATTTCATGATTCTGCGGGCCAGGATGCGGTGTTTGTGGGCAGAATCAGGGAAGACCTCTCTGTGCCTAACGGGCTGAACCTCTGGGTGGTTTCCGATAATGTGCGCAAAGGTGCGGCATTGAACTCAGTCCAGATCGCTGAAGAGTTGATAAAAAGCTACTTATAATGAATACTTGCGCCCATTAGTAGAGGGATTTTCTGGACCCGTGGAACAGTATTCAAACTCCTCTCTGGAACGGTCTGGTGGCCTGTCTTTTCCCTAGTAGAGAGCAATAGGACGCTGAGATGGCTCTCAAAAGTCTGTGACAATCTGCACGACTGGTCGCGATATCAATCTAAGACTTCCGGTCTGGCGCGTCGAAGGTGAAGGGCATCATGCTTAGGCGAAACACTGTTTGGTTTGTTGGCATTCTGCTGAGCTTTATGGCTTCCCACACTTTGGGTCTGAGTCTAGGCTCCGTCACTGTCGAATCCTATCTCAATCAGCCTCTCAGGCTTCGGATCGAGATTCTCCAATTGGAGGACACCCGACTCGATGATGTCACCGTGCAAATGGCCTCGACGGACGACTTTGTTCAATTCGGGATTGAGCGGGTCGAAATCCTGTCGAGCGTGCGCTTTCGTACGGAAGAATCGGCTGATGGCGCTCAGGTTCTTCTGACCAGCAATGCAATTATCTCGGAGCCTTACCTCAGGTTTGTTCTTGAAACTCGTTGGCCCAGTGGCCGGCAATTAAGTGAACACACGGTTTTACTCGATTTGCCCGTTTTTACGGATGAATCTGCTCGAGCCGAGAGCAGTCTTCGTCAGCCCATCAGTGCCGTTTTGGATGCGCCTGACGCCAATGAGGAAACTAATTCAACTCTGGCCGCTGCGGAGCCGGAGCGCAACACAATCGAAACCAATTCCAGCAGCACGCTGATCAGGATCGCGCGACAGATCCGTCCAGATGAATCGGTTTCGCTGCAGCAAACGATGATTGCAATTCAGGCGCTGAATCCTGGCGCGTTTGCTGACGATAATATAAACCGCTTGCTGACCGGGCAAATACTCCGGCTACCAACTGAGCAGGAAATCAGGTCCATAGATGCGGCTGAGGCACTTGTTGAGGTAGGTCAGCAAAACCAGGATATGACCGATGTAGAGCCTTTCACCGTGCCCGGGCAGACAGATTCGGAACTGAGCCGTCCTGCTGGGCGTCTCAGCGTGGTCGCTGCTGACTCTGATGCTACCGATGCCTCCTCCGCGGTGTCCCCTGCATCTCAGGAAGATGCAGAGCTTGATCGCCGCATTGCTGAGCTTGAGAACGAGTTGTCGGTGCGCCAGGAAGAAGCCACCCGAGCGCGGGTGGATCGAGAAAATCTTGATCTCCGGCTCGCGGACCTAGATGCTCAAATCGAAGCAGCGCAGGAGTTGATCCGGCTTCAGGATATCCGGCTCGCTCAACTACGAGAAACCTTGGCGTTGGCTGCAGCTGCTGCCGAAGCCGCGGCAGAGGAGCAAGCGGCGAGTCGCGCCTCGGATGCTCAAATTACGAGAACATCGACGGCGCCAGCCGCACTGCTGGCAGTTCTCACGAGTAATTCAATCGTGCTATTTGGCGGTTTTGGCCTTGTCATTTTGTTGCTTGTGTGGATCATGCTTCGCCGGAACCGATCGGCCGCGCTGAAGGACTCGGGCGTTTTGGAGCCCCTGGTTGAAATGCAGGCTGAACAGCTCCGAGCTGTAGATGAAGATGCTATCAGCGCAGCGGCGAATGTATTCGGATCAGCTGACGAAGTGTCGGAACTGGAAGGTCATAAAGCAGCTCAATGGAATGAAGAGCTGAACGAAATCATGTCTGCCAGTGAGGGCTCTTTTGCCGATGATCATTCGGAGAAGCGCGATTCTCGATCGGATCATAAGAGTTTTTCTGCTGATGACGACGACACTGATTCCTTTCTTGATGACCTTGGCGCTGATCTAGACGATTTTGACTCCAGTATCTTCAGTCAGGACAATGACGAAAACTCGACCGCCATGGGTCGCAGCGGCGCTCAAAAGGAGGCAATGTCCAGTGATGAGCTGGAGATGACTTTTGATTTATCAGATGCCGGGTCATCGG
>NZJB01000018.1 GCA_002691885.1 Gammaproteobacteria bacterium
TTTAAAATCAACAGCTGAATAAGGCTCAACTTTGACTATTCAAGGTGCCATTGGATGCGAGGATCTCCCTAACTTCTGAGACCCTGTTTCCCTGTATCTCAATAGAGCGGTTTTTGAGTGTTCCTCCTGTGCCGAGCCTTTTCTTCAAGAGTTGCAAAAGCCCATGTAATTCAGCTCCGCCCAATCCAACGTGTGAGATAACTGTAACTTCTTTTCCGGCTCGGCCTTTTTTCTGCAGCTGGATTTGAGGGTTACGGGGAGTGTTATGGGCAGTTTGTTTGGTTTCATCCTGGCATTTGCACTTGTATAGAAACTTACCGCAAATGCTGCATTGATTGCCACCAGAGGTTGTGTAGACCAATTTTGAATTTGGCATGGTTCGGGATCAGTTAGGAAGGCGCTGGCTTGTGGAGGTTATCCAAAACGGCTTACTTGTAAGAGCCTAGCTTAAGTTCGGTACAGTGGCGGGAGGCTATAACGATCTTCATTGGCCTGTTGTTTTGATTGTTTTATTTTGGCACTTCTGAGGGTCATTATCGTTTGGATGCAGCGCGCCGGATTGAACCTCTGGCCCTTTGAATCGCCACTTTTCCGGAACAGGTCGGTTTGTAAGTCATTTATGTGTTCATGTAACTCAGCGGCTTCTTGAACTTGAAGAATATCTTCCACGTTCGCAATTCGACGACTCGCGATAAAATGATCACACCAGACGACAAGGCGCGTTCGTATAAGCTGTATCTCCTTCCGCTTTAGGGTTTTCAGAAGTTGCTGAAAGGCGACCCGTTCATTATTGGCGGGGGAGTAGCGTTCAGTGATTCGGTTTTTGAGAGAAATGAGATAGTGGTTTACAATCTGTCGATTAGGCCGTATGACCAGTCGATAGATGCTGAACAGAACGATGAGAAAGGCTGCTGAGATAAGATAACGCAGCCAGTTAGCCTCTATTTCTATGTATTCGGCTTCGGCTTGTTCGTCAATCATGTCCTGGTCTACTACAGGGGGCATTGCCAGCAATTCTTCCAAACTGCCGCTGCTGGATACGGCCTGCTCAGCAGGTGCGGCTCCAGCTATTGTGCCGACATTAAGAATTTTTGCTGGAATGGAGGTTACCTGCGGCTGATCGGTATCAATGTTCCACCAGGGAATGGCAATTTCAGGAATTTCAAGATTTCCGTCGACGGTTGGGACAATCGTCATTGTTTCAACTCGAGTGCCCACGATTGCTCCGCTAACGAACGTGCGGTCGATTTCAGCAGGGTCGGGATAGGTATTGGCACCATTAAGGTCGGCTGCCCCAAACGGTGGCAGCACCGCGCCATCAAGCCCATCTGTAACCATGGTTATGGTACGAACGACAGAGTCGCCAATTTGGAGTTCTTTGATGTCCGGCGCCCAGTTGTCTTCGAGGGACAGACCGGATACGGGCAACCAGAAAGGGCTATTGGCAGCAGCTGCCGGGCGCTGCTTGACTTCGACGGTCATGCCGTCAATAAAGGCCGTCACTCGCCGGGTGTTAAGATTCCTGAAAACAAAGTTGCTCGACCCATCGGTAACCTCTCCGCGAAAGAGAATGTCGGGAATCTCAAGGGGGCCACTTCTTTGTGGAAAGATGACGTAGCGCTTCTCATAGACGCCATAGCGCACGCCATCGATGAGCTTTTCATACTGGTTCGGAGAGCCGATCAGTTGAATCACGGCGTCAGGCATCTCAAGTTCGGTGAACTGAGGGTTGCGAATGCCGTTGATTGTATAAAACAGTCTTACGGTAAACAGCAGTTGCTCCTGCACGTAAATGCTATCTTTGTTGACTTCTATTTCTAGAAAGAGCTCTTCTGAGGACTGATTCGAACGTGGCCCTTGATTGACTACCGTCACATTGATCGGGTTAGTACGTGAATTGTTTATGGNCAGCGGCGGGATTTCCAANTCTCCTTCCGTGAGGGGAAATAGCGTGACAATGTAGTCAGTCCAGGATTCCACCGAGCCNTTAATNGAGCGGATCTGGCTGGATGTCCGGGTGCCCAGGACATCGAAATTTTCCGTAAGGGGCGTCAGNTCAAGCTGCATCCCTTGACGTTGTTCGAAAACCCGAATGGTATAGGTTAAGGTTTCCCCTCGCGCTAGTTCATAACGATCTACNGATACTTCAATGTCCTGAGCAGCGGCTGGAAAAGCCAGACATAAAAACACAAAGGCTGCTCTGAGCGACGTCTGGTTTACCATATCTGGCCTCCGCTGCTGGTGTTATTGGCTGTGCCATTGAGTTGCCGCTGACGATATTGATAGCGAAATTTGCGTCTGAGAAGCTCGCCCGGGTCATCTTCAATACGGCGAAGCCATTGTTCNAGCGACTGCTGCTCTTCGAATTCCTCGTTGGTAGATTCCGAAGGGGTGTTTTGCTCGCTGTTAGACTCNGAGCCTTCTTGTTCTTCTGGAGGCTGATTNTGTTGTTGTTGCTCTTGCTGATCCTGGTTCCCTTCCTGGCTCTGTTGATCCTGCTGTTCGGGGCTTTCTTGTTGCTCTGACTCATTCTGGGAGTTTTGCTCTGACTGGTTATCCTGGCTGTCTCCTTCCTGCTGCTCTCCCTCTTCGGCTTCCTGTTGTTCAAGTAACTCCTCAATAATGGCTTTATTGTTGAGCGCGTCCGCATGGTCGGGGGCCATCGAAAGAGCAGCGTCATAAGCCGCTATGGCTTCAGGATAATTCCCTGCCAGAGCGAGCGAGTTGCCCCGATTATAATGCCCGTCAGGCGTATTTATGGCGCTGAAGGCGGCTATCGCGGATTCATAGTTTTTGGACCTATAGTTGGCGGCCCCTGACCACTCAGAAGACTCGAATAAGGCAGCTGCCAGCTCATGCTCTTCGTTGGCAAATGCTTCGGCTGCTCGCTGATCTTTCGTCTGCCACAGATCTTTCCAGTCAAATGCCTGCGCCTGATTGGAAGGGAGCAATACACCCGTAGTGCCCAGAAGGACCAAGCTAAACAGCCAGCCTTTTCTGAAGCTCATGGCAGCAACAGGTAGAACGAGAAGAAGCAGCCACGGGCCGGATTCGTACCAGATGTCAAATTCCTCATCGACTTCCGTCAGTTCGTCATTGTCTAGGAGATCGAAGTTTGACAATAGAAAGGCCAGATCTGAGTCGGCAAGCTGAATATCGTGGTAACGTCCTCCGGTCCGGTTTGCCAGGGACTGGAGAACATTACGATTAAGCGTGGGGGTCACGATTGCCCCCATTTGGTCGGTCAGNAAACTGCCGTCGCTGGTTCGGATTGGCGCNCCTTGNTCAGTGCCGATTCCCATNATTAANANCTCNTAGNCCGTTTCTTGCAAGCGGTTAGCNAGAAGCTGTTCCTCAGAAAAGCCATTTATTCCGTCNGTCATCAGAAGAATGCGGCCTCTGGTTGCTTCTACTTCATCCAANAAGCCAATCGCAAGGTCGACNGCAGCGACAGGATTAGANCCGAACAACGGCATAATATTCGGNCTGAGNGAGGGCACCAGTGATTCGATTGTTACGACNTCATCCGTCAGCGGAGTCACGGTATGCGCGTCGCCCGCGTAAACTACCAAAGCCGTCTGGCCTTCTTCTCGCAGAGNCAGAATATCTCTCAGCTTTCGTTTCGCCAAATCGAGNCGAGTGGGTTGATGATCCGGAGCGAACATAGAGAGNGAAAGGTCGAAAACGATCACTAAAGCGTCTTCCCGCTTCTGAACGGGTTGTGGTAGCTGTTTCCATACAGGGCCCGCCATGGCGAGAATACTCAGTATCCAGGCGAAGCTCAGTAGCAGAAGGGGTGTTCTTTGTGCTGTATTCTTGCTTCGGTCGAGCAGAAACGGAAGCAAAGACTTATCGATTGCTCTGTCCCAGGCTGTTACAACTGAATTTATCCGCCAAAGCGCAAGGATAAATACTGCGCCAGGAATTAATCCCAAGAGCCACAGAGGTCTGAGGAACTGGAAATTCTCGATCAAATTGGAAGGGATTAGAATTTCCATCAAGCGCTGCTCCCGTCGGGACTTGGCGTCGAATCGTCGTCAGCATGCACGCGTGCGCGGCCGGTGAGCGATAACCAGGGGATCGAAAACAGGGTGAGTATAAAGCTGATGATCAGGGCGGCCCCAAGCGGCCAGTAAAAAAGGACGCGGGTAGGTCTATAGGTTTGCTCATCTTGCTCAACAGTCTCGAGTCGGTCCAATTCTTCATAAATGCCCACCAGATCATTCACATCACGGGCCCGGAAATATCTTCCTCCGGTGGATTCAGCAATTTGGGTGAGTACGGCTTCGTCTAGTTCGGCGGAGGGGTTGATAGCCCTTGCTCCGAAAAATGTTCGTTGTACAACCTGATCTGCGCCGATTCCGATCGTGTAGATCTTGATGTTCTCCTGCTGTGCGAGCTGGCCCGCCTGCTCTGGAGATACTGCACCGGCGTTATTCACGCCATCTGTCAGCAAGACTAGAACACGGCTGTTTTCGGGCCGGTTTCTCAGGTGAAGAACTCCCAATCCGATGGCGTCCCCGATCGCGGTGGCCGATTCCTCAATGATGCCGATTTCAGCTTCATCCAGGAGAGTACCAACAGTCTCTCGATCAAATGTCAGAGGGGCCTGTATGTAAGCGTGAGCCGCGAATAGAATTAAGCCTAGTCTGTCGCCCTCACGGCGTTCAACGAAGTCCCCGACAACCGCCTTCACAACGTCAATCCGCGAAGCCTGCCGATTGCCGACAACCATGTCTTGTGCTTCCATCGAGCCTGAAATGTCCACAGACAGCATGAGATCCCGGCCCGTCGAAGGCAATTGAACTGGGTCGCCAAGCCATTGCGGTCTGCTTGCGGCTATGACCGTAAGAAGCCATATCAGCGTACAGCAAATCAGGCTCAGTAAGCGACCGCCGCTCAGACTTTCATTATCAGATTGTATTCGGGACAGAATGCTGAAAAATGGTACGTAAAGCGCTGCGTCCTGTCGCGCTGCCTGACTGAAAAGGCGGTACACCAAATAAGGTAGCGGGAGCAGGAAAAAGACCCATGGCCAGGTGAATTCGAGCATTATTGATGAGATCCTTCTGTCAATTCCAGGCCTGTAGAGGGAGTTGTATCCTTCTGATAAACACTGAGTATCCAGCTATGCGCCATCTGATTTAGTGCCTGACTGTCCACCTCGACCTGCTTTCTGAATCGACCATGGGACAGGGCAGCGGAGAGCTGTTCATCCAGCCGTGAAGAATTACCTGTTCGGCGAATAAAAGTTATCCAAGTTTCTCCTACCAGACTGCCAGGATTTGATTCAGGAAACTTAACCAGAGCGACGCGTCGCAGAACAGTATTTACATCATTCACATATCGAAGCAGTTTTTTCTGGCCGGTGCTTTCGTTCAGTCGTTTCAGGCAGCTCTCGAGTTCAGCTAGGGCATATTGACAGGCCTTGCGCTGCTCAGCTTTTTCATAAAGCTTTCTGGTTGCAAAACTGCCGGCGATTAACAACAGCAGTGCAAGAATCCACCAGCCGAGGGCGGGCGGCCAAAAGCTGACTTCGGCGGGTAAGTGGATGTCCGCCAGCTGAGCTAGTAATTCTTCGCTATCCATTCTCGAATCTGTTCAACTACTAGTTGATTGGTTCGCATTTTGATCAGGCGAATCTGCAGTTTGTCGAGTTCGCTCTCGAGAAACTGCATCCGCTCTTGAAATTGGTGTTTATAGCGCTGCCGCGCCTTCGAGTTATGTGTATTCAGAGCGCCCTTGCGACTGCCATCAGTGATGCTGTAAATGCCGGGTACTGGAAGCTTTTCCTCCAGAACATCGTAAACAAGACAGCAGATAACATTATTGTGTCGAGACAGTTGATTCATATACTGAAGCGCTTTGTCATCCAGAGTAATGAAGTCTGAGATGATGTAAAGCGTGCTCCCCGGTTTTGAGATTCGCCGTATTTGGCCCAGCGCAGCCGCAAGGCCGGGTCGAAACTCAGGGTCGAGTTGCGGTTCTTCGTCGGGAGAGGTTACTCGCTGCAATTCCTGATTGTACTGATACACCTGATTTAGCAGATGTAAAGCAGAGCGTCTCGATCGCTTTGGTCGAACAAGGCTGGAGCTTCTGTCTGAGTAGACCAGACCGCCAACCCGGTCGCCATTATCGATTGCTAACCAACAGAAGACGGCGGCGGCTTGTGCTGAAATAACAGATTTGAAGGCTACCTGACTGCCAAAATACATATTACGGCTTTGGTCTACGGCGATTATGACGGGTCTTTCTCGCTCTTCTCGAAAAACCTTGGTAAAGGGTCGGCTCGTGCGCGCGGTTACCCGCCAGTCAATTAGACGAATGTCATCCCCGGCTTGGTAAGGGCGAAATTCTTCAAAATCGATTCCCCTGCCGCGCATTTTTGAAAGATGCAAGCCGGAAATGCCGGCGATAGAGCGGTTGTGAGCGAGGTATTCGAGGGTCCTGGCCGCGTAGCGTTGAATGAGAAGCTGCTGCAGCGAGACGACGGCCCCTGTGCTCTGGTAGCGAGCATGCTGAGGGTCGATGGCTGGTCTAGCTGACATTGGAAGGAAACAAATTAATCAGGCGGACGGGACACGTTCTCTTATCGTTTCGAGTACGTAGTCTGGAGTGATGCCACTGGCTTCCGCTTCAAAGCTAAGCAAAATTCGATGGCGCAGCACATCAAAGAAAATTTCCTGGACATCATCCGGGCTGACAAAATCACGGCCCTGTATCCAGGAATGCGCCCTGGCGCAGCGGTCCAGTGAGATGGTGCCGCGAGGGCTGGCTCCATATTCCANCCAGGCNTTGAGATCGTCTCCGTAAAGCTCCGGTTTNCGGGTCGCCATTACCAGTTGAATGATGTATTCCTCNACCTCAGGCGCCATATGCATGNCCAACACTNCCTGGCGGGCTGAGAATAAATCGGCTTGAGCCAATTGATCCGGCTCCTGACCTTCGACATTAGCGGCCTCGTTCCTGACCAGATTCAGAATATCTCTTTCCGCTTCCACTGCAGGGTAGTCAATCTTNACTAGCATGAGGAACCGATCAAGNTGGGCTTCCGGCAGCGGATAGGTGCCTTCCTGCTCTATGGGATTCTGAGTTGCCATCACCAGGAACAGATCCGGAAGTGTGAAGGAGTCGCGCCCCACTGACACCTGTCGCTCTGCCATTGCTTCGAGCAAAGCAGACTGTACTTTAGCAGGGGCCCTGTTGATCTCGTCAGCTAACACCAGGTTGTGAAAAATTGGGCCTTGCTGAAAACGAAAGGAGCCATCTTCCGGTCTGAATATTTCGGTGCCTGTGATATCGCTGGGTAGCAGGTCGGGGGTGAACTGAATTCGGTGAAAATCNCCTTCAACGGACCGAGATAAGTCTTTGATAGCCTTTGTTTTAGCTAACCCGGGCGCTCCTTCAACCAGCAGATGACCATCGGCAAGCAAAGCAATCAGGAGTCGGTCGAGAAGCCTTTCTTGGCCAATGATCTGCTTTGAAAGCCAGTCTTTTAGCTTAACTATGTTTCCGTGTTGGCTCATTTATAGGAATTCCCAATTCTGCGAGNTCCTCTGGAGGAGTCTGGCGATTGTAAACGTTTTGAAATGCATGTCTAGGCGAACATTGTAGCGGAGTGTAGCTTATTCATGGTGGTAAGATTACATGGGTTTTCATCAGTTAGACTGCNATCTTATCAATGCACTTCAAGTTTNGAAGGATTACGCAGNCGCCTTGAGCTTGACGAGTATTCGCGCNGACAAAGGCAGTTAGGTTTTTGTCTAATGCAGCGCAAGCCACCCANTATCTTACACAACGAAATNACATTACTTAGGNTCCCTCATGAAAAATCTGACTTTTTATACCACCGCCGGATGCCATTTGTGTGAGCTCGCTGCTAATCTGATTTCTCAGCTGGAGTCCACAAGGGGTATTGCGGTTGTCGAAATCGATATCGTGAATGACGAAAAACTGGCAGACCGCTACGGAACGCGAATTCCCGTCGTGAGCAGNGGNGACACTCAGCAGGAGTTGAGCTGGCCGTTTACTTTGGACCAATTGGAGCGCTTTGCTGCACCTTAGTGTNGGNANGAACAGTTTCGTGCGTTGAGCCGNTGTTANCNAAGGTCGGTGCTCGTATCGCTGGGCTCAGGTCGCCATGACTTTTCAGAGGGTTACTGGAACCTGGCGTCGAGCTGAAAAAGGCTGCGGGCATTGTTCGATGTGGTCAGGCCCAGCCAGCCAGCCTCCTCATTTCGGCACGCTGCAAGGACGCTCAGGACTTCCGTNAGATGCTTGGGTTCGTTTCGTCTTGATTTTGGTTTTGGGCGCAGTGTTCTGGGCAGCAAATAGGGCGCATCCGTTTCAATTAATAACCGGTCGTGAGGAATGTAATTCACGATATCCTGAAGCAGATGTCCGCGCCGCTCATCGCATACCCAGCCCGTTATGCCAATGTACATGCCAAGATCGAGGTAATCTCTTAATGCTTGATGTGAGTCAGTGAAGCAATGGACTACACCNCCGGGAATGTGCTCGCGNTAGGCGCAGAGCATGCTGTAAAAATCAGTGTGTGCGTCCCGCTGATGTAGAAACAGCGGTTTTCGCGCGGTGCACGCCAGCTCTAAGTGTGTTTCGAAAGTTTGGCGCTGTTTTTCTGGCTGTGAATAATTTCGATTAAAGTCCAGACCNGTTTCACCAATCGCAACAACTTCCGGGTTTGCAAGCAAGNTCTCCAGGCGAGCGAAGTCTGCCGTTGTGACATNCTCAGACACATGTGGATGAAACCCGGCGGTGCTGCTGAAAAAACTCGGACGCTGCTGTGCCAGTTTTGATGCTGCTGCACTGGACTGAAAATCGGTTCCTGTCAGAATAATGTGCGACAGCCCTGCGGTTACAGCTTCGGTAACAACGTCCTCAAAATCATTNTTAAAAGCGCTGTGTGTCAGATTGGCGCCAATATCAATGAGGTCAGATATTTGATTGTTCATTAATCAGTGGTCCATCCGGCCGGATCGTCTTGCGGACAGCGGCAGGGCTTATATGGCTATTCATCAGTTATTGCCTGATAATATTGCGCTCTCTGCTGAAGGGGTCAACCAATGGATGTAAACNTAAGCAAAAAGCCATTGAAATGGGCGGAATTGGGTTTTCAGTATGTTAAAACTGACTTTCGTTATTCGGCGGTTTTTCAAGATGGAAATTGGTTGCCNGGCAGCCTGATCAGTAAAGANGATATTCTCATTCATGAAGGTTCGCCTTCCTTGCATTATGCACAGCAGTGCTTTGAGGGGATGAAAGCNCAAACCACNCAGGACGGNCGCGTGGTGCTTTTTCGCCCGACCTTAAACAGTGAGCGTATGAATCGCACAGCCTCTCGGCTGCTNATGCCAGAGGTGCCGCAGGCGCTTTTTATTGCTGCGGTNGAAGAAGCTGTGCGTGCAAATTATGCNTGGATTCCACCNTATGGATCCGGAGCGGCTCTCTATATTCGGCCGATGCTCATCGGCGTGGGCGAAAATCTTGGACTTAAGCCCGCTCAATCTTTCGAATTCCGGGTATTTGTGTCACCNGTGGGGCCTTACTACAAATCGGCAGGGCTCGCAGCAGTCAGTTTGGCAGTTTCAGATTTCGACAGGGCGGCACCTCAAGGAACCGGAAGCTATAAAGCAGGCGCAAATTATGCGGGTGGACTCCTTGCGACCCTGAAAGCACAGGAACTCGGTGCCAGTGAGGCCTTGTATCTCGATTCAGCTTCACATCGATTTATTGANGAAGCAGGTTCGGCCAATATTATAGTCGCTCTAAAAAGTGGTGATTTAGTAACTCCGTCCTCCAACGCAATCTTACCGAGCATTACACGGCGCTCTGTCATGAAAATTGCGAGCGAACAGTTTGGTATTACAACAGAAGAAAGAGCGATAGATCTGCGGGGTGAATTCGACTCGTTNGCCGAAATGAGTGCGTGTGGGACGGCGGCCGTTCTTTCTCCGGTCGGTCGTGTCTATTTCGATTCAAAGTGGCATATCGTAAATGGGGATGGGCACACGGTTGGGCCGGTTATGCAAAAGCTTTATGACTCGCTGGTCCAGCTGCAAAGAGGTGAANTTGAGGACNGATTTGGCTGGCTGCAAGAGGNTGAGATTTAGTTTTAAACCTTGGAGGCAGAGCTAACGACTATTTGCAAGAGCAGCTGAGCCTCTCTCANCGATAGCGCAAAAACAAGATAGTATGCTCCGCCTGATTGGCTCTTATGGTGGAAGATTAGCTAGCTGCTCGGGCAAGCAAGCTCATTAGTAGNACCGGCGCAGAGCGTNTGTAATCNTNTGAGCGAATGGCCGTATTTGTGGCCATTGCTGCTTGTGCGATGGTAGGNGATCTAAAACACAAGACTTGACCGATTCGANTCTTCCCCTTATATATGTGCGCACTTTAGGCGGGTTGCCTCGAGTCCNNNCGCTCAAATTATGTTTACTGAACCTTNGTTGAACCTTCCGAAATGGCTAAATCCCTTGTAATCGTTGAATCTCCTGCGAAAGCTAAGACGATCAATAAATATCTAGGCCCTGATTTCGTAGTTAAATCGAGTGTGGGCCACATACGTGATTTGCCGACGAGTGGCAGCGGAAAAGAAGTTGATCCCAAGGNTCGGGCAGCTGCGGCTGCAAAAACGCGTAAAATGGCGCCCNAGGAAAAAATAGCCTATAAGAAAAAGAAAGCGAAACAGCAGCTTGTCGGCAGAATGGGAATCGATCCTGAAAAGGACTGGAAGGCGAACTATCAGATTCTTCCCGGTAAAGAAAAGGTAGTGTCGGATCTTAAGAAAGTTGCTAAAAACGCGGATCACATCTATTTGGCGACTGACCTTGACAGGGAAGGCGAGGCAATAGCTTGGCATTTAAAGGAAGCAATCGGTGGTGATCCTGAACGTTATAAACGCGTAGTTTTTAACGAAATTACCAAACGCGCAATTACCGAGGCATTTGACGAGCCGGGCGAGCTTGATATGCGTTACGTTGAGGCGCAGCAGGCGAGACGCTTTCTCGATAGGGTGGTNGGCTTTATGGTGTCGCCTNTGCTGTGGGCGAAGGTNGCTCGNGGCCTCTCGGCAGGGCGAGTCCAGTCCGTTGCTGTGCGGCTAGTGGTTGAAAGAGAGCAGGAAATACGNGCGTTTATCCCGGAAGAATACTGGGAGATCTTTTCAGAATTAAGGACGAGCGCGCTTGATAAGCTTCGCTGCCAAGTGGTAAGGGTAGATGATGAAAACTTCCGCCCGGGCAATCAGGCGGAAACAGATTCAGCACTGACGATACTCAAAAGCGCCGACTTTATTGTGAGCAAAAGAGAAGACCGGCCAACTTCTTCGAAGCCGCGTCCGCCTCTGATCACCTCCACACTGCAGCAAGCTGCGAGTACCAGACTCGGTTTTGGGGTCAAGAAGACTATGTTGATGGCCCAGCGCCTTTATGAGGCTGGCTATATTACCTACATGAGGACTGANTCTACGCACCTCAGCCAAGACTCTATCGAAATGTGCCGCAAATACATTGATCAGAATTTTGGTAAGGATTATTTGCCCGAAAAACCCATTCACTACAGTGCCAAAGACGGTGCTCAGGAAGCACACGAGGCCATCCGGCCCAGTGAGGTGAAGGTGATGCCGGACAAGCTTATGGGTATGGAGCAAGATGCAGTTAGACTGTATGACCTGATTTGGAAATCTTTCGTTGCCTGCCAGATGCCACCCGCTCGTTATTTAAGCAGCAGTATTACTATTGNTGCTGACAAATTCGAGCTTCGNACGAAAGGCAGGATCATGCAGTTTGATGGCTATCTGAAAGTGATTCCTTCAAAAGATGAAGATGTGGTGCTTCCNGCTGTTGAGGTGGGTGAATCACTNACACTGGAGAAACTTGATNCTTNTCAAAATTTCACCAAACCACCTGCTCGTTACACTGAAGCAAGCCTCGTCAAGGAGCTTGAAAAAANAGACATCGGTAGACCGTCTACCTATGCCTCAATCATTTCCACGATTCAGGATCGTGGTTATGTAAAAGTCGAAANCAAGCGTTTCTATGCCCTGAAAATGGGAGACATCGTCTCTGAGCGCCTTCTTGAAAGCTTCGATGAGTTAATGAGCTACGATTTTACTGCGAAGATGGAAGATTCTTTGGATGAGGTTGCCGCGGGTAAAACAGACTGGAAAGCGTTGCTCAACCAATTCTACGAAGGGTTCACCAGCCAGCTGGCTGAGGCGGAGAGCGAAGAAGGTGGGATGAGAACAAATGACCCCACTGAAACTGATATTGAATGTCCAAAATGCGCAAGGCACATGACGGTCCGCACAGCCTCTACCGGCGTATTTTTGGGTTGCTCCGGCTACGCACTTCCTCCGAAAGAGCGATGTAAAAGCACNATTAATCTAATTCCCGGAGAGGAGGCTATACGCACTGATACAGCGGAAGAAGCGGAAGAGGCTGAGAATAAGCTGCTGCGTCANAAGCAGCGATGCCACATCTGTAATACAGCCATGGATTCCTATCTAATCGATGAAACACGCAAGTTGCATGTTTGTGGGAACAACCCTGATTGCGCCGGGTTCGCAGTCGAGCACGGAGAATTCAAAATCCGGGGGTATGACGGACCCACGCTCGAATGCGACAAATGCAGCGCGGAGATGCAGTTAAAAACTGGGCGGTTCGGTAAATACTTTGGCTGCACCAATGAAGACTGTAAGAACACCCGTAAGCTTCTTCGAAACGGAGAAGCTGCTCCGCCCAAAATGGATCCAGTCCAAATGCCCGAGCTCAGCTGTGATACGGTCGAAGACCACTATGTGTTAAGAGACGGTGCATCCGGACTCTTTCTTGCTGCCAGCAAATTCCCGCGCAATCGGGAAACAAGGGCTCCGCTGGTCGAGGAATTATTGCCTCATCAGGCTGAAATAGATCCTAAATATAAGTTTCTGTTCTCAGCGCCAGTTGCAGATGATCAAGGTAACAAAACGCTGATCCGTTTCAGTCGGAAGACGAAAGAGCAGTATGTGCAAAGCGAATTCAACAAGAAGGCGACCGGCTGGAAGGCTTTCTATCGAGATGGTGCCTGGGCAATTGAGAAGCCGGCCAAAGCACCCTCGAAAGGCACCCAAAAAGGCAAATAGCTTTCCCTCTCAGCTGACGTAAACAGTTGCCGTATACTGAGACAGCCGATGCTTTCAGCGGAATGGTTCAGATCTTACGCCGTATGACACCAACACTGATGCCTTCAATCGCGAATGCCCTGTCACGCAGGTCAACCACGATAGGATCAAAATCGGGGTTTTCGGCAATGAGGGTGACTTTATGCTTGCTTCGCGAAGTATCCAGACGTTTAACAGTCACTTCATCATCCACGCGAGCAACGACAATGTCGCCGCTCCGTGCTCGATCAGTCTTGTGGACCGCCAGTAAGTCATCTTCATAAATGCCGACGTCAATCATGCTCGTTCCCTTGACAGCGAGAAGATAGTCGGCCCGGGGAGAGAATAAGTCCCGAGGAATGTCGCAATAGTCTGCAATAGACTCCTCCGCCAGGATAGGACTGCCCGCAGCAACCTGGCCGACAATAGGAAGGCCTAACTGTTCCGAAATGGGCAAGCGGATACCCCTTGAGGTACCGGGTGACATTTCAATTGCGCCTTTCCGCGCTAGGGCGCGTAAATGCTCTTCAGCAGCATTTGGGCTTTTGAATCCCATTTCTTGCGCGATCTCAGAGCGAGTAGGGGGAAACCCAGTCTCAGCGAGATATTCTTTGATGTAGTTCAATATCTGCTCTTGGCGGCCGGTGAGTCTATTCATGGGTATGCCTCAGCTATACAAACAACTGTAATTATATACAGTTATCTTCCAATCTCAAACAGTCTTTAGGATTTATCTAGGCAAATTAGCAGTCTGGCACCGCGCCAAGCTAACTACAGCCTGACACCAAAATACAGGACTGATAATCACGCTTTGCCCGGATAGCGGTTATTTGTGATAATTTTCAAAACCAAGGGTCAACAAAATGGCAGAAAACCACATCCCCGGCGTTCTGATGTTGGATATTCAAGGTCAGCACCTCTCGCAGGAAGAGTGCCGGCTGTTGTCTCGGCAGGCGGTGGGGGGTGTCATTCTTTTCTCTCGCAATTACACCGAACCCAAGCAGCTGCGGGAGTTGATTGCGGAAATCCGCGAATGCAAGCCGGAGATGCTGCTGGCGGTCGATCAGGAGGGCGGACGAGTTCAACGCTTCAGGTCAGGTTTCTCCCGGCTGCCGGCACCTTACATGCTCTCAAAGCTTTTCGATCAAAGCCCGGATGAGGCTGTAAGTCAGGCTCACAGTTGCGGATGGTTGATGGCAGCTGAACTCTTGCACTTTGGTCTAGACCTCAGTTTCGCACCAGTTCTCGATCTGTATACCTCAGTCAGTGAGGTCATCGGAGATAGAGCTTTTTCAGCTGAGGTAGACATCGCAGTCCAGCTGATCAAGGCCTATGTCGATGGAATGCACGAAGCGGGAATGGTGGCCACTGGTAAACATTTCCCGGGCCACGGAACAGTGGTTGCGGATTCTCATGTNGAGCTCCCGGTTGATGATCGGTCCGAATCCGAAATCTGGGCTCANGANCTCANGGTTTTCAGTGACTGTATTGATGTTTTGGATGCAGTAATGCCTGCGCATGTCTGTTATCCCNCCGTTGACCAGGAATGTGCCGGTTATTCAACCGTATGGTTAAAGAGTATCCTCAGGCGGCGACTGGGGTTTGAAGGGATTATCTTCAGTGATGATCTGAACATGGAGGCAGCGAAAAAAATTGGCGACGCAGTGACACGAGCGCGGAAAGCGTTGTCTGCAGGCTGTGACATGGTGCTGCTGTGCAATGCTCCTCAGAGCGCGTTGGAGGTCGCTGATTATCTCGAAATAAGTGGACATCCTGGTAATCCAAGACTTGCCAGGCTGCGCGGAACACCGTCCGCTGAGATAGCCTCACTTTTTGAAACGGACAAATGGGCGACNGCGGCCGAGGCTGCTGGCCGACTCAGCGAATGATTTTTAGGAGACAATCATGCCTGATCTACTATCGGTAGAGAGTATTTCCGAGCTGGGGTGGGGAGTAGAGCTGTTTGCTGTGGTGATGCTCACGCTCATCGGGCGATATATTACAATGCGCGCGCTGAAAGTACTGGGCGAACAATTTGAGAAAACCACCAACGTTTGGGATGACGCTTTTTTTAAAGCGGCACAGGGTCCGCTCAGCTGGTTTATTCTGATTCTTGGGCTGATTTGGGCCGTCCAGATAAGTGATGGCTATGTGGATATGGTCCTGTTTAGTTCCGCTAATCTCGATATTGTCCGTCAGCTGACTTTTATTGTGCTAACCATGGTTTTTCTGGTGCGATTTATCACCTTGGCTGAAGCGCGGCTACTTGATGGCTTGCAGTCGCAGGCAGAGGGCGCGCAAGGCCGCTTGGATCCTACAACCCTGCACGCGCTGGCTAAACTTACTCGGCTNTCGNTTGTAATTTCTGCAGNNCTGGTAGCCTTGCCAACCCTTGGGATTGAAATCACGGCGCTTTTGGCCTTCGGTGGCGTTGGCGGGATCGCGGTTGGTTTTGCTGCACAGGACCTGTTNTCGAATTTTTTTGGCGGGCTCATGATTTATCTTGACCGGCCGTTCGCGATAGGAGACTGGATAAGATCACCGGACCGNGAAATTGANGGGACCGTTGAGAGCATTGGCTGGAGGCTNACGGTAGTGAGAACCTTTGACAAAAGACCGCTTTATGTNCCGAATTCCGTCTTTGCAAAACTNGCACTGGAAAACCCTTCGCGTATGACAAATCGGCGAATCTACGAAACAATCGGGATTCGCTACAAGGATGCGTCCAAGATGGGCCNAATCGTNCAGGATGTGCATGCTATGCTGCNGGAGCATGAGGAGGTTGANCAAAATCAAACACTTATNGTCAATTTCAACGGTTATGGGAAGTCNTCACTGGATTTTTTCGTCTACACATTCACCAAGACAACNAATTGGGTGAAATTCCATCAAATCAAACAGGACGTGATGCTTCGNATTATTCGNATTGTCCATGAGCATCAGGCAGATTTTGCTTTCCCGACAACGACGGTAGATGGGATAGATCGACTAATTTATGCTCCTGATTTTCCCGAGCCTCAACAGGGTGATTGCCCCAAGTGACTCCCGATGAAATCCTTGCCGTGAGCCGCAGAGCTATCTGTCTGCATACTGAAGCAGAAGTCGAAGATGCTATAGATGTATTGGCTGCTAAGGTTTCAACGGCTCTGAGAGTCCGAAATCCGCTACTGCTTTGTCTCATGAACGGAGGGCTGGTATTTGCAGGCAAATTGCTGACCAGACTCGACTTTCCTTTGCAGATCGATTATTTGCATGCCACCCGTTATCGTAACAACACGCAGGGCTCGGAATTGAATTGGCATCGGCTGCCCATGCTCTCATTGGATGGGCGTGATGTCCTCATTATTGATGATATTCTGGATGAGGGAGAAACATTAGCAGCAGTGGTCAAGCATTGTCGAGCGCAGCGGGCTGCATCAGTTCTGACTGCCGTGCTGGTTGATAAACTTCATGAGCGTAAAGTGGCAGATATTTGCGCAGACTTTGTCGGCCTCAGAGTTGAAGATCGNTACCTTTATGGTTATGGGATGGATTACCGTGGTTATCTGCGGAATGCAGCNGGCATTTATGCCGTTGATCCGGTTGATTGTGATTAACTGGGTTCAATTTCGACCAGGGCAGGAATATCTGTCAGCAGTAACGCTAAACGCGTGTTTCTGTTTTCAACGGCCTTCATCAGGTCGCGATAGTTTTCAAGCTGGGAGCGATATTTCTCAGTCTGACTCTGAATAAATTCACTTTCAGTCTGATCTGGCTGTTGTTGGCTTGTTTTATAGTCGATGATCCATCGAGTGTTGTCCTGATCAACAAAGGTCCGGTCGATGACGAATTGTTGTGTATGGCCGTTATGCATCCGGCTTATCCCCAACTCGCAAGCCCCCTCACGATGCTGATTGTCAAAAATCCAGTTAAGTTTAGGGTCGGATAGTGTCTTCAGCACCGTTGTTTTCATGTGGTTAAGGATGCGCTCCATTTCCACAGAAGGAAGTTGCAACGGTCGCAGACTTAGTTTCCAGAAGGCGACGATTTTTTCCAATTGCGCGAGGTAGTCGGGCTTGCTATTGCTCCGGGTATATGTCTCAAACACTTTGTGTATCAAAGTGCCTATTTTNCTCGCNACACGCTCGGCGTNGGTCGCGGAGATTGCATGATCGGGCCGGTCCTCTGAAGCGGTATCGCCCTCCTGCNNTCGATTCTCAATGTNNACAGTCAGCACTGTCATGCGCTTNTGTTCCTCATCCGTGAACCCGAGAATGGGGTTTAGNCGTGAAATCATCGTGGCCTGTTTNGATGACTGCAGAGAANNCNGGATTGCGGGCGGNCTATGATTGGAAACNTATGATGTTTGNGCANTACAACAGACCTGCCTGCGTAGTTGTGGCCAGACCAGGGCNAGCAGGGAGTCGGAAGGAGGTGTGCTGAATTCGCCATCTTCCTCTCTTGAAAGACCGGCAAACAGGGTGGCAGACTTCTTTGCTCGGGTTATTGCGATGTAAAGTAACCGGGCGCTCTCTAATTTTTGCCTAACTTTCTTTTCATGCCTGATTAATTTGTAAAGACTGGATTCTTCCAAACCGGTTGCGGTAACCGCAGCCAGAAAAAGCCTCGGATTGCCGTCAGCATTCAAACGCTCATGCCATACAAGCAAGTCTTTGCCATCGTGCTTTGTGCTTTGGGAGAGGCCTGGTAATAGCACGTGATCGAATTCAAGCCCTTTTGATTTATGCATTGTCAGGAGTTCTAGCTTATCGGGCTGTGAGCCTGTCTCCGGACTGGGAATAAAGGTTGAACCCACCTTTTCTTCAAACGCAAAAATATCATCGAGTCCGCCAGCTACTTCCTGCTCACTGAGTAAGGTAAAAAAACACTGGACGCAGTTGATTTCAAGCTCGGTAAGACAGCAATTAATGCCACGAAGCAATCCCCAAGCGGCTTCGACGGACTGACGCAAAGAGCGTTTGTAACGACTGGCAATAGCGAATTGCATGGCAGGAACAAACTGTGGCAAAGCTTGTAATGCTTGAGCACTGAGATTGTTAATCGACCGGTAATCAATGATGCTGAGCCAGAGATTTGAAGCCCTTGAATGTTGATTCAGTTTTAGTAGATCTCCACTGGCGAGGCCGCACCAGGGCGCTCGTAACAGGCATAGCCAGCTGAAATTGTCCCCCGGGTTTAGGATTGCTCTTACAAGGCTAAGCAGATCTTCTATGACCGGCAATCCTGCAAGCCGGTCAATATCATTGGCGCGCCAGCTTAAATTCCGCGCCCTAAGTGCTGGGATAAAATTCCTCAGTTGCGTTCTGGTTCTGACCAGAATCGCTATGCTGTCGCCCGGATACCTTTCTTGTAGATTGACCACAGTGTCTGCCAGTTGTTCAGACTCCTGAAGCAAGGCTTCCAGCCGCTGCCCCTTCTCAGTTGTAATCAGATTGATATCAACACCTTCGCCGTCACTCTTTTTGTGAAAAACCTCTGCCCGACTGAAGGGTACAGCTCCCCGTGAAATGTCAGCCTGTGCCGGAAAGGCGTCGGCAAAAATGTTGTTAACCCAATCGATCATGGGTTGCTGAGAACGGAAATTGCTCTGCAGTATGAGTGTTTTTAACCGAATCTCGCCAATCCCGCGAATTTGTGCGTCAAGATAGATCCCGACGTTTGCATTGCGAAAGCTGTAGCACGATTGCATTGCATCTCCGACGAGGAAAAGTGTGCGCCCGTCACCGGGCAGCCATCCTGCCGTAAGCTTCTTAAGTAAATTCAGCTGCAGTTGAGAAGTGTCCTGGAACTCATCAACCAAGATGTGGTTTATGCTGCTATCCAGCGCTAAAGCAAGATCTGTGGGTTCATCTTCAGCTCCCAGTGCCAGGTTCGCTGCAGCACCGGTTTGAGTGTAATCGACTACTCCATGTCGAGTAAAAGAAAGCAGCAGCTCGGCGTTCAGCGCTCGAAGCACATGGCAAAGAGAGGTAACAAAAGCCCATTGCTCATTCTCTTCTCCGGCTGTCGGCAGCAGCCTGATGAAGGCGAGTTGTTGTAAAACATCGGGGTTCCTTTGTAATGTCTCAATCACCTCATCCCGTTTGCATTTATATGCCTTACAAGAGGTTTGACTTTCCTTGCTGCCATCGATTTTGGTTGGAAAGCCGTGATTTTTGGTGACCTGTCTCAGCCATTCTGCGGTATCCGGAGCATCGCTTTTTTGCTTTTTCAGCAAAAAGCTCAACAGGAACAACCAGGCAGGCAGAGCCTCTATATCACTGTTTGGCAGGCAATTTAGCGGAAAGAATTTAGCCAGGGATAAGCGCTGCTCTTCGTCATCCAGATTGGCAGCAGCAAAGTTAGCTAGCTCAACCAGTTTGTCTTCGCTGTGCTTGAGGGCGCTTATGACAGACAGCAGCGTTTCCCTTATCCATTCTGACAGGCCTAACTTGAGAAATCGGACGGTTTCATTATTGTTTGCGGTCAGATCGGTAATGTAGTTTGACCATTGGTCCCGCTGCTTTAGCATCTGCAGCAACTGGTTTTCGACCGACGCCAGGTCATTGTCGAGGTGTGTCAGGACAATTTCAATATGGTGAGCTAACTGCGTGTCACTCTCCAGATGGGCAAGGGTCGCATGGACTGCCTCCTTGCAACAGATA
>NZJB01000019.1 GCA_002691885.1 Gammaproteobacteria bacterium
GCGGGAATGCTGAAAACCGGGCCCTTCTAGGCCATGGTAATACATAATGATCCGTTGATTGTCTCCATCAACATGAACATCAGGTGAGGCAATATGCGGTTCGGTGAGTTCCATGGCCAAATCGTGAGATACCTGCACTCCGGCAGCGCGCCTGGCTGCGACTAGTTCGTTCAGCCTCTCTTCCGAGATAGTCGGTCGTGTTGGCGAAAAATAAGATTCCTCGATCTGCAGGCTCCCGGGTTCATGGATCTGCCAGGGGCCAGTGATTGAATCAGCGTAGGCAAGTCGGATGTAGAGTCCTTTGTGGTCTGCGAAGTAGAGATAGTAATTACCCATTTTGTTGGGCAACCAGTCCGGGACCCTGATCAGGGAGGGTCCCTGAATGTTCTCCCCGATGCTGGGATGAATGTCAGGGCCGATTAGCGGTCGATCAAGTAACCGGGTGACCGTTACTCTGGGCGACTGCGCTAGAGCGGATGCCGACATCAATAGGGCAAGTGTCACGATGAGAGGAACCGATGTTTTTAGGCCTTGTTTGATCATGAATGCCCCCGGGCATGCTCGACAGTGTTCGAAGACTAAGTTCCGTGCTGCTGAAAGTCTAGGGATGCTTTTGCTTGGCCCCGACCCTCATTCATCAATTGAGTTCGCCATTTTCTTGTAAGGAGAGGGCAGGTCGACGTAGTCCCCGGTGCGCTGTTCTTTTGCTGCGCGCATGGATTCCTGTATTTCGTCCTGCTGCAGCATGCTGGCATTCCAGATGCGAACATAATCCAGCGTGTCCTCTGTGCTGTGATCCCGCGCGTAGTTGATCATGCGTTTGCTGCCGTAGATTGCCAGAGGCGCTTTGCTGGCAATCTGTTTTGCGATTCTCATAACTGATTCCAGCATGTCGTCCTGCGTTGGAAAAATATCGTTAATCAATCCTCGGGCTTTGGCTTCTTCGGCGCCCATGCGTCGCCCGGTATACGCCAGTTCTTTCACAATGCCCTCTGGCAGCAAGTTCGTGATGCGGGGAAAAGTGCCCACATCAGCAGTCATACCGATATTGATTTCGTAGATTGTCAGGAAGGCGTCAGCGGTCATATAGCGCATGTCGCAGGCGGTAATTAAGTCCACTCCTGCACCAATGGCGCCGCCCTGAACGGCGGCCAGAACGGGTACCCGGCTTCTCTCCAGGCAGCTGAACGTTTCCTGCAGGTATCTAACGTTGTCGTATAAACGAAGACCCTTGAGACGGGCATTCTTCTNGGGATCTGGATCGGATTNCACGGCNTCGCTGCTTCCGAAAGCCGAGANATCCATGCCAGAGGTNAAATGNGGACCGGTCGAGGAAATCACAATGACTCTGGCCTGGTGTTTCGTTTCAATCTGCCTGACAAGCTCGGGCAGTTCTGCCCAGAAACTGGGGATCATGCTGTTTCGTTTTTCCGGTCGATTCATGCTGATGTGAGCGATATTGTCTTCGACTTTCAGGTCAAAACATTGGTAGTTCATAGGGTATTATCCTTTGTCCGGTCGACTGTTCCGACAGTAAAAATGAATGGCTTCTGCGCCACGGNCCATGTCATCAGGGTCCATGTTCCGGNTCGAGATGCNNGCGTCGGCCATGCGTCGACGACGATCATCCATATAGTGAGCAAAACGCGGTTTCTCTGCTGCGCTTANTAGGCTTTCGATTTCAGTGAGTACGTTTCGGTAAAAGCCCTCAACAAAGGTCAGAGTGTGCTGCCTTCTCTCTNCATGGGCNTCTAGAGCTTCTCTGATGCGAGCGCTAGCCNGGAAGTCTGAGTGATTCCANGTGTCACACATTGCTTTGACGTTCCGCATCTCGTCAACGTTGATAAAANTCCTGGCGTTTGACAGAGAGATAAAAATCTTTTNTAGCGTTTCTTCTTTNAGGCCCGTGATCGAGGATGTTCGCCGCGGTGCGCTTGCGATTTCCTNCATTAGTCGGTTGAGGACTGCTCTGTCAATTTCTTTCGGTTCTAGCCTGGGCTGGACGCTGGTGATCCCCGGAATTGCTGTGTCTATTGTTAAGGGGAGTGCCANCCGACCTTGCTCAACTATTGCTTCCTGANCGGCCGCAGTGGACATCAGCAAACTCGCTGAGTAAAGGAGGGAAAGCGCGCAGCATAAGATCTTCATGGTCATTCACAATTTCCAGGCTATNACCGTTAGGGTACCGAGTTTTGNCNAGGCTTGCTACCGAGCTAAGCTGATCCTGACGATAGNCAATTATCCGTTGTGCNGTATCGTCAGCTCAGANGCCATTCGGAACGCGGNTGCTACCCGATATTCGGCCAGCTTTTCTTTTGTGATTGGCAAATCGAAACAGGGTGAGCGCGTGAACCAGCGCAAGCGNCGANAGCAAGTGTTCCTGACTCAGGGGNTAAAGCAGTCGGACAGTGCGCTGTCGAGGTCTTTGTGGNGCAGTTCGATGCCCAATTCATCCAGACGNGTNGAGCAGATGTTTCCGCTGGCCAGTAAAGCTGCNTCTGCNANTTCACCAAACATTATTCGGACGACGGCTGCCGGAATAGGCGGAAGAGCAGGNCGCCGCNTGGCCTTGCTGAGNGCTTCGGCAAANNCGCGATTGCTGACCACNNCNGGCGCGACGANATTGATAGGTCCGNTAAAGNTGCGGTGCTGAAGACAGGCCANCATGACGNTTATGGCGTCTGGCAGGCTGATCCAGCTCATCCTTTGCTCTCCGTCTCCAAGGCGGCCAACCACTGCCAGGCCGCCNGGCATGACCAGGTTTTTCAGTACGCCGCCANTAGCGNTCAGCACCAGGCCGAAGCGAAGCAGAACAGTTCGGATACCGGCATGGGTGGCCGGAGCTGTCGCCGCTTCCCAGCGCACGGAGACTTCCGCCAGAAAGTCGTTCCCGGGTGGACAGTCCTCATCCGCAGACGCTGTGCATTGATTGCCATAATAGCCAATGGCTGACGCTGAGAGTAGGGTGTGAGGGGGGGGTTGAGACTCAGACAGAGCCAGGCTCAGCGCCCGGGTAAACCTTGCTCGGCTGTTGAGTATTTCTTCTTTGCGTTTGATGTTCCAGCGCTTGTCCGCGATGTTGGCTCCGGCCAAATTGACNACGGCATCGAGATTGGTGTCCGTTGAGAGGTGAACGCGGTCGTCTATCGGGTCGTAGTGAAATGGCGCTGAACGGTCGGAACGACTCAGGCAGAGCACCTGATGGCCGGACTGCCTTAATCGTGTGCTCAGAGCAGAACCGATCATTCCACTCGCGCCAGTGATCAGTATGTTCATCTTTTTGTCTTTACTTTTGCCGAGCGGTGAGGCTTCTGATAGACGCTGCCTGTTGCTCGAGGACTTTCTTGTCGGACGCTCTCAGTGACGCAATGACATTCAGCAGGATCTCAGGAAGCGTATTTCTCTGAGCAGTAAGGCGGCTTNAACCTGGNTACNGGAGTGAGAAACGTTCCGATAGAGGATCCGGTTCACCCTGTGTGGCGATGGGAAATAACTTCCCCAAAGGGTTTTTGCGCAAGCATTACCGTATGATCCGTCAGAGAGAAACGGCCGTTACACATCCCGCCGTAAATTTTTACCGGCTATATTTGACACAGGTGTATCGCATCTCCTCGACGTTGTTCGCCAACATGCCCATTGCTTTCATTAATATGCCCGCTAAAGCAAAGGATATTGTTGGCCCCGGGGTAGTAGCGGATAATTTATCCATGTAGGTCGCAGCGGCACAGGCCGCCGGCTTCGTCGATGCGTTGAACTGCGAAGGCAATTTCACTGTATTAGCTCCCACCGATAAAGCTTTTTCGGCCGTGCCTGAATGTACCGTTGAAATCCTGCTAAAGCCACGGAACAAAGACCAGTTGGTCGCTGTGCTGACTTTTCATGTGGTGCCGGGCCAAATTATGAGCTCGTACATAGCCGGTCAGGGCACAGAGGTCGAGAGCATAAGGGGCCCAACGCTTTCTGTGATGCGATCGATGGTGCCCACGCTGATATTGAGACGGATAACGGAGTGATCTACGTAATCGATCAGGTCGTTATACCGATACAAGCTGTCCTACTGGCCGGGCGCCCGCCCGGCTAATTTCCCTAGAGGCTTGGGCTGATTCGTCAGCCCTTTTTTTCGCCGAGCGTTCTGACACAGAGATCATATGCTCCGCTGTCTATCACCCCGCTGCGATCTGGTCCACGACAGCCAGAACTTGATCGGTTGCAACTTATACGACGCCGCCTACTACAGGGGCGTCTGCTGAAAACCGTGCTAGGTATCCTTCTTCGGTTCGTTCTTCGTT
This sequence comes from Gammaproteobacteria bacterium, assembly GCA_002691885.1. Lineage (GTDB taxonomy): Bacteria > Pseudomonadota > Gammaproteobacteria > Pseudomonadales > Pseudohongiellaceae > UBA9145. The sequence continues at coordinate 4,290 of NZJB01000019.1, forward strand.
GATAACCTCCATTCGCTTGCCAATTTTTTGTCTCAAGCGACGCCGGCTGACCTGCTGTTGCTTTCCCATGAAGCACTCCCAAGGTTCCTGTTTGACCGACTCTTCGACCGGATCAGGCAGCGAGTTTGCTCGGGCACCGTCGACCGCAGGGTATTGAAAGCATTCCGCCCGGTCGNGTTGTGCTCCGNCCGGGAAATCCAGCACGTATTCAAAACCCGACCCAGTTTCGCCGGGAAACTCCACGATGAAGATGCTGCGAATGGTCAAGTCGAGGCAAGGTTATCGTCATCGATTAATGCGTTGTAGTGTGCTTTCCGGGGCGGCGGGGCGTTTCATCAACTTGAGGATACGGGGAGTGTTCTAAGCAGACATGCCGCGCGCCGAAATAGGCCAGATTGACTCGACCCGNTCTCCGCGGACCGCATACAAAGTATCGTAAAGATTTACGACNGGATCGCAGTGGGACACGATCAATTCGATTTTGTCCCCGACTCGATAAGTGCGGGACGGGTTATCATCATATCGCAGCGTGCCAAACTCGTCCGAGCCGGAACTGTAGTTCATTCCGGACCCTCCTTTCACTCTCGCCCAGGGGCGATTGATCGTGCAGGCTTTAGCCCCAGCGTCGGTTGTGCAGCGCCCGGCGTACTGATCGTTCAGTACTGTGGTGAGAACTGTTAGGGCTGGCTCAAAATCGGTGTACTGTGCGTCATTGCCTATGCCGCCTATGTCCATNTACTGTGCATCCATGAAGACATAACTGCCAACCTGTATATCCGTCAGGCCGCGGGTTTCATGATCTATGTTGTAGCTCCCGGTACCCCCGCCCGAAAAAATCTCGGTACTCANGCCATTTCTGTTGAACAGATCAAAGGTGTCCGTAGCGGCAACAAGTCGTTCAAGAGTCTGCTGGCGTCGGGNAGCAAAACCTTTTACGTGCTGCGATCCGCCGTCGTAGCACAGCAANCCACGNANGCGCAGTCCGGGCAACTGGTCAATCAGCTGAGCGAGAGCCAGTGCGGGTTGCCCGGGCGTGATACCGGTTCTGTGNCCTCCGGGGTCAACGTCGATCACAACATCTGCGGTTAAGCCCATGGCGCCCGCGGCCTCCGAAAGCAGTCTGGCGTTCTGCTCGCTGTCAGTTGCTTGTATAAATTCCGGATTGNCCTCATGCAGAGCCATGGCACGCTTGATCTTAGTGGCGGTCACATTGGTGGTCGTCATCAGNATGGGCCTGATGCCATTCTTGAACATGACTTCTGCCTCACTGACTTTTGCCGTACAGATACCCACTGAGCCGCTTTGCAACTGCATCTTTGCTAGGGTTGGGCATTTATGAGTCTTCGCATGCGGCCGGCTGGCGATGCCGTTGCGACTCACTGTTTCCTGCATATGGGCAATATTTGCCTCCAGTGCGTCCAGATCAAGGCACAGGCTCGGCGTATCAAGTTCCCATTTAGAGATGTCTCTTTGGATGCCGTCCTCGCTGGCGAATGACAGCAGCTCTTGCTGGGTGTAACCATTGACGCCGGTCGGTATCCAGAGTGCCGCGGCGGTGCCTGAGTTTTGCAAAAAACGGCGACGGCTAATTTTACCTGACGACATTGAGCACCTCTCCAACTCATTCGTTAACGGACTTTGCTAAGTCTACACGCTCATTCCGCCGCCAGCCAGCAGACCGCTCTGGGTGATGCCATCAAATACAAACTGCACGGCCAGTGCTGACAGCAGCACACCCATTACGCGGCTGACGATATGCATGCCGGTATTACCGATCAGCCGGTGAATCTGACCCGACAGCAGCAGCATGACCAGAGTGGCAAGCAGAACCAGCAAAATACTGCCGATCACAATGGCTTTTAACAGCAGATCGCCTTCGGTGTCCGCCATAATGAGAATTGAAGCACCCATGGCGCCGGGCCCTGCGATCAGAGGCGTGGCGAGTGGGAAGACCGAGATGTCCTGTTTGGCACGGGCCTCCTCTTCCTCCTCATCGGTTGTAGAAGTGCCGCCAGAGTTGCGCGCAAACACCATGTCTATGCCCATCAGCAGTAGCAAAACGCCGCCTGCTGTGCGCAGCGCAGCCAGTGAGATCCCTAGGCCAGAAAGCAGTACTTCCCCGATGAGTGCAAATAAAACCAGAATACCAGCGGCAATTACTGTGCCTCGCACTGCCATCTGACGGCGCCTTTTGCTGGGAACCGAGGCGGTCAGGCCGGCAAAGACCGCAGCAACGTCGAACGGTCCTATCGTGGCGAAAAAAGTGGCGAAGGCGACTCCGAAAGTCTCTAACATAACTGTGGCTCTCTGGCAGTCGCTGTGCGCACGGCTGCTGCGCAGTGCAGTTGCGTTGTGTCGTAAAGATGTATGGCGGTGTGCTGTTGCTGAACAAGCAGAGCAATCTCTGTGCAGCCCAGAATGATCGCTTGCGCTCCGCGTCCTGCCAGTTTTGCCATTACAGACAAATACTCGCGACGAGAATTGTCTGCAATCTTGCCCAGGCACAGCTCATCGTAAATCACTCGATGCACGAGTTCGCGTTCCGGCTGTTCCGGAATTAGGACCTCGATACCGAATCGCTGTGTGAGGCGATCCCGGTAAAAATCTTGCTCCATGGTGAAGCGTGTTCCCAGTAATCCGACTCTCTCTACGCCGTCTTTTCGCAGTTGCTCCGCAGTGGCGTCAGCGATGTGGATCAGTGGAATATTGATTCCAGCCTCTATCTGCGGGGCAACTTTGTGCATGGTGTTGGTACAGATCAACAGAAAATCGGCACCGCTCGCCTCAACGGCCTTAGCGGCCTGAGTCAGGATTGTCGCTGTGGCTTCCCAGTCGTCTGCATGCTGTAGTTTTTCAATTTCGTCAAAATCGACAGAATATAGCGCGATCTTGGCTGAATGCAGACCACCTAGTGTGTTCTTGATGCCTTGGTTGATCTCGCGGTAATACTTGCTGGTGGACTCCCAACTCATGCCGCCAATCATTCCTATTGTTTTCATCGGTAGAGGCCCCGCAGAAAACCGCGGATGATATCCAAAACCACTGGATAAGCGCCACGATTTATTCCGGGGCGATGCTTCTTGTCTGTCTGGAGGTGCTGGTATAGCTTGGCCCTGTGTATCTGTTGTCTCACCTGAGTGCGGGGCGTTGAGGAGCCTATCCCTGGGCCATTAAGGAGGAACTTGTGTCCATTGTATTCAGATCTGCCGTGCTGGTTACCCTGGCCCTGCTCGGGAACTGCCAGCTGTCAGATTCCGGACAAACGTCCGGTCGGGAGGGCTTTGTTGTGCTGATCCCCGGGAGTTCAGTACAGACAGAGGTGCGCTATTTTTCTTCCGAGAACTTTGTTGGTGAGGTAATTGATGGCTACCAAGCCCCAGTGATTTACCTCACCTTAGAGGCATACAAAGCTATACGGGCGGTCCTCGTGGAAGCTGAAACTCGAGGTTTAGGGATCAAGGTATTTGATGCCTATCGCCCACAGCAGGCAGTGGACCATTTCGTGCGCTGGGCGGAAGACCTGTCGGATACCCGGATGAAGGCGCAATATTATCCCGAGGTTGAAAAACAACATCTGTTCCGAGATGGATATATCGCATCCCGATCTGGTCATTCACGCGGTTCCACGCTTGACTTAACCCTATTTGAGTTGGAAACAGGCAAGGAGCTCGACATGGGAACTGCCTTTGACTTTTTTGATAAATCCTCCTGGGGTGAGAGCGAAGCCGTCACCGTCCAGCAGCAGAGCAATCGGACATTACTGAGGACGCT
>NZJB01000020.1 GCA_002691885.1 Gammaproteobacteria bacterium
CGACGTCAGAGGATAGTCTGTGGCAGCGACAAGGTAACCATGGCTGGCCATTGACTCCGCCAGATAGGCCATCTCCGTTCTGTTCGAGACAATACCGTGACTGTGAATGATCAGGGGCAGGGCAGCCTCGAGCGCTCTTGGAAACCACACGGTCGTCGGTAAGGTCCGCTGCGGTTTGGCGGGCAATCCCCGATTTTCTCCGGTGGGCCGGTTGTCATCAACGAAGACCAATTCGGCGCGGCCGACCTGATAGGCTCCGGACTCCAGCCATGCGGTGCTGGCTGATTCGGGGTTAGGTCTCTCGGGACCGGTGGCCACGTAGCCTGCGAGCCCTAGACAGATTAATATCGCGAGGACAGCTGCTGCGGATTTGAGTACTTTTTTAACCATTAGTTTCCTCCCAATGGCGTCAGATTGAGCTCAGGGAGCGGAGCAGGCTCTTGAAAAATTGTGGGACGGACTCTGTAGCCGGCCCACAGATATGCCGGTCAAACGACGAGCCTGTCCGCTCAAGATTCAGTTCAACGGTACTGGCTTTTCTGATTTTCGCGGTTTGATAGAACCCGGAAGCGGGATAGACATTGCCTGAGGTGCCAATAGCAACAAACATGTCGCAGTTTTCCAATGCCATGTTTATGCGGTTCATTTGCAGCGGCATTTCACCGAACCAGACCACATGCGGTCGCAGATTTCCGGCCGAACGACAGCAGCGGCATTGCGTGTCGTAGTCAAAGTCTTCGCTGACATCGAAGATCAGCTTGGAATTGAGGCAACTCATTTTTAGCAGCTCGCCGTGCATATGAATCAGATTCTCGCTGCCTGCCCGTTCGTGCAGATTGTCGACGTTTTGCGTGACCAGGAGGAATTCCCCGCCGAATTCATGCTCGAACTTCGCCAGCGCTGAATGAGCGGCATTGGGCGATATCTCAGGCGTCAGCAGCTGTCGTCTGCGTTGGTTATAGAATTCGTATACCAGCTGTGGATTTCGCGTAAAACCTTCCAGCGTTGCGACATCATCGACGTGATGATTGGCCCAAAGACCCTCTGCAGCCCGAAAGGTTTCTATGCCTGATTCGGCTGATATTCCAGCGCCGGTTAGTACGACGATCGAGCGGGGACGACTAATCATGCGTAGAATATACCATGAGCGAGGGCTGGCCCGTTATAATGCAGACTCCAGGGAGTCACCCGAGACTTTATCGTTTGCAAGAAGAGGTAATCCATTCATGAGCATGCCCAAGCCGGGCAATCTGGCGCCCGCATTTACACTAACAGATCAAAACGGGGACGACATTTCCCTAAAGGGCTTTCGAGGAGAAAAGCACGTTGTGTTGTATTTCTATCCCAAGGCCATGACGCCTGGCTGCACCGTTCAGGCTTGCGGGCTGCGGGATTCTTTGAAGTCGCTTGAGCAGTTTGAGGCGGTCGCATTGGGCGTCAGCCCTGATCCGGTAACACGCTTGAAAAAATTTGAAGAGAAGGAGGGACTCAACTTTCCCCTTTTGTCGGATGAGGATCACGCGCTTGCAGACAAATATGGCGTGTGGGGCTTAAAGAAATTCATGGGCCGCGAATTTATGGGCATTATCCGAACTACTTTCATAATCGACAAGAAAGGCAGGGTCGTCCACATCATGGATAAGGTTAAAACTAAAACGCATCATGAAGATGTGGCTAAAATTCTGGCAGAGCTATCCTAGATTGACCGCCCTGAAACTACACTACCGGCAATACTCGGACTCCGGAGCGCCTTTGTTGGTGCTGCATGGTCTGTTCGGCAGTCTGTCTAATTGGAGCTGGCACTGTAAGCAATTGGCTCAGCAGTTTGCTGTCATCGGAGTGGATCTCCGGAATCATGGCAGCTCTCCTCATGCTAGTATTTTCAACTACCCCGTCATGGCACAGGATGTGCTGCAACTGCTTGAAGATCTGAACATCGACAGCTGCTATTTGCTGGGCCATTCCATGGGAGGCAAGGTGGCAATGGAACTGGCGCTGACGGCCCAGGCTAAAGTCGAACGACTTTTGGTTGTTGATATCGCGCCGGTTTCCTACCCAACGCCGGCAGATGGACACATGCAGGTGATTGCTGGCATGAAAGCGCTGGATCTGGACGGTCTTAATAGTCGCGCTAAGGCTGAGGCGTTCCTGCGGCGCTACATTGACGACGAGCACACGCGAAAATTCGTTTTGACAAACCTGATACGCAACCCTGAGGGAAGTTACTGCTGGCGGTTGAACCTCTCGGCGATTGAGAGAGATTACGATGCGCTTCGTGACATGCCGGACCACGTTTCAGCGTTTCAGAAGCCTACCCTGTTCGTTAAAGGCGCTGAGTCAGCATATATTCAATCGAAACATCGGGAACGGACGTTGGCTTACTTTCCCCAGTCTGACGTAAAGATCATTATGGGAGCCGGACACTGGCTGCACGCCGATAAACCTCAGGTTTTTCAGAAAATTGCCATGGATTTTCTAACCGCTCAGGATTGCGCGTTAGGCTCATTCCTGGCTGAGGAGAAAATGCGATGACCATGTTGAGCGTTAATGTGAATAAAATTGCATTGCTGCGCAATTCCCGCGGCCGAGATTTTCCCAATCTTTGTGACTTTGTCGGCAAACTCGCCAATCTCAATGTCAAGGGCATCACCGTGCATCCCCGGCCCGATGAGCGCCACGTGACCCGTCAGGATGTTTTGGATCTCACTGAGTTTCTCGGACTCTATCCGGATGTTGAATTCAACATAGAAGGATACCCATCGGAACGGTTCATGGAGCTTGTGCTGTCGGTTCGGCCGGCTCAGTGCACTCTGGTCCCTGACGAGCCGGGTCAGTTGACTTCTGATCATGGCTGGGACGTGTCCGGGAATGAGGGTTTGTTGACACGCAGTTTGACTGATCTGCGCAGCGCCGGAATCAGGAGCAGCATTTTTCTTGATCCCGATCCCGAAAAGCTTGCAGGTGTCAAGCAGGTGGGTGCTGACCGGATTGAGCTCTACACTGAAGGTTTCGCGCATCACTTCGGTCTTGAATCCGAGCATTCAGTCCTTGAGGCTTACCGGGCAACCGCTGTCAGCGCCCAGGCGCTTGGACTTGGTGTGAACGCCGGCCACGACCTAGATATCAAGAATCTTGAAAAATTTCTGCAGATTCCCGAAATCCGCGAGGTTTCGATCGGGCACGCGCTAGTGGNTGAGTCGATTCAGTTTGGGCTCGAATCCGTGATCGAGCAGTATCTTGCGATCTGTGCTGGAGAAGAGATAGAGAGTCACTACTACTGAAATTTCTTTGTGAAATGCGGGTTCTGCTCTCCTCAGTATGGGGCCACGTTTCATCCTTTACGCTTAGTCAGGTATCTAGCCTTTTTTACTCTCGGGAGTCAATCGCATACACTTATGAGCTTTCTGCCTCCCGGCAAAACCTGAAGCTCCCTAATGTCGCGCATATATTTTGGCTACTGGATCGTTGTAGCCGGTTTTTTTACCCAGTTCGTTGCTGTTGGTATGGCCAACTATGTGGTGGGCGCCTTTCTGATCCCAATGACCGAAGAGTTTGCGTGGACCAGAGCGGAGTTCACGGCCAGTCGTTCCATCGGGCAGCTGGTTTTTGCCGTTACCGGATTTCTTATTGGTGCTCAGATTGATAAATTCGGAGGTCGTCCGTTTATTATCGCGGGCTCTCTGGTGCTGGCTTTGTCAATGATCAGCCTCGGCAGCATCAGCAGTCTCGAACAATGGCTATTCATCAATGGCCTGCTTCTCACTACCGGGTCNGCGATGATTGGCAATCTCTCTGTGAACGTGACGCTTGGCAAATGGTTTGTCGAGAAACGCGGTAAAGCAGTNGCTCTGGCGGGCATGGGCATCTCCTTGGCAGGAATTGTGCTACCCCCANTCGCGACTGTGTTGGTAGACACTTTTGGCTGGCGCCAATCATGGCGAATNCTGGGTGCGATATCGCTGCTGATGACCCTGCCCGCAGCGTTCGCAGTTCGCCGCCGGCCTGAAGATTACGGTCAGCATCCCGATGGCCACAGCAGTGAAGATGTTGCGGCNGGCAGAGGTGCTGCCGCANAACGGGATTACGAGAATTCCATGACGCGTGCTCAAGCGATGCGAACCATCAGCTTTTATCTTCTGGTTTTNGCATTCGGGCTGTTNCAGATTTCAATCACNGTCATGCTCACACAAACAATTCCNTTGATGACCGATGCNGGNTATTCANGACTGNTGGCTTCNTCAATGATTTCCCTGGCTTCAGTTCCTGCCTTTCTGAGTAAGCCCTTTTGGGGCATNATGATTGACCGTTACGATCCTAAAAAGCTCGCGNGCCTTGGCGCCGCNATCACNGGCATGTCTATNNTTTTTATTGTCTGGAGCATCGGCCAGCAGCCTGATGCCTGGGTGTATGCTGCTTTTTTGCTTATGGGGATCGGCTGGGGTGGATTGTTGCCTCTGCAAGAGGTTATTTGGGCCTCGGTGTTTGGTAGACGCTATCTGGGATCGGTTCGCTCCGCTGCGATGCCGTTTACCTTTGGCATGTCAGCGCTTGGTCCGATTCTGGTGGCCAGCTATTACGATTCGGCTGGCAGTTATGATTTCTCCCTATTAGTCATTGCTGCTTGCAATCTCGCGTCCGCACTCATGCTGTATACCCTGAAAACCAAGCCCTTCCGTTGAGCCGCACAGCGCTGAGTTGTGAATTGACCGCTAATCGGAGCTTGTCCGCAGCATTGGGGCCAGAATCGGCCAGACATTATCGAGAATCATGAACTGCGCCTCGGCTTTTGGGTGGATACCATCCTCTTGCATCAAGTCGGGTTGTTGCGGAATGCCGTCAATTAGAAAAGGCACAAAAGCCAGCTTCATGTCCTCTGCGATCTCACCAAAAAGAGCATAAAAAGGTTCGGTATAGCGCGGTCCGTAGTTCGGAGGCAGCTGAATTCCGGCCAGCAAGACCTCCGCATGTGCTGCGAGGCACATTTTGATCATTGCCGTGAGGTTGTCTTTCAACACCCCGAGCGGAAGACCCCGAAGCCCGTCATTGCCTCCGAGTTCGAGAATCACAATCGCTGGCTGGAACTCCTCCAGCGCGGCGGGCAATCTTGCCAGTCCTCCGGTAGAGGTTTCTCCACTCACGCTGGCGTTGGTAACGGTGTAGCTAGTGGTTCCCGTCGCTAGTTTTTCAGCCAGAAGATTTACCCAGCCGTCAGCTTCGCCAATGCCATAAGCGGCGCTGAGGCTGTCACCGAAAACCAGCAAGGTGCGCGGCATTGAGTGCTCTGCTCCGAATGCGGCGACGGGCGAGATGATAGCCAGAGCGAAACTGACCAATTCAGCGAAAATCACAATTCTGAAATTTTTCATAAAATCGGAGGTCTCATGCGGTACCGGGATTACTGGCAATAGCCATATTGCCATCACTCGCGAGCAGATTTCCCCGCACTGGATTGCCAAACTGCCGGCCAATCTGTTGTACAGGTACTAACGTAACAAGCAGACAAAGCAGATTTTGGCGTATCGCTGTTGTCTCGCGCTAATGTGTATTGCCCGCAATATAGCAGACTCCGGCTCTTCTCAGTAAGATACAGACTCTCGTGGCGCCAGTTGCAATCGCGCCGTCTAAATGGAGCACTACCGAATGATTGAAACCCGAAGGCTCATCAAGAGCGTCCATACCACTGAAGGGTTGCTCACCATCCTCAAGGGAATAGACCTTCGGGTCACTGAAGGAGAAGTGGTTGCAATCGTTGGTGCTTCAGGCTCCGGAAAATCGACTTTGCTCGGCCTCATGGCTGGACTTGATGGCGCCACCAGTGGAGATGTGCTGCTTGGCGGGAAGAATTTCTCGGCAATGGATGAAGAGCAGCGAGCTATGCTGAGAGGTCAGCTGGTTGGGTTTGTGTTCCAGTCCTTTCAGTTGCTCCCCAGTTTGACCGCCTTGGAAAACGTCATGCTGCCAATTGAGCTCAAAGGAGACTCATCGGCGCGCGAAAAAGCTCAGCAGTTGCTCAGCCGCGTGGGTTTGCAAGAGCGCTTCCATCATTATCCCAACCAGCTGTCCGGTGGTGAACAGCAGCGAGTTGCCATTGCTCGGGCATTCGCAACCGAGGCTAAGATCCTGTTCGCGGACGAACCTACGGGCAATCTGGACACAGGCACGGGAGAGCGGGTCATTGAGTTACTGTTTGATCTTAACCGCGAGTTTTCTACGACCCTGGTGCTAGTCACCCATGATGAGAGACTCGCCCNGCGCTGTGACCGAATCATCAAGCTGGTGGCAGGCGAGATTGCTTCGGACTCCGATTCCAGCCCGAAGGAGAGGGTCGTTGCCTNACAATCGCCCGTCTGATCCGATGCCGGCAGGCTCCATTAACCCTAACCTNACGAAGGTCGCGCTCAGGCTGCTCTGGCGCGATTGGCAGGGTGGTGAATTGCGGCTGTTGTTCACAGCGCTGGTCATGGCAGTCACCTCCGTGACAGGCATCGCTCTATTCACCGACCGGCTTGAGCGAGCACTGCTGCTGGAATCCGCAAACATGCTTGCAGCAGACCGAATCGTCGGTGGCCGGGGTGAACTTCCTGAGGCTGTATTGGCCGAAGGGCAGTCCCGGGGTCTGCGCACCGCCCAAACCCTCTCTTTCATCTCAATGGCTTTTTCTGATTCGGGTAACCTGCTGGTCGCAGCAAAAGCGGTGACGGATTCCTACCCGCTGCGCGGAGAGGTGATTATTACCGAAGAAGCATTTACCCGCGGGCGNCCTATCGNCAGTGGACCGACGCCGGGTGAGGTTTGGCTAGAANCCCGGGCGCTAGCGGCGCTTGACATTGAGGTGGGCGACTCTGTTTTCGTTGGCGAGGCAGAGCTCACTGTCAGTCAGATCATCATTACTGAGCCAGATCGTACCGGCGGCAGCATGATGGATAACGCAGGTCCTCGATTGATGCTGAATATGGCAGATGTTGCGGCAACTAATGTGGTGCAGCTGGGCAGCAGGGTGAGCTACCGGTATCTGTTTGCCGGCGATCAACTGTCTGATTTGGACGAATTTGAAAGCTGGTTTCGTGCTCAGGAAGAATGGCGCGGTCGCTTTTACATGCGCGACGTGCGTGACGAGAGCCAGGAAGTTGCTGACGCACTGGATCGTGCTGAGAGCTTTTTGCTGTTAGGTTCTCTTTTCGCCGTGATACTGGCCGGAGTGGCAATAGCACTAACAGCCAAGCGCTATAGCGAGCGGCACTTCGATTACGTTGCTATTTTGAAGACCCTGGGATGCACCTCATCCCAGATTTCCTTTATCTACCTGATGGTACAGCTGGTACTGGCCCTATTCGCGGTAATCGCCGGTTGGCTGCTTGGCTGGCTTGTCCATCAGGGCATACTGCAGGTTCTAGAGTCTGTGATGCAGGTCGCCTTGCCCGAGCCCGGTATCGAGCCTTATTTGATTGGCGCACTGACCGCACTGATNTGCCTGCTGGCGTTTGCCTTACCACCATTACTTGCACTGAGGGAGACTCCGCCGCTNCGGGTTTTGCGCAAGGATATGAGTCAGCAAACAATCAGTGACAAGTTGCCCTATGCGTTCGGTCTGCTCGGAACGGTTTTTCTTGTGTACTGGTACAGTCAGGATCTGGTGCTGACCTCGGTGCTAGTAAGCTCCGTTGCGGGGATTGCTCTGTTCTTGTCAGTTATTTCCTATGTCTTTCTACGATCAGGTGGTTCTGCTGGCATGAAAGCGGGTAATGCGTGGAAACTGGCTATGACAGCAGCGCGCCGCCGGCGCAGTCAGAATGTGCTGCAGGTTATGGTGTTNTCGANCACGATCATGTCTCTGCTGATCCTNACTTTGNTNCGTACCGATCTGATNNATGAATGGCAGGCGCAGTTGCCCGAAGACACCCCNAATCACTTCATGATGAACATNACCCGTAATCAGATTGCAGGTATTCAGGAATTCTTTGATGGCAATGACATTNAGANCAATGCGTTNTACCCGCTGATNAGTGCTCGTGTGANGCGGNTNAACGGGGATGAGCCCNATCCGGAAGGCAGTCTGGACGATGAAGATCAGGGCAGCCTNACAGANAGCGCTANCTTNGCNGACGNTGAGCTGAGTNCNGAAGCGGGCAGNGCGCTNGAGNCGAACGNGNGGCNTGAGCCGGATGNGGCCTNAGACGAGGGGCGCAGNGTGCGAGGCCGCTTGAGNCGACGNCAAGTCACCTGGGCAGACGANGTGCCTCCTGACAACCTGATCACAGCNGGGCANTGGTGGGGTGACAATCCTGAGCCGGGNTATGTTTCTNTNGANCAAGATTATGCGCAGTGGCTCAATCTCAGCCTGGGTGATCGGCTTGAGNTTGAAATCAANCAACAAACNGNATTNGCTGAGGTAAGCAGCTTTCGCAGTGTGCGCTGGGACAATATGCAGCCGAATTTTTTCATCATCTTTTCGCCCGGCACAATTGATCATTTAGGAGGTACCTTCCTTTCCACGGCACTGATGCAGAATGAACAGAAAATGCTGTTGAACGATCTGATACGTTTAGTGCCGACGATGGTTGTCATTGAGATTGACG
>NZJB01000021.1 GCA_002691885.1 Gammaproteobacteria bacterium
CCGTCTATCTGTTTGCCATAAGGGTCAGGACTCCCAACCACCCGCATCAGCAGTTTATCCCTGACCGGGCCGGGTCGCTGAGCGGCTTCAGGCAGATCAGACAGGATNAAGAAGGTTCCCTTNCTGGTGCCNCCNCGCATATAGGTGGCCGGAATCTTTANCTGTGNATTNTGGCTCATGACGCTTGACCTGCTAGTTTGCTAGCGTTTCCTGTANGAACTCTTTGGCGAAACGCTGCAGTATTCCACCGGCCGAGTAGACAGAGACTTCTTCTGCGGTGTCGAGCCGGCAGATTACCGGCAAATGCTCCACCGACCCATCACGCCGGCGAATGATAAGGGCCAATTGAGCATTCGGTCTGGGCTGCCCCTGAACATCAAAAATCTCGGTGCCATCAATCTTCAGCGTCTTGCGGGTAGTACCCGATTCGAACTGCAGCGGCATGACGCCCATGCCGATCAGATTGGTTCGATGTATTCTCTCAAAACCTTCAGCAACAATGGTTTCAACGCCAGCAAGGGCAACTCCCTTAGCGGCCCAGTCCCGTGAAGACCCCTGACCGTAATCTGCGCCGGCGATGATAATCAGGGGCTGCTTGCGTGCCATGTAGGTTTCAATGGCTTCCCACATGCGCGTTACTTTGCCATCAGGTTCTATTCTTGCCAGGGACCCCTGTCGGATATTTCCGTCGCTGTCTGTGACCATTTCATTAAACAATTTTGGATTGGCGAGCGTAGCCCGCTGAGCGGTCAGATGGTCTCCTCGATGTGTTGCATAAGAGTTGAAGTCTTCTTCGGGTAGGCCCATCCTGGCCAGATACTCGCCGGCGGCGCTGTCCGGCATGATGGCGTTGGAAGGTGACAAATGGTCTGTGGTGATGTTGTCAGGCAGTACAGCCAACGGACGCATGCCCTGCAAGGTGCGCTCAGCGGCCATCGTGCCTTCCCAGTAAGGTGGCCGCCGAATATAGGTTGATTGCGCACGCCAGTCGTAGAGGGGACTAGTCACTTTTGCGCCTTCCTCCGGTTTCTCAAACATTGGGATGTAGGTTTGCCTGAACTGCTCGGGTTTGACGCTGGCCTGAACGATTGCGTCTATCTCCTCATCTTCTGGCCAGATGTCTTTCAGCGTAATCGGCGCCCCGTTGTGATCATAACCCAAGGGATCTTTTTCAATGTCAAAGCGAATTGTCCCGGCAATGGCGTAGGCGACCACCAGCGGTGGAGAGGCCAGGAACGCCTGTTTGGCATAGGGGTGAATACGTCCGTCGAAATTACGATTACCTGACAGCACCGCCGTCGCGTACAGATCACGATCTATTACGTGCTGCTGGATACTGGGGTCCAGTGCGCCGCTCATGCCATTGCAGGTCGTACAGGCAAAGGCCACGACGTCGAAACCGAGTTGCTGCAGTTCCTTCAGTAGATTTGCTTCCTCGAGATACAATTTTACGGTCTTGGAGCCCGGTGCAAGCGAAGATTTGACCCAGGGCTTGCGCGTTAAGCCCAAGCGGTTCGCGTTGCGTGCGATCAGACCTGCAGCCATCATATTTCGTGGGTTACTGGTATTGGTACAGCTGGTGATCGCCGCAATGATGACCGCGCCATCTGGCATGTCACCTGCTTTCTTTTGCCAAGCCCCAGCGATTCCGCGGCTGGCCAGATCAGCTACCGGCAACAGCGCGTGCGGGTTTGACGGGCCGGCCAGATTGCGACCTACTGTGGAGAGGTCAAACTTTATTACCCGCTCGTACTCAGCTTCAGTGAGCGTGTCCGACCAATAGCCGGCATGCTTGGTGTAATGCTCAACCAGTTCAATCTGCTCATCCTCACGACCTGTAAGTTTGAGATATTCTAGTGTTTGCTGATCAACATAAAACATGCTCGCGGTCGCCCCATATTCTGGAGTCATGTTCGCTATGGTTGCCCGGTCACCGACTGACAGGCTGTCAGCACCTGCACCAAAAAATTCAAGAAAGGCACCGACCACATGTTCGCGGCGTAAAAATTTAGTCAGCGACAGAACTAGATCGGTGCCCGTGATTCCGGGCTTCAGTGAACCTGTCAATTCGACGCCAACGATGTCAGGCAAACGCATCATGGAAGGATTACCGAGCATCACGTTTTCTGCTTCGAGACCACCGACGCCTATTGAAATTACTCCTAGCGCATCCACCATTGGCGTGTGGCTGTCGGTACCCACACAGGTGTCCGGGAAAACGACCCCGTCGCGAACCTGAACCACCGGCGACATCTTTTCGAGGTTGATCTGATGCATAATGCCGTTGCCCGGCGGGATGACGTCTACATTGTCAAAGGCGGACNNGGTCCAATTGATGAAATGGAANCGGTCCTCATTTCGTCGTTCTTCGACTGCGCGATTCTTTTCGAAGGCGTTTTCCTCGNAGCCGGCGTGTTCCACCGCCAGGGAGTGGTCGACGATCAATTGGGTNGGGACGACNGGGTTCACCTTNACGGGATCGCCGCCCTGATNGGCAATGGCGTCTCTCAANCCTGCNAGATCCACCAGCGCGGTCTGACCCAGAATATCGTGACAGACAACNCGCGCCGGGTACCAGGGNAAATCTNGCTCACGCTTGCGATCGATCAGCTGTTTCAGGCAGGCGGTCAGGTTTTCAGGCTGGCAGTGTCGGACCAGATTTTCAGCGAGAACGCGGGATGTGTACGGCAGCTTTCCAAAGGCACCGGGCTCGATGTCATTGATGGCCTGCCGAGTATCGAAGTACTCGAGCACGGACCCGTCCAGCGGTTTTCTGTAGTTTGTATTAAACATGTCAGATTTTCCCAGGAGCAATCGAGTAGGGCGTCATGCGCTGAGTTTGGCAGGCATTATACTGCGCGTGCTCTACAGCCGGCGTTGATGACTCAGCTCATGCAGCAGGCGCCCCGAAGCTTCTTTACGGTTCCTTGAGCTTGATTGATCGGTACCACACNTTGTCGCCATGATCCTGCAGNCCGANAAAGCCGCGACTCGGCACATCAACCCAGGCAGGATTCAAACCGGGAAATTTGCTNACCGCGACCAGTTCGCGCCACGANGCACTGCCAAGCTGGATCTCCAGAACCAGCTCGCCATTCTGATGATGCTGAACGTTGCCATCCTGTANGATGATCTCGACNTGATTCCACTCGCCTACTGCTTTCACATTCTGGGGNCGAGGGGGTANCAGATCATACAGTGCGCCTGCAGTGCGGTTTCCATCAACGCCCATTTTNGCGTCGGGATGGCGNTCATTGTCCAGCACCTGCATCTCTGGNGCAGATTTGTAAATCACGTCGAGCTGAGGTTGCTCGGCGCCCCGGTAAAAAATACCGGAATTCCCTCCTTCGGAGATTTTCCATTCGAGCTTAAGGTGAAAATCAGCGAATTGCTCGGCAAACAGTAGGTCCCCCCGGTCTCGATCTGCTCTCTCGCTGTTCATGAACAGGCTGCCATTCTGAACTTCCCAGGTGCCCGGCGCATCGTCCCGTTTATAACCTTTCCATCCGGAAGTGGTCTGGCCATCGAACAGCAGGCGCCAGCCATCGGCCTGCTCTGCCTCAGTCAACTGATTAATGTCATTCGCCAGAGACAGCGGTGCAGTGCAGTAGGTGAGCATCATTGCGGGTATAAGCAAGAGTCTGTGATTCATAACTAGAGTCCCAAAAGTAACTGGCAGTGGTGCTGTATCGGCCACAAGGCTGAACTGGTTGCTCTGCCGACGGATTGCTATAGTATTCTCAATGGGGACAAAGACCAAATAATCGTGTGCAATTCACCATAGTAAAGTAAATACCTGAACCGAATGTGAGTCTGGAGAATAATATGGCGTCATTCGATGGCTTTGAATACGAGGTGCTTATTGTCGGTTCCGGTGCGGGAGGCGGTATGGCGGCTCACGTGCTAACCGAGGCAGGCGTCAGAGTTCTGTTGTTAGAAGCTGGTAGAGATTACGATCCGGGCACGGAAACGCCCATGTTTCAACAAAATCATGAAGCACCGCTGCGCGGGTCCAGTACCTCTGAGAAAAATTTTGGTTACTTTGATGCCACAGTGGATGGGGGTTGGCAAGTACCAGGAGAGCCGTACTCGGAAGCGCCTGATAGCCGCTTCATGTGGTGGCGTGCACGCATGTTAGGGGGACGCACCAATCACTGGGGTCGGCTGGTACCGCGCTTCACGGCCGCTGACTTCAAGCCTTACAGCACAGATGGAGTGGGGACCGACTGGCCGGTAGATTATGAAGAGATTGCGCCGTGGTATGACAAATGTGAGGCACTAATCGGTGTATGCGGTGATAACCCTGGCCTCGATGATACACCGAGCTCCAGTGAGGGCGTTTTGTTACCACCGCCAAAACCCCGGGTGATGGAGCTGCTGTTGAAGTCAGCCTGCGAGTCACTGGGCATTTCGGCAGTGCCCATGCGCCGCGCTATTTTGACTAAACCAAAGGATGCTCGCCAGGCCTGCTTCTGGGCAACCCCGTGTGGCCGGGGCTGCGCAATTGGTGCGGCGTTTCAAACCACCACGTCTGTCATTCCCTGGGCAAGGCAAACTGGCAATCTCAAGATAGTGACTAACGCAATGGTGAAGGAAGTGCATCTGGATGATTACGGAAAGGTGTCAGGAGTCACTTTCGTAAACCGGCTTAATCGAGAGGATGTCAGAGTCGACGCAGACCACGTCATTCTAGCTGCCAGCGCCTGCGAAACTGCACGTCTGCTGCTGAACTCCAAAAGTGAGGCCTTTCCTAACGGCCTCGCCAACAGCAGCGGTCAGGTGGGTCGCAATCTAACGGACTCGCTCGGCGCGGGTGTCAGCGGTTATATTCCTGCACTACGAGATCGTCCTAAATACAACGAAGATGGCCATACTGGGAATCACCTGTATATCCCATGGTGGGACCGGGAAGGACAAAAAAATAACGAGCTGAATTTCTCTCGGGGGTATCATTTTGAGGTTGGCGCTCGGTTTAGTTCTCCCGGCATGGGGATCGCCGGTGCGGTTGACGGCTATGGGAAACAGGCCAAGAATGATATCCGTTCCAACTTTGGAACCAACATCGGGCTTTCCCTGCGCGGTGAAATGCTGGTGAGCGATGACTGCTACTGCGAAATTGACAAGGAAACCGTCGATCAATGGGGGATTCCGGTCCTCAAATTTCACTGGAAATGGTCAGATCAGGAACTCAATCAGGTGGCTCACGGTCTTAAATGGGGCAGGAAAATCATTGAGGCCATGGGGGGCGTGGTCAACAACCCGGACCGCACGGCCGAGGAAGCGATTGAAGCCGGCGGGCAAATCATCCATGAGGTTGGTACCACTCGCATGGGCCATGACCCATCGACGTCGGTCTGTGATCAATGGGGACAGACCTGGGACGTAGAGAATCTCTTTATCATGGATGGCGGAGTGTTCGTTTCGAATCCTCACAAGAACTGTACGATCACAATACTCACTCTGGCGATGCGCAATGCAACACGCCTGGCCGAGCAAATCAATCTATCAATGGAGCGCTGATACTATGAGTAAATTTTATCAAGCCAGGATGAGTCGTCGGGAAAGCATCAAACGTCTCAGTGCTATGACTGCAGTCGTTATGGTAGGAGGTGTGCCGGTTGCCTGTGACACCGCCGAACCGGAAGCGTCAAAGGCCATAGGAACCCCACCCGCGGGTCACTGGCCCGGCATCGAATTGAAGCCTATTACCGGGCCGGGTTACGGTACGGACCCGATTGTGTCTGCGCCGACGATCCCCTGGCCTCTGACACTGAACGAGGCACAGAAGGATCAAGTGGCGGTGCTCAGCGATCTTATTTGTCCGGCAGATGAGCGAGGCCCGTCGGCAACCGCAGTGGGTGTGCCGGATGTGATCGACGAGTGGGTCAGCGCCCCCTATTCCGGCCAGCAGCGCGACCGGGAGCAGATTGTGAACGGACTGCAATGGCTGAACGATGAGGCGCAGCTGCGCTTTGAGAGTGACTTTGTTGCCCTCACTGAGGAACAGCGCACGGCGATTCTGGATGACATCGCCTATCGTTCCCAGTATGAAATCGGTCAGTTTGAACTGCCCGCCCGTTTTTTCAGCCGTCTCAGACGCCTGGTGTTTGGCGCCTACTTCAGTTCGCCTGAAGGCATTCGGGACATCGGGTATATCGGCAATGTCCCGATTGCCGGCGACTATCCGGGTCCGACGGACGAAGCGATGGAACATATCAGGCAGGTTGCCTCCAACCTGGGATTGCCCCCCATCACTGAGTATGTCAATCAGCAATAAGCAACAAGCAGTCGTTGGGCTTGTCATCTGACACCAAAAAAAACAGATAGAGCAGAGGCTCCAGCCCAGGTGCTATGAGCAGTAAANAGCCCCGGTGAAATCCTTCAGCCGGGGCTTTTGTATCAGGACANTGATACCGGATTCTAGCCTTTGGCCTTGGCTTCCTGTCTTTCCTTNTCGGCNTCCACCACGGCATCGGCAACGGACTGCGGGCAAGGCAGATAGTGTGAGAACTCCATAGAGAANTGGCCACGGCCGGAGGTCATGGTCCGCAGACTGCCAATGTATCCGAACATCTCTGCCAGAGGCACATCGGCTTTGATTCGCACACCGGTCGGGCCGGCCATCTGGTCTTTGATCATGCCGCGTCGGCGGTTTAAATCTCCGATAACGTCACCCACGTGATCTTCCGGAGTGAAGACGTCAACTTTCATGATCGGCTCTATCAACTCAGGAGCCGCTTTGGGCATGGACTGGCGATAGGCTCCGCGCGCCGCAAGTTCGAAGGCCACCGCGGAGGAGTCGACCGCGTGGAAGCCGCCGTCAAACAATTCAATCTCAATATCAAGCACTGGGAATCCAGCTATNGGGCCTTCCTCCATCATGCCCTTAAAGCCCTTTTCAATTGCCGGAAAGAANTCCTTCGGGACGTTACCACCGACCACGGTCGAGCTGAACGAGTAACCGCTGCCGGGATCGCCCGGCTTGATGCGATAGTCGATCTTACCAAANTGTCCCGAACCGCCAGACTGCTTCTTGTGCGTGTAGCTGTCTTCGATCATTTGGGTGATGGTTTCGCGATAGGCTACTTGAGGCGCGCCAACCTCCAGCTCCACGCCATAGGTTCGCTTGAGGATGTCGACTTTGATGTCTAGATGCAGCTCGCCCATGCCTTTGAGGATGGTTTCGCCCGAGTCTTCGTCGGTCTCTACCTGAAAGGAAGGATCCTCCGCGACCATCTTGCCGATGGCTATGCTCATCTTTTCGACGCTGCTCTTGTCCCTCGGCGCNACTGCAATTGAAATCACCGGATCCGGGAAGATCATCGGCTCCAGCGTGCATTCATTGTTGGGTTCACACAGAGTGTGACCTGTTTGCACATTCTTCATGCCGACAATGGCAAAGATGTCCCCAGCCTGAGCACCGTCGATCTCGTTGCGATCATCAGCATGCATTTCCACCATGCGCCCGACGCGTTCGGTTTTACGAGTAAAGGCGTTAAGTATCGTGTCGCCTTTGTTGATCTTGCCTGAGTACACCCTGACGAATGTCAGCGCGCCAAAGCGATCATCCATAATCTTGAAAGCNAGTGCACGGAACGGCTCGTCAGCATCCACCTTGGCTACTTCACCATTCGGCTCGCCCTGCTCATCAGTGAGCGGCTGAGGGTCGACTTCAGTCGGGTTAGGCAGAAAATCCACTACAGCATCGAGCACTAACTGAATGCCCTTGTCCTTGAACGCAGAGCCGCANTAGGTCGGGAAAAAGTCCAGAGCAATCGTTCCCTTGCGGATGCAGCGCTTGATGTCNTCGTTCGAGGGTTCTTTCCCTTCGAGATAGGCCTCCATAAGNTCGTCATCTTGCTCTATTGCGGTTTCAATCAGTTTTTCCCGCCACTCTTCGACCAGGTCCACCATGTCTTCAGGCACGTCATGGAGCTCGAATTTTTCAGGATTGCCCGGGTCTGGCCAGATGTGGGCTTTACGGCTGAGCAGATCAACCACGCCAACAAAATCGTCCTCAATGCCAATCGGCAGCACCATGACCAGGGGATTAGCCCCCAGAATGTCTTCCACCTGACCGACAACGCGCAGGAAGTCTGCACCAACGCGGTCCAGTTTGTTGACGAAGATGATACGGGAGACTTCCGAATCGTTGGCGTANCGCCAGTTAGTCTCGGACTGAGGTTCCACGCCGCCCGAGCCGCAAAAGACTCCGACTCCGCCGTCCAGAACCTTCAGGGACCGATAGACTTCAACCGTAAAGTCAACGTGCCCCGGGGTGTCAATGATGTTGAGACGATGATCGTTCCAGAAACAGGTGGTAGCGGCTGACTGAATTGTGATTCCNCGCTCTTTTTCCTGATCCATGAAATCCGTAGTGGATTGGCCGTCGTGAACCTCACCTGTTTTGTGGATTTTACCGGTCAGTTTGAGAATGCGCTCCGTAGTTGTGGTCTTGCCGGCATCTACGTGGGCGAAAATACCTATATTTCTGTAGAGTGATAAATCAGTCATTTTGCTGCTCAAAGTGTAATGTTCAGGGTGCGTAAAAAACGGGCGGCATTGTACAGGATTTCCATTCGAAGCGAGAGCGGATTGTGCCTAAAGCGGCGAGAAAGCGACCAAAAAGGTCTAAAACTGCGTTGGACAGGTCAGAATTCGCGGAAATGGGCGGTATTTGCCCCAAGAAATGAGCCGCCGTAGGCACTTTGCTGCCTTTTTCTCCCTCCGATTTGGGCTCTTCGGCATTCCATGAAGCTGTCAGTAGCCCAGACTCTCCCAACAATTCGCNTCTGTCGTCTGCCCGGATCGTCGGGCCTGTTCGAACAACTCACCACCATGCGCCGGGAACTGTTCTGAAGCATGCGCATACTGCCTTAAACGGTTGTTGCTGCACTGGCTGATATTCCCACACTGTAAAGGCGCGGCAAATCGCTCGACCTGAGGAAGGTGAGGCGTTATCGTTTCCGGGCGATTTTAGACGTGCATGAGCAGCAACCGCGCAAACGGTTGTCAGTTCGCCGCCGGGACCGGCACTTGGCGTGTCGGCCTTCGAGCNTAGGATGCCCGANGGTCGATTGCGTTCAACGGGCATTAGATTGGGTTAACAGGAAAAACAGATGACATCACTCGGTACAAAATTTTCGCCAACGGCAACCAAGGTGTTGATGCTAGGTTCAGGTGAGCTTGGTAAGGAAGTCGTGATTGAACTGCAGCGGCTTGGAGTCGAAGTGATCGCCTGCGACCGATATGCTAATGCGCCCGCGATGCAGGTTGCTGANCGCAGTCACAGTTTCTCCATGCTGGACAGCAGCGAAATGCGGCGGGTGATCGAAGGGGAGCAGCCGGATTTGATTGTGCCGGAAATTGAGGCGATTGCCACGGACACGCTGCAGGAACTGGAACAGGAGGGGTTTCATGTCATCCCTACAGCAAAGGCTGCCCGGCTGACCATGAACCGGGAGGGTATTCGCCGCCTGGCGGCAGAGGAGTTAGGTCTTGCCACGTCCCCCTATCACTTTGCCGAGACCCGGGAAGAATTCCTGAAAGCCGTTAGGGCAGTGGGCATTCCCTGCGTTGTAAAGCCGATTATGAGCTCCTCAGGTAAGGGGCAGAGCACGGTCAGAAACGAGGCTGACATAGACTCAAGCTGGGAGTACGCACAATCAGGCGGTCGGGCAGGTGCCGGCAAGGTCATCGTTGAGGGTTTTGTTGACTTTGACTATGAGATTACGCTGCTGACCATCCGCCATGAGAACGGCGTGAGTTACTGTGAGCCCATTGGGCACCGACAGGAAGACGGCGACTATCGGGAATCTTGGCAGCCACAGCCAATGTCAGAGGCGGCGCTGGCCGAATCGAAATTGATCGCCAATAAGGTGACAGAAGCGCTTGGCGGCAGAGGTCTGTTTGGTGTCGAGCTTTTTATCAAAGGCGACGCCGTGTTTTTCAGTGAGGTGTCGCCACGACCCCATGATACTGGCATGGTCACGCTGATTTCTCAGGATCTGTCCGAGTTCGCGCTACATGCCCGGGCAATTCTCGGTCTGCCCGTTCCCAACATTACGTTTCACGGGCCGTCAGCTTCTGCAGTGGTGCTGGTGGAGGGAAATTCTACTCAGGCCGCCTTCGGTAATCTGCAGCAGGCGTTCGCGCAAACTGATACCACTCTGCGCTTTTTTGGCAAACCCGAAGTTGCAGGCAAGCGTCGCATGGGGGTTGCTCTGGCCCGCGCCGACAACGTTGAGGAGGCTAAGAGTAAGGCCATTCAGGCTGCTAGCGCCGTTGAAGTGACCCTGTGATCTGCCGGGGCAGCTCAAGAAATCAGGCTAGCCGTACTGGCGCGCAATGCCGTCTTCAATCAGTGAATCCTGTTCCTGCTCGCTGAACCCGAGAGAGGCAAGGATTTCGCGGCTGTGTTCTCCCAGCCTGGGGGCCCGCAGCCGTATAGCGCTTTCGGTTTGGCTGAACCTGGCTGCCGGTCTAGCCTGGCGCACTTCGCCGAAGCCCGTCACCTGCTCGTGCTCGATCGCCTGGCTTTCTCTGATCTGAGGATGATCAAGCAACTCCGCTCGGTCGAGTAAAGGGGCGCAGGGGACGTCGGCAGCGTCCAGCTTTGTTAGGAGCGCGTCGGTCGTCCACTTTTGCACTTCTGCGCCGATTACCTGCCGACGCAGATCCGAATTTTTCCTTCTCGCCAGAGCCGAGCAGAAGCGCTCATCTTCAATCAATTCTTCCCGCCCGAGCGCTTCGCAGATGCCTTTCCATTCCTTGTCGGAAACGACGCTGATGGTGATGTGACCGTCGGAGGTTTCATAAATAAGATCAATTGAAGAGAAGGTTTTGCGAATGTCGACCTGCTGATCCGCAAAGACCAGACCACTCATGCCTTCAGGCCAAAGAAACGCGACGGTGGCTTCCAGCATTGACAGCCTTATGTGCTGTCCCTCTCCGGAACGCTCCCGATGAAACAGCGCGGAGGAGATAGCCTGCGCTGCCGTGAGGGCGGACACCTTGTCGGCCAGGATGATGCGAAACATGTTGGGGCGTCCCGTTTTTCGATCCGCCTGAATATCGGTCGCACCGGAGAGTCCCTGAATGATCGGATCGTAAACCCGTTTGTGGGAATAGGGACCGCTTTCCCCGAATCCACTGATGGACACAAAAATGATGCCCGGATTGATCTTGCGCACGGCTTCCTCACTGAACCCCATGCGTTCTATCGCGCCTGGACGGAAGTTTTGCAGCAGCACGTCTGCGTCTTCGATAAGACGCCAGAGTATCTGTTTACCCCGATTCGATTTCAGATCAAGTGCCAGAGATTTTTTGTTGCGGTTGCAGGAGTAGAATGTCGACGGCAGGCCATTGTGAGGCTCACCGAGGTGGCGAAGCTGCTCGCCGGCCAGGGGCTCCACTTTGACTACTTCCGCCCCCTGGTCTCCCAGCATCATAGCGGCTACCGGTCCGGAAACCATGCTGGTGAGGTCTATGACTTTGATTCCATTGAGTGGGCCCATAGTAACTCCGTTTGCTTGCTACTGGCGCGGCTTATTGGCTTCAGCCGCACGCAGGTAGGCTGGTCTCAGGATGATTCGGTCGCGATAGGCCTGCAGAGAATTTGCCAGAGGCAGCTCGTAGTTCAGAACCCAGTTTAGGCAGGTGGTTAAAAAGAGGTCGGCCAGCGAGAATTTGTCCTGGAGCAAAAATTCCCGGTCCTCCAGCGCCGTCTCGACAACTTTGAGCATACGCAGCACATACTCGCGGGCGGACGCCATCGCTGCAGGCGCTTCGCCGTAGATATTGCTGAGCGCGCCATGGCGGCGCATGACATACAGACTGGTTTCATCGAGTTCGCCATAAATGAAACTCAGCCACTCATCTTCCTTGGCCGCTTCCTCAATCGATTCTGGGGCGCTGAGCCTGGGAGCGTTGCCAAACCGGGCCACTAGGTAACGACATATCGCAACAGTTTCGGAAAGTTTGACCGTTCCGACCTCGCAAAACGGGATCTTCTGTTTCGGATTCAGGGCAGTGTAAGCTTCTGTNTTAGTCTCTCCCGTGCGGGGGCCGATCGGCTCAAGCCGGTAGTCTAGGCCGAGCTCTTCAGCGACCCAGATAGGCCGTAGGGTGCGCGCCGTGCCGGCGCCCCAGAGTGTGAGCTGGATGTGGTCAGGATTTCCCATGTGAAGCAGTGTAATACACAAGTGCCGATTGTGGAGAATTTACTACGTAACGATATCAGCATCTGTGGAATCAAACCGGTTTGTCTTGCTAGCCTCAAAGCTACACGCGCAGCGCAAAACGCGGTAATCTCTCTTGACGGTCAGGGGCCAGGGGCAAACCGGTCTGCTAGGGCACGACATCGCTGAGGTGCAGGCGCGCCTTCTTGAATAAAACATCCGGGTCGGCAGGCCATTTCCGCCCTTCTGAAACTGGATGNGGTTAANCATGGCTGAGCCGGATGTAATGCGCTNTTTCATGCAAAGTTACAAGAAGCTNTACAGTTAGAAAATCGCCTCAGAAATGCGTCGGATTAAATGNGGCAAATCGCGTTACACCCCNCTGCCGAGATAACCGATAGGCCCCCCCGGGAGATAAGCTATTCGAACCTAATAATTCCATGGGCGTGGACAATCGCTGAGCGACCCGTCTGCGCTTCAAATTCCTTAAAATAAAAGCTGGAGGTCTGCCATGCGTGGCTGCGCTTTGCATCAAATTTCCCCCTCTGTCCTGCTGATGACTCTGCTCATCCTCTGCGCGTCCGCGTTTGCCGATACCGCCGTTGAAAGCGTCGGGTGGCCGGACGTCACGTATGACCCCTTAGTGCCCACTCTGGAATCGGTGCTGGGCTATGCCCCGGGTGACCAGATCACCTCCATCGAGCAATCCCATACTTACCTGCGTGCGCTGTCAGAGGCACAGCCAGCTCGAACGCGGCTAATTGAATACGCCCGCAGCTGGGAAGGCCGGCCGCTGGTCTATTTTCTTATTGGCAGTCAACAGACGATGAGTCGGCTTGACGAGGTCAAGGCCGGTATGCAGGCACTGGCCGACCCCGCTGATCTGTCTGGCAGTGAGATCGATGCGCTGGTTACTGGGTTGCCCGCTGTTGTATGGCTTGCCTACGGGGTACATGGCAATGAAATTTCCGCCACGGATGCGGGGCTGCAAACCGCCTATCATCTGCTGGCCGCTAAGGGAGAGCCATTCGATTCCATCGGAGACAANACGCTGGTGGCGATAGATCCCAGTCAGAANCCGGACGGCAGGATGCGTTTCGTGAACCACTTTCGTGAAACCTACGGTATCGAGCCGAGCGTTTCTGCGATCGCTGCTGAGCGTCGCGAACCCTGGCCGGCGGGTCGCACGAATCATTATTTGTTTGATCTGAACCGAGACTGGCTTCCGCTCACGCAGCCGGAGGTGATCGGCAGGGTCAAGACTTTTCAGGAGTACTTTCCGCTGGTGCACGTCGACATCCACGAGATGGGAACCGACTCAAGCTATTTTTTCCCGCCACCGGCTCAGCCCTTCAATCCCCACTACGTCGATGCACAGCGGGAGATGCTCGACGCCTATGGCCGCAACAATGCCAAGTGGTTCGATCGTTTTGGCTTTGAGTATTTTACTCAGGCCGTTTATGACGCCTACTACCCGGGATACGGCGATTCCTGGCCAGCGTTTCAGGGCAGNGTCGGTATGACCTTTGAGATGGCCTCTGCGCGTGGACTGGCGGGCGAGCGTCGTAACGGCGAAATAGTCACTTACGCCGATGGTGTCCAGCGCCATTTCGTCACATCTATCGGAACGATAGAGACCGCGTCGGTTAACCGGGAGACCTTCCTGCGGAATTTCGTTGAGTATCGACGCAGTGCGGATGCCGGCGAGCACGGGGGAGCACGCGAGTATTTGATTCCGCTGGCCGGTGACCGTTCGGCAGTCCACAAACTGTCTGCTAACCTGTTGCGGCACGGCATCGAAATCCGGCGGACGACGGAGACTGCCCGAGCCTGTGATGTCGCGTTGCCTGAGGGATCCTATCTGGTGACTTCCCGGCAGCCCGCCGGGCGCATGGTGCGCACCTTCCTTGAGACGGAAAGCCCTATGGCGGAGGAGTTTCTTGCTGAGCAGGAGCGTCGCCGGTCACTGGGATTGCGGGCAGAGCTGTACGACATCCTTGGATGGTCGCTGCCGAGTTTGTACAACATTGACGTGATCCCCTGCGATCGTGTCAGCGTCGGTGAAGAAAGTTTCGACGGAGACGACATCCCCGCCTACGAGCCACCGGCGGCGTCACAGCTTGGTTGGCTGGTGCCATGGGGCAGTCAGGCAGCGGGTCGCTTTCTGGCGGCAGCGCAGCGTAGCGGGCTGTCGGTGCAAGGGGCCGATGAAGTCATGACCTTGGCCAATCGCAGATATGACCGCGGCACGCTGGTGGTGCGCCTNGCGGACAATCCGGATTACGACGCCCGTGAGTTGCACAGAATGGTTAGCCGACTTGCGCAAGTGAGTGGCGCAGAGGTGGTGGCGACTGACTCCAGTTACTCGGAAGAAGGCGTCTCTTTTGGCAGCCGGAGCGTCATGGCGTTGCCGGCGCCCAGGATTGCACTGGCGTGGGNTGATCCTACTGTATCTTATTCGGCGGGAAGCACCCGATTCGTGTTGGAGCAGCAGTTCGCCTATCCTGTGGAGCCGGTTCGGGTCGAGCATATTGCCTCCGATGAACTCGACCGGTTCGATGTGCTAATTCTCCCCGATGGAGGCAACTATGCCGGTGAGCTCGGCGCCAAGGGCGTGGAGCGTCTTAAAAATTGGGTCGAGCGTGGTGGCGTGCTGGTCGCGATGAGCGGTGGTATGCGCTTTGCAGCCAGTGATGCAGTTGGCCTGCTTCCCACCGATCTTGAACTGCTGGCCGGCGGCAAAGAGGAGGATGATAACGAAGGTGATATCGTGGGAGGCACGATATTGGCAGATCAGGATGCCTATCAGCAGGCGATTATGCCGGAAGCGCCGCGTCCGGATTCCTTGCCGGGTGTATTACTGCGGACCAGGACTACGCAGGACACATGGCTGAGTGCAGGTGTGACAGACGGCGTGGTTTTCATGGTGGAAGGTCGGGACGTCTATCGTCCTCTGACTCTTGATGAAGGCTGGAACGCGCTGTATTTCGAGGCGCCAGAGAATCTTGGGGCAGGAGGGCATCTGTGGGCAGAAAACCGTCAGCAGTGGGCCTTTAAACCTGCTGTGGTCCAGGCAAGCTTCGGTGACGGGCTCGTGATTGGCTTTGTTGCTGATCCCACTTTTCGTGCAGCTCTTGATGGCGCTAACGTGGTGTTCCTGAACGCAGTGCTGCGGGGTCCGGGCCACACTGCGCGGGTCCGATGAGGCACAAGTTAACGGCCGGGCGGAGGACCTGCTAAACCGACTGAACGTTCGGCGATGATTGTTGAACCCTATTGCTCAGCAATCAGCAGACCGGGCTGCGGCTCGGGCGGCATCGCCATACCACTGAGGAACAATCCGTTCAGCTTCTCGACGAGGTGCATGATTTGATCTGCGCCGGGGGTCTCACCGTTTTAAGACCAGATTAAAGCTTTATATAAACTCAGATCAGAACAATCCCCTCAAGNAACTTTGGAGCAAGGCATGAGGATAGGAGCACCCAAGGAAACAGCCCAGGGTGAGGCGCGTGTTGCGCTGACGCCGGAGAGCGCCGAGCGTTTACAGAAACTCGGTTATGACTGTCAGGTGGAGACCGGTGCCGGTGCGGCGGCGTCAATCACCGACGCGGCGTATCAGGCGGCAGGAGTCAAAATAGTAGACTCCGCAGCCAAACTCTGGAGTGATGCGGATGTAATCGTCAAGGTGCGCGAACCTTCCTCAGAGGAAATTGAAGCCGCGCCTGACGGCAAGACCCTGATCAGTTTTATCTGGCCGGCAGCGAATGAAGCCTTGCTCGAAAAGCTGAAGGAAAAAAACATGAGCGTGCTGGCCATGGATATGGTGCCGCGGATCAGCCGTGCCCAGAAGATGGACGCGCTCTCCTCAATGGCCAACATCGCGGGCTATCGTGCCGTGGTGGAGGCGGGCAGCAATTTTGGCCGTTTTTTCATGGGGCAGATGACAGCGGCAGGGAAAGTCCCACCCGCCAGAGTGCTGGTGGTGGGCGCAGGCGTTGCCGGTCTTGCTGCGATCGGCACGTCGGTGTCGCTTGGCGCAATCACTATGGCCTTCGACGTACGTCCGGAAGTGTCAGAACAGATTGAGTCCATGGGAGCAGAATTTGTGTTTCTGGATTTTGAAGAAGAGCAGACTGACGGCGCCGAAACCGGAGGATATGCCGCCCCGTCGAGCCCTGAGTTTCGCGAGAAGCAGCTTGAGAAATTTCGCGATCTGGCGCCTGAGGTTGACATCGTTATCACCACCGCGCTGATTCCTAATCGGCCGGCGCCTGAGCTGTGGACCGCAGACATGGTTGCGGCCATGAAACCGGGCTCGATAGTCGTGGACTTGGCTGCCGAGCGGGGGGGCAACTGCAGCCTGACCAAGGCTGATGAGAAACTCGTGACTGACAACGGTGTGACGATCATTGGTTACACGGATTTTCCTAGTCGGATGGCGACACAGTCTTCAAATCTCTACGCGACTAATATTCGGCATATGCTGGACGACCTGACGCCGCAAAAAGATGGCTTGCCAGTCATCGACATGGAAGATGATGTGATTCGTGGTGCCTTGGTAGCCCATCAGGGGGAAGTAACTTGGCCACCGCCGCCGCCCAAGGTCAAGGCGATCGCCGCAGCGGCTCCTAAGAAAAAAGAGGTCGAGGAAAGCGCTGAAGAGAAAGCGGCCCGTGAGTTGGCGGAGATGAAGAAATCTCTCAACCAGACTGGACTGCTGCTTGCGGTTGGAGGAGCGCTCTGTCTGGCGCTCGGTGCGGTGGCGCCGCCCAGTTTTATGCAACATTTTATTGTTTTCGTGCTTTCCGTATTTATCGGCTTCCATGTTATCTGGGGTGTTGCTCATTCGCTGCACACGCCGCTCATGGCTATTACCAACGCCATTTCGTCGATCATAATTGTCGGTGCCCTNCTACAAATTGTCTCTGGCAGTCTGCTGGTCATGTTGTTGGCTGCGCTGTCTGTGCTAATGGCTTCGGTCAATATTTTTGGCGGTTTTCTGGTAACTCGTCGAATGCTGGCCATGTTCCAGAGGAGTTAAGGGATGCATGCTAACGAAGGGCTTCTAACCGCTGCTTACGTCATCGCTGCCGTGCTGTTTATCCTCGCTCTTGGCGGCTTGTCCAATCAGGAAAAAGCCAAGCGCGCTATCTGGTACGGCATCATCGGGATGACCCTGGCAGTGGCTGCAACTGTCAGTGCTGCGGGTGGACAAACGGTACTGATTTCTCTGATGGTGATTCTCGGCGGGATTGGTGGCTGGTTTGTCGCGAATCGGGTTCAGATGACCCAGATGCCGGAACTTGTCGCAGGCTTTCACAGTCTGGTCGGTTTGGCTGCGGTCTTAATCGGGATCAATGCGGATCTCGAGATGGTCGCTGCTCTGGCGGCAAGGGAGGCCGGTACTGTTGATCAGCTGGCAGGCTTCGCTGCCACCATTGCAGCCAAAAGCGCGGTTGAGCTAAGTATTCTAAAGGTCGAGCTGTTCCTGGGAGTCCTGATCGGAGCGGTAACCTTTACCGGGTCCATCATCGCGTACGGCAAGCTGGCCGGCAGGCTCAGTTCAGCGGCGCTGACTTTACCGGGTCGACACGCGCTGAACCTGGCCG
The DNA here is from genome assembly GCA_002691885.1 of Gammaproteobacteria bacterium. Lineage (GTDB taxonomy): Bacteria > Pseudomonadota > Gammaproteobacteria > Pseudomonadales > Pseudohongiellaceae > UBA9145. Next base: position 17,789 of record NZJB01000021.1, read on the forward strand.
CGCTGATGGCCTGTTGTATTCTCGGCTATCTCTACCTCGGCGGCGCAGGCTTATGGACCATGCTGTTGGTCACCCTAATTTCCGGTGCGATCGGCTGCCATCTTATTCTTGCGATTGGCGGTGCCGACATGCCGGTGGTGGTTTCCATGCTGAACTCCTATTCAGGATGGGCGGCGGCCGCGATTGGCTTTACGCTCGGTAATGATCTGCTGATTGTCACTGGCGCGCTGGTCGGATCGTCTGGCGCCATATTGTCCTACATCATGTGCAAGGGCATGAATCGCTCTTTCGTGTCGGTGATTCTCGGCGGTTGGGGCGGAGAGGCACAGGCAGCCAGTACTGTCGAGGGCGAGATGATCGAGGCGAAAGCGGATGCGGTGGCGCAGGTGGTGCAGGATGCTGACAGCGTAATCATCGTACCGGGCTATGGTATGGCGGTCGCTCAGGCACAAGGGTCAGTTTCAGAGCTCACCAAACGACTTCGCTCGCAGGGCAAGACGGTGCGCTTTGCAATTCATCCCGTTGCCGGGCGATTGCCCGGGCACATGAACGTGTTGCTGGCGGAAGCCAAAGTGCCTTATGACATCGTGCTTGAAATGGAGGAGATTAATGACGATTTCCCCGACACCGATGTGGTGATCATTATTGGCGCTAACGACATCGTCAATCCTGCTGCGCAGGATGACCCGGGAAGTCCCATCGCCGGCATGCCGGTGCTGGAAGTTTGGAAATCGCGTCATGTGTTTGTCTGTAAGCGAGGCCGGGGCACCGGTTATTCGGGCATTGAAAACCCGCTTTTTTTTAAAGAAAACACTCGGATGTTCTACGGTGACGCAAAGGCTTCAATGGACGACNTGCTGCGGGAGCTGGACTGATNAGGGCGGGTGACCGGGTCAGCCAAGGGCATTTTAGAGTTGTATTGCTGAGTCGCTTCAGAGCCTCAGCCTGGCGGTCCGAATCAGTGTACCTTGCGCTGAGTCAATCCGCCTTGGCCTCGTCGCTGGCGAGAGGGCCGCGTTGGTGAACAATTTGTGACAGTTTAATGCTTGGAAATTGCGCTTTCCGGCATCACAATGATTTTTCGGGATTAAATATTCCCACAATGTAGCCCCATTTCTCGGCTTGTTGAGGATCCAATCATGAGAATAGACAAGATTTTTGGCTTCGGTGCCCTGGTGATAGCGCCCGCACTGGTTAACGCGCAGACGTCAGATGGTCATCCTACCTATGCCAAAGAGGTGTCACGGATTATTCAGGACAANTGCCANATTTGCCACCAGCCTGGCGCGATCGGCCCGATGTCGTTTACCAGCTATGAAGAAGTGCGCCCCTGGGCACCTCTAATTCAGCTCAAGGTGAAGAACCGGGATATGCCACCCTATCAGTACGATCGGGACACGGGCGTGCAGGAGCTCAAGAACGACTGGCGTCTGTCGCAGGAAGACATCGAAACGATCGTCGCCTGGGTTAATGCCGGCTCGCCTCTAGGTAACCCAGAAGAGCTTCCTCCACCGCGAGAATACCCCAAGAAAGGCGAATGGCGTCTTGCGGCAGATCTTGGCCAACCCGACCACATCATCAGATCAGCNGCCTGGGACGTTCCAGCNGAGGGACAGGACCTCTGGTGGGAGCCGGTTGTAGATTCTGGGATTACCGAAAGCCGCTGTATCAAAGCGGTGGAGACGTTGCCTTCAGCAGCTGCACAGGGCTCGACGCACCATGCCAACTCGCATTTCAAGATTCTAGATGAGGAGGGTGAGTGGGTGGACAGTGACCGACTGTCAGAGTTTGCGCTTGGCAAGCTCGGCGAAAAGGTCCCCGAAGGTGCNTGTCGCAGAGCGCCTGCCAACTCCAAGGTTGAGTGGGAGATCCACTACTTCCCGGACGGAAACGCCGTCCCGCAGGATCAGGTCCAGGTAGGTATCTGGTTCTACGATGAGGAAGACGAGTTTGTGGAAGAAGAGTCATACAAGCAAGATCTACGCGCATACCGTCTGGATGGCGGTGGCGACTACATGATTCCGCCTCACGGCACGTTGATGACTCAGGGGTTCCATTCGTTCGACCATCCGGTGCGCATCGACAGCTGGCAGCCGCACATGCACTTTCGCGGTGTTGCGATGTCTCTGGAGATGTTTAGTCCCGAGACGGGTCGTAAGGAAATGCTGAGCCAGGCATCAAACTGGACGGCGGCCTGGAACCACAGCCATACCTATGAGGAGGGCTACCAGCCGCTGGTTCCCGCAGGGGCNACTCTGATTATCTCTGCCTGGCACGACAATACCGANAACAACCCCATGAATCCGGATCCGGACCAGTGGGTTGGAGCNGGTCAGCGCACCACCGACGAGATGTCTCACGCCTGGATCGCGGTGACNCATCTCGATGAGGCGGGCTACGAGAAGCTGCTTGTCGAACGCGAAGAGCGCGACCAGCGCAGCCTGGCCGGATCCGACGACTGACAGACCGNAACGTCGACGTTNAGAGTAAAAAGCCAGGCGCCCTNGGCCCCTGGCTTTTTTTGTCCCTGTGACGCTNAGAATCTTGACGTCTGTTCAGTCTAGTCCCTTTCTGACGGGGTGGTGAGCTTGTNATCACCTACCAGCCCAATGAGTGTCACTCTACCTGATTAGTCAGTCAGCAATAGCTGATTATAGGGTTCGCTGGATAAGCAGACCGAGCACCGGTATTCTTGATTGTGCGAATAACTTTCAAGCTAGGCTGTGCCCCGCGCAATATCCGGTCATGTCAACAATGTGCCGAATTTCTGNGCTCTGGTCGTTTTGGGCCACAGGCTCTGATCGGTTTTCAGTTCGGAGCATTCAAGCTCAGGAGGAAGCGTCATTGGGGGGACTGTGTTTTTCTTTTCGCCACAAAAGGACATCATCGGGCATACCATTGCTCATGCTGATGAGCCCGTTCAGGCCAGGCACAGCACNNTGACAGACGGCGCAGAAGTGACCCTTCTGGATTGTGGTGTGATCCGGTTTGAGCCCAACACAGCGAGCAAACTCTCTCTTGTTATTTCCTGTGGCGTTCATGGCAACGAGACAGCGCCCATAGAAATTGTGTCGCAACTTGTCAGCGATTTGCTGTCCGGGGAAGCCACCAGTGCTGTCCGGGTCCTGTTCATTCTCGCAAATCCCCTGGCCATGGCGGAGGACAGGCGTTTTGTTGATCTCAATATGAACAGGCTGTTTTGCGGTCAGTGGCAGCATGAAGATCTCAGCTTGAAAGAGGTGAAGCGTGCCGCCAGGCTGGAGGCTTACGTTGCGAACTTCTTCGCCGAGGAGCCGGTTACCGTTGAGCAGCGGCTGCATTATGATTGCCACACGGCGATCAGAGCCTCGGCCCGAGAGCGCTTTGCTGTTTATCCTTTTGTGCCTGATCGTCTACTACCTGAACAACAGAAAGTCCTCCTGGCGCGTGCAGACATCACGACCGTACTGCTGCATCAGGAGCGTGCCAANACGTTCTCTTCTTTTACTTCAGTTAAACAGGATGCGCAGAGTTTTACCTTGGAATTAGGCAAGGCCATGCCCTTTGGCGCCAATGATCTTTCGCGCTTTTCAGGTATCGACCTGCTCCTTCGGGCCGTGATCTCCGGTGAAGAATTGCCGAGCCCATCGGCAGAAANCATTGAACAATTCGTGGTGCATCACACCCTTGAGAAATCCAGTGAAAGCTGGAAATTCCACTTGCCCGATAATGCGCCCAATTTTTCAGAGTATGCGCCGGGCAGTCTGATCGCCGAAGACGGGAGCGCGCAGTATCTCGTCGGAGAGGAACCGGAGTACATCGTGTTTCCCAACCCCAGGGTTAAAGTTGGTGAACGAGCAGGGCTGATGCTGCGAAAAATTAGGAAGTAAGGGAGTCAGGTCCAGCCCCACGCTCATGGGCTGGGAACTGGACATTGCGCTTGCCCAGAGAGTCAGGCCGGCTAGTCGCTAGCTCGCGTTAGACTAACCGGTGGCGAGATATGGTAGCCTTGATCCCGCATACAGAGCGAACCCTGACGCGAGTCAGGAAAATCAAGTTTGTGAACGCCCATCGCGATTCAGGCAACCGCAGTTCGATTGGAGAGGCAGCATGCACAAAAGATTTCAGTCTGGCCGTCAGACCAGAAGAGAGTTCCTCAAAAAGACAGCAGTTTCCGCTGCGCTTGCGGCAAGCCCGTTTGGTGCGGCGAGCGCCCAAGTGCGGCGGGTTGATAAAATCGGGCTGCAGCTGTATTCGCTGCGTCGGGAAATGGCTGAAGACTTCGAAGGCACCCTGGCTCAGCTTGCAGAGATCGGGTTTACGGAAATGGAGTTTGCCGGGTACCACGGTAAGACCCCCGGAGAGGTGCGCAGAATCCTGGACAGCTTTGGTCTCACTTCGCCAGCGTCCCATGTGCCTTTGCAGGCCATTCGGGGCANTCTCGATCAGGAAATTGAGACTGCCGTTACGCTCGGTCAGCAATACATGGTGCTGCCCTGGTTNCCGGAAAATGAGCGCAGCCTTGACAGTTACCACAGAGTTGCAGAATTGCTGAACCGCACGGGGGAGAAGACCCAGGAGGCCGGCATCATCATGGGCTACCACAATCATGATTTTGAATTTGATATTCACGAAGGTGGACGGATCGGCTACGACATTTTGACATCAGAAACTGAACCGGACCTTGTGATGTTTGAAATGGATCTGTTCTGGGCAGAAGAGGCCGGCTACGATGCCACCTTCTTCTTCCTCAAGTATCCGGGGCGCTACCCTATGATTCATGTCAAAGATCGCGCTGGTTCGGGTGAGATGGCAGATGTGGGGCGCGGCTACATCGATTTCCAGGAGCTGTTCAGCTACGGCAGCAAGGGCGGGTTCAGGCATTACTTTATTGAACACGACAATCCGACCGACGGCATCAATTCGATGGCCTNCAGTTACAACACGGTCCGTAATCTCAGATTCAACTCGACCTATGAGTTGCCTTACTGACATGGTCTGAGATCCGGGCGACTGACGCCGCTTCCCGGCGGCAGTGAGATTGCCGCGGTGCGCTTGATTCGGCCCGAATGAATCTTTCTGAGCGTATCAGGCGAAGCCAGAGAAAATTCTCTGATGCTCAGTCACGATGCGTTCGGTTTCTTCCGGCTCCGGATTGCGGGAGTAGTCGCCGAGCTTAAACGTGCCGCCCAGAAGAAGCGTATCGGTGCGGGAGAACATATACAGATTACTGTTGCCGCCGCCGATCGTGAGGTAGTCGACGTCCGGGTCAGGGGGCATGTAAACNAGCTGACCTTTGGCAGGTGTGATCTCGGTATCGTCAAACAGCGTCGCAGCGCCGAGTCCCGTGCAGTTGAAGAAAATTTTCTCTGGCAGAGCGAAAATTTCCTCTTTGCTGTTGAAATTGCGGATGACAAATTTGCCACCGTTTTGTAGAAAATCATCAATCAGTCGCCGTAGAAAAATAGCCGGCTCGATCATCATGGTAAGCTCGTGGCGGGCATAGGGGACAGGGAAGGGATGCTCGCCCGGCTGCAGATCCGTGCGGTAAGGATAGAGATGTTCAAACTCGCCGCCTTCCTCGGGAGGCGTTTCGCTCAGGTTGTACAGTTCGGTCCACCTAACACCGTAATCCCTGCCACCGAGGCTGGTGAAAGCGTGATGGGCTATACGCGCGGCGAACTGAATTTGTTCTTTGAACGCCTCGCTGGACACTGCCGGATCATGAACGCTGTAGGGCCCCCATTCGCCGCCGGCCACGTTTGAGGTGGTGTGACGGGCCATGTCTCTGGTGTAGATCGTGACGTTCCAGCCGGCGTCCTGCAGCAGCCGCGCGCTGGTCAGGCCCATGACGCCGCCGCCGATGACACCGACTTCTTCGGGCGTCATGCCAATGGTTTCCCTCACAGCGAGAGCCGAACTGCCCCAGGAGAGGCTGATCCCGCCACCGCCATGGCCGTAGTTGTGGACAACCGTCTTGTCATCAAACTGCTCGCTTTTCACGACAAAACCGGACGGACGGTAGGGCCGGTGGCCTACAACCTCCCGGATCACATTGTCCTNAGAGATTCTAGGTGCAACCCAGGGTCTGCGGGAATAGGGACGCNGGTAAGCAGCACNGCTGCTGGTTCCAACCTGGCAATTGCTGAGCGCGACGGTCAGGACGCCTGCGCCGGCCGCTCTGAAAATTTCTCGTCGACCAAAGGTTTTTTTCTTTTGCATAATTCGAAGGCCTAACGTTGAAAGAATGAGATTAAAGATAGCGAATTCTTTGGCTGAATCCCACTTCGCCAGCATCGCGATCAGTCGGCGTCAAGCGTCTGTCCTGAATTCTGCACACGCCCCGTATAGATATTGGCATTCTGTCACACAGAGAAGCTTCGACAGGTGCGATGGGCTTCGCCTGGCGCGGTCTTCAATGCGGTGGTGCAACAAGCCCGACNGGGTGTGGTGCTGAAATACCGCTGATGCCTCCTTTCGTGTTTGCAGGATCTCTATCTCCAGCTTCTTGAGACCGAGCGTGTCAGCAAATGACAGCGGGCCGGCTTGAAAGATAATCGGTGGATCAGGTGCTAGGCGATGACTTTATTTCTGCGCAGCTCAGCCAGCGCTTCGGCAGACAAACCTAGCAGTGAGCTGAGCACGTCATCGCTGTGTTGCCCCAGCGTGGCGGCCCAGTTCGCTGTAGCGTGATTCATGTGCTGGAAATTAACCGGCAGCGCCTGAATCAGAAATTCTCCCAAGTGCGCCTGTGAGATCTGACAGAAGGATTGTCGCTCCAGAACCTGAGGATGATCGAAGAGATCCTCCAACTGGGTGTAGGCACTACAGGGGACGCCAGCATCGTTCAGCGCTTCGTCACACTCTTGTGTGGTCAATGAGATCGACCATTTTTCGATTTCCTCTGTCAGTTCCTTGAAGTGGCGGGTCCGCTCGCCGAAGATAAAACGTGGGTCTGATCGCAACTCGGGGCGCTGCAACAGCGCGCACAGGCTCTCGAAATTCTTGTTGGAGATCGGTGTGACCATCGCGTACCCATCTTTGGTTCGAACAGGATGGAAACGTCCGATGGGCAGGGGCTCTGCTGATTGTGCCGCCTGAATGTGTGCAGGTATCAGTGTCATCATTGCTTCCATCATGCTCACGTCCACATGCTCGCCGCGACCGAAGCGCTCGCGGCCAAGCAGCGCGGTCTGCACCGCTCCGAATGCGTATGCTCCGGTCAGGATATCTGCCACCATGATCTCCCAGTTCGGCGGCCGCTGTGGCATCTTTCCCTGGCTGGCGCCAAACACGGTGTCGAAGCCGCTGGCTGCATGAACAATCGGCGCGAAGGCNGCTCGATCCACCCAGGGGCCACTCTGGCCAAATCCCGAGATTGAGCAATAAATCAAATCGGCCTGCTCAGCTTTCAGGCTGTCGTAATCAAGGCCGAATTTCGCCATGATGCCCGGGCGAAAATTCTGAATGACGATGTCGGCTTTTCTGACAAGCGANCGCGCTAGATCCTGGCCTTCGCCGGATTTCAGATCCATCGCCAGGCTGCGCTTGCCGGCGTTGAAATGGGCAAAAGCTTGGGTCATGCCACTGACGCTGCGGGTTAGATCCCCCAGCCCCGGGGGCTCGATTTTGATAACCTCAGCGCCGCAGTCCAGCAGGAAACGGGCGCAGATCGGGCCGGCATAAACGGCTGAGAAGTCAATCACTGTGTATCCGCTAAGCGGTTTGGGCTGATTCATGCTGGTTCACGAGAGAGGTTTTATGGAAGTTTGCAAGTCGAGCGAGGTTGGCAAAANATCCTTTTCGGTTCAGAGCTATGGAGCATACCCATCGGCTCCTGAAGCTGCAAATGCTTGGCTTCTTGCGTTTTCTATCAGGAATTTAGGCCGTATATTTAAATAAATGNTGAGACTTTTGAACCGGCTCACAGGTTTTTAGGACTCAANCNGAACATCAGATTCCTAATCCGGAACAGTTGGCCGTGTATTTCGACGTTGCGACAACGCGTTTCAAGTGCCAAGGTAAAGTGTCGTTATCTTAACTAGTCACGACCCAGTTCGGCGCGCACCTCCGACATACGCGCGCCCCTGAGAATCGCGGCCAAGGAGTAGTTGCCTTCGTGGCATTCGTAATCGTAGAGACGCGCCTCGGGTGGGTTGCGGGTCAGGGTGCGCTCGCCGCTGATCGGCACCCCGTAGGCCTTAGGATCGTTGATCGAAAAGCGATANTGAATGGTTTCGTCGCTGGTCAGCGTGTAGTGCTCAATCACTTCGAATTGCTCTGACACGCGAAAGCCCATGCGGTCAGTCGATTGCTCAGGGCGAAAATGCTCGCTGTGCACGACCAATGTGTCGCCTTCCCAATGTCCGACGGAATCTCCCATCCAGCGATTAATGCCGTCTTCGTGATGGGTCTTGCCGAGTCGGATGATACGGGCATCGTGGATCATTTCGGTCATTACAACGACATAGCTTTCATTTTGTACGATTTGCAGATTCGGATTCATGAACATGGGGGTCAGGCTAGGTATCGCGGCGCCGAAGATGAGGCAGCGCCCTGACAGGGGCTGACCTTCCGGTCCATCTGTCGCGCTCAGACCTTGTGCCTGTCTGCGGGCGTAGAAGTCCTGGAAGTCGCTGCGGGTCGCTGGCACACGCCCNTCCNGCGGCTCGGTGATGACAGAGGTCCGGTACTCTCCTAGAATCGGCGTCACGTCCGGTTCGAGGTAGTGCCCCAAAAAGGCATCATCGGCTTCTTGTCGAATCTGAGCGCCGGCTTCAGGGGCACTGCGGCCCGGATCGAGCGGTAACGCCTGATCGTCCAGACGCAGACGCATTTGTAATTCCTGCTCTCTGATTTCCTGTTCGCTGTATGTGGTCTGGGTGCCTAGATTCCGGGGGCGCTGCAGCGGCGTGCGCGAGCCGAAAAACCAGGTGCCCTGAAAGTCCGGCACGCCGTATTCCGTTCGCGGCATGACCCAGGCGGTTTCTTCAGCAGCCTCGGCATTGCCTGCCGTATTGGCTTGCCCTGCGGTGGTGGCAGATGTGACAAGAAAGAAAAGACANGTGAGCATCAGGCGAATCATGTGTGCCGCTCCAGTGACACGTGACCTAAGAATCTTAACTATACCGCAAGGCAGGCCGACCAAACTGTGCCAGGCTGCAACAAATGGTCGCAGTGATTGACTGCTATTGCTGAAAGATTGCACTTTTCGTTGACTGCTGAGTGGTTTTACACTTCCTACTCAGGATGGACAAACTAGTTATATGGCACCGAAGTCCAGCCTGCCTGATCAGTTGCCGGCGGTCTTTGCCCGGGCTCAGACGCGGCTTTCCGCCACGTAGCTAAAGGGTTCCTGCTTGCTCGGTATGTTCATCTTGCTGGGGCAAAGGGCTCTGTTATTTTCAGATAGAGACAGTATCGGCTGGGCATTGGTTCTCGCCTGTGTGATCCTGGTTGGGCTTTACGTCAGGTTCAAACCGATCGGCCTTGACGTTACTAGGGATGAACCGCAGGACGCCCCAGAAAGTCCTTGAACCTGCCCAGCCTTTCAGAGATAGTTTGGGCGCGCCGATCCGCTGACTTTCCAGACTGGCTATCATACTCAGGAATTCGCTATGACCGACCGTTT
>NZJB01000022.1 GCA_002691885.1 Gammaproteobacteria bacterium
GCCCACCAGGACTCGAACCTGGGACCGACGGATTATGAGTCCCTCGCAGACAATCAACCACAACTCACCACAACAGCCTGCGTCACTTCATGTAAGGTATCACCACAGCTTTTCTATTGCCACTTGTTGTCATTAGTTGTGACTAGTTGCGTCGCAGTGGTCCAAATTTGGTCCAAGCTAATCATTCAGCGGGTTTTGGAGATTAATGCAGTCCGGAGATTCGCCAATCAAAAAAAGGCCTTGGGAATCCAAGGCCTAAAAATTACCGCTAATCTGTTGCCTTGCCAGGAAGTGCAGACAATCCCAATGAGCGGTACCCACAAGAGACGAAACGGGAGAGATTCCGTATCGCAAGCCGCAACTGTAGGCGATCTTTGTTTCAGCGGCATTACTAAAAAATGAACTTTTGGTGACAGGTATCCGCAGCATTGAACCCGAAAGCCTCGACACCAAAGCGACCTGCTAATTAGGAAATAGTTGGTGTCTATCACTCACTATCCTATTGCGAAAGCGTAATGGCACAGATGGTCACTTTCGTAAGAAAAAATTCATTAAATTGAAAAATTTTCTTCATTAGTTTGTCATGTTTTCGGCTCACACTCTTAATAGTGGAAAAGGGAACATTTAAGCATCAACAGTTATTGTAAGCGGTGATGATCTTCCTTTTCTGCTCTGATCTATATCTGCCAGTCGAGCGCCAACTTCGTCATCAAGAGCGTCGTCGTTTTGACTTGGCTTTACTCGGGGTATCAAGGAGAAAAAAGTGCATCCACGATTTAAAAGAAATTGGCCGGCAATGTTACCGGTTGTCCTGTTGCCGTTTCCCGCAGCTGCGCAGGTAGCTGATATTGAGCAAATCCAGGAAATCATAGTCACCGGCGCGGCGCGCAACTATTCAGCACTGAGCGCTACCCAATCGATGCAGGACCAGCAGAGTCCGATGACATCCATACTCTCTACTATCGATAACCTGCCAGGTGTAAATATCACGGAAGGCGATACTTTTGGATTTGATGACTGGTCGACTACGGTAAACCTACGCGGATACCAAACCAGTTTATCCGAGCAACAGGTGGGAACTACTATCGATGGTTTCCCCAACGGTGATTCCAACTATGGTGGTGGTGCCAAGGCGAATCGCTATATCGATTCCATGAACTCCGGTGGTGTCGAAGTAAACCAGGGCATCGCGTCAATCGATACTCGAACCACGGAGTCTCTCGGTGGTACGCTTAACTTCACTACCAATGATCCGACAGAAGGTCAGCGGTTACGCGCTCAGTTGGTTCAGGGCGATTTCGATTCGCAGCGCTACTACGTGCGTTATGACACCGGGCGGATTCTCAATGACACTACCCGGCTATGGATTTCGGGAAATCATAATGAGGCTTCTGACTGGCTTGAAGGTTCGGCACAGAACGAGCGAGATCACCTGGCAGCTAAGTTTATTACCGAATTTAACGACCAGTACACACTGACTGGCTACTATGCCTACGACGATATTCATGAAGACAACTATCAGCGCGTGACCACTGGTCAGTTCGCCACGGACCCTGATACAGACGGATTAATTGGTTTCCTCACGGACAGCCCCTACATCAATCAAGTCTATCGTCGCGGTTGGTCGACATTGCGTGAAAACCGCTTTGGCTATTTGAAGTTGGATGCCCAACCGGTTGATGACGTGGATATTTCGGTAGGTGTCTACGACCACCGGATGGAAGGTCGCGGCGATTGGATTCCGCCATCGATCGTCGATCTGGTTGATGACCAGGGCGGTTCTGAATACGAGATTGCTGGAAACCTGCCCGTACTGGGCGGTTCTGGTATTGGCGCTATCTACTTTGTCGATAATCAAGGAAGATCACTGAGTCCAGCGGCTGGTTGCGAATCTTCGATTACGTTCCCTTATGGTGGTGCTGGACCTCAATCCGATCCGCTTTGCTACGGTGCTGGTGCGATTCCAGTGCAGTCTTATCGACATACGCACTACGGCCGAGACCGCAACGGATTCACTGCAGACTTTGACTGGACGGTTAGCGTTGGTGAAGGCGAGAACACCCTGAGCGGCGGTGTTTGGCTTGAGGATTCCAATCGGCGGGAGTACCGAGATTGGCATCGTATTACTGATCCTCGTGTTGGCATAGATTTTAACGAGGTTCCTTACTGGATTCAGTACAACCGCGATTTCAATCGCGATACAACCATGTGGTACATCCAGGATCAGTTTACTATCGGCGCACTGACCCTGACTGCAGGAATTCGTCAGTTTGATGTAAATAATAATGAAACCGATTTATTCGGCGTTACTGCGCCAGAGTCGTTGAATTCAGACACAGATACCTTGTTTAGCGGTGGAGCGACTTTTGTTACTCCGGTTGACGGGCTGGAGTTGTTTGTGGGCTATTCTGAAAACGTCAAGCCTCTGCTCGACCTGGTGCTCGAGCGTGAAGGGTCCTCTGGTGGTAATTTGGAAGCCGAGACTGCGGAGAACCTTGAGCTCGGATTGCGGTACGTGGCTCCCCGCCTAAACATGTCAGCGGTATTCTTCCAGAATGAATTCGAGAATCGTCTCGAGTTCTTTGGTCCGCAGTTGGCCGGCAACATCCCTAACTACACCATTGGTCTGGCCGGGCGTTTTGACAACGTCGGTGGCATCGAATCCGATGGCTTCGAGTTAGCCGCGAATTATGAGATTAGCGAAAACTGGTCAATCTATGGTTCCTACACTAATCTCGATGCTACTTATGTTGGCACTGGGCTTGGGGCAGGCGCTGACGCGTCGCTGGGCCTCATTCCCGGTAACCAGGTAGTGAACACTCCCGATAGAATGTGGGTTTTGTCACTGGATTGGGCTCGCGACTCATACTTCGCCGGGGTTTCTTCCAAATATGTAGCTGAACGATTTGTCGGCCGGGCTAACGCGCAGAGTACTCCAGATTACACCGTAACGGATGCCTATCTTGGGTTTAGCGGTGAAGCGGTCTCAGACTTGCTGCAAGGCTTCGAGTTCCGCTTTATCATCAACAACGCAACGGATGAGTCCTACCTGGGCGGTATTTCAGGTTTCGGCGCCTGGATAGGTGCACCGCGAACCGCCTCATTTTCGATGACGGTTGACCTATGAGCTATGCCGCCGTTTGGCGAAGCTTGTAAAAACTCTGGGAAGAGCTGGCGTGCCGACGCTGGCTCTTTTCGAATCCCAGTTTTGCTTCTGCTGTGGTCATAATGNTGTCACTTTTCTCCGCAAACATTTACNCCAAACAAAGGAGGTCTGATTAACGAGAAGCGCATGCAATTCCCTTCNCCACGACGAAAATTNCTTTCTGACCAACCTGCNCAACAATCACCAACAGNCTGCGACGNTTAAGCNTGTGAAACATAANACTTTTCTGTTGTAGATAGTTCNCATTCGTTGTGGGTAGTGGGATTAACTTGTCCCANCAGTGTCCCATCAGATGCGACCCCACCGANTGCCCGATAGGTAGCAAACCCCAAAGTACACGGGCGTCCCTAGCATGNGGTCATTTCATTGGAGTCTGCACTGCCGTGTGATTGTCACTAATCGGTAAAGTAATGGTCTTAGAGATGTAATAGATCAGGCGTAGCCTACCTCTGAAGTTGTCCAACACAAAGGAAGATTCGGAATGAGACTCATCTTGCAATGCATGAAGACGCTATTCGTAGGCTTAGTATTAATTTGTTTGACAGTCTTGTGATGTTTCGGGGGCAGATACCGTCTTAATTACGTTATCACCGTAATTTTCATACCGTTACGAGGCTTGAAAGGCAGCACATCACTTTATCACGGGCTGTCGCTCGCCTGACAGGAATGTATCCGGCAGCTTGGTTTGCCGGAAGCTTCACAACTTAGTCACTAAGATCCACCCTTAGTGTTTAGTAGTTAGTGGAAATGTTCTGTACGCTAGAACTGAAGGCGCCACGCCATGCAGACGCTAATTTTTGTTTTTTTCAGATTTGCTCTTGATGTGGTTATGATCCAGTCACTTTGACCGCGAATATTAATCCCTGAACAGAGAGAGTCCGATTGACGANNAGCGCATTCGACTTCCTTTCCNACGANAAAAATTNCTCGTTGACAGCTNAAGCGACAAGCCGTTGATTATTTCTTCCTACGGCAATGTACTCAATGCCCTTCTGCCTAAGCAATACCGGATCGTACAGATTCCTACCATCGATTATCAAAGGTACATTCAGTTTGTTTCTCATCAATTCGTAGTTTGGTGCTTTAAAGCACTGCCACTCAGTACAGACAACCAAGGCGTCAGCATTTTCCAGTGCAGCTTCTTTTGTATCAGCAATTGTGAGTCGGGATTCATCTAGGAATATTTGTCTGATCCCATCAGATGCTTTCGGATCGTATGCCTGTACACTGGCTCCAGCGTCAAAGGCTTCTCGAAGAAAGTCTAGGCTTGGTGCTTCACGTATGTCATCTGTGTTGGGCTTAAATGATAGCCCCCACACAGCAATCACCTTGCCTGACAGAGAACCTTTAAAATATTCGCAGAGCCGAGAAAACAAGAGGTTTTTTTGTTTTGTGTTAACCGTTTCTACGGCATTGAGAAGATCACAGGATTGCTCATTCTGCTCTGCAATTTTTTTGAGCGCGCGTATGTCTTTTGGAAAACAGGAACCGCCGTAACCGCAACCGGCATAAATAAAGTTGTAACCNATCCTACTGTCGGAACCGATACCCAANCTAACATTTTCGATATCTGCACCAANCNTGTCTGCAAGATTGGCGATTTCATTCATGAACGATATTTTCGTTGCGAGCATTGCGTTTGCGGCATATTTGGTCAGTTCNGAAGATCGCACGTCCATGAAAACAAGTTTATTGTGATTTCGATTAAATGGCGCATACAGCTCTGTAAATTTCGTCCTGACAAGATCGGAGTCAGTTCCAACAACGATTCGATCAGGCCGTTGGAAGTCGGAGACTGCCGACCCTTCTTTTAGAAATTCCGGGTTAGAAGCTACATCAAACGTGAATGTTTCGCCGCGCGCTTGAATCTGNTTGCGAATTATCTCGGAAATCTTATCGCACGATCCCACCGGCACGGTCGATTTAGCCACCACAATTTTGTGATCATTCATGTTTTTTCCAATCGATTCGGCAACTTGAAGAACGTTTTTTACATCTGCTGATCCGTCTTCGCCTGTCGGTGTGCCTACCGCTATAAAGATTACTTCACCGTGATCAATGCCCGCTTCGGCTGATTTCGAAAACACAAGGCTTCCGGCTTCTTGGTTAGCTTTCACAATCTCTTCTAGGCCAGGCTCAAATATTGGTATCTGGCCAGACCGAAGCATGCGGATTTTTNCTTCATCATGATCAATACAGCAGACTTGATGACCCGCGTGGGCGAAGCAGTTTGCAGTGACTAAACCAACATATCCCGATCCGAATACCGATACCTTCATTGANACGNACACCTCGAAAATTNGGNACCNNTNNAANCNTTGCAACTTATAACANTATTGTGACAATTTAATTAAAAGAATATATGACTGCCTTTTTGTGGTACGCGAAAGATCAATTTTTACAGGATTGACATATTTTGCTCCGGATCGNATGTGAGGCGCAANGGTCAAGATTATTTGACCGTGCTTTGTTGAAGNACCTTGATGCGACTTGTGAGGTTTTTATTCCAGAAAACTTTGTCATAAATAATTCACCTTCCTTTAAAGGAAATGAAATAAATTGAGGGTACTGTGCCACTGTCACAAGTTAGTTTGGAAATTCTGATGTGGGATAGTGCTTATCGCGTTGACCGCATGACTTACATTTGGGTAAGCCGGTTCAGGGANCAGCCGTTTGTCCTTCNTCTTTTCAGAACTATATCCCATTCTGGCGATGGCTATCTTTACGGTTTAACCGCCTTTACCGCTTGGTACGCAAATACAGTCCACGCGCTGTTTTTTTTAAAAGCCGCGTTGCTTTCTTTTCTAATCGAGATACCTATTTTTGTATGTCTTAAAAGAATGATTCAGCGTGAGCGGCCATTCGTGAGCGTCGCAAATTGTGAATCTGCAATTACACCAAGTGATAAGTTCAGCATGCCGTCAGGCCACAGTGCGGCGGCTTTCCTNTTTGCATTTTTGATAGCTGAGTCCTTCCCGGAGCTTAGCGCTTTCGGATATCTGTGGGCGGCAGCGGTTGGAACGTCGCGGTTGGTGTTAGGTGTTCATTACCCAAGTGATGTAATTGTCGGCGCAATCCTCGGAATTAGCTGCAGCTATGTTTCCCTTTTGATAGTAACCTGATATGCACGTTCTCTTTGGTATTCAGGGCACAGGTAACGGTCATCTTACAAGGGCGAGGGCGATAGGACCTCGGCTGGAAGCAAAGGGTTATAAAATTGACTATCTCCTTTCAGGGAGAGAACGTCAGAAATATTTCGACATGGAGCCGTTCGGAGATTTTGATTGTCGCCGTGGGTTTTCATTCGTCGTGGAGAANGGTCGGATACAGTCGGGGCAAACTNNCAAAGAATTGCGACCAATTCAATTTATAGAAGACGTCCGCAATATCAATCTTAAGTNNTATAATCTGGTGATTTCGGACTTTGAGCCTATTACTGCTTGGGCTGCAAAACGACAAAATATTCCATGCNTGAGNATGAGTCATCAAGTTGCGTTTGATTACGACGTTCCCAAAGTATCTGGTTACCATGCTTCGAAGGCAGTAATGAGGCATTTCGCTCCTGGGACGAGNAAGGTAGGTTTTCATTACTTCCATTTTAATCAAACTATCCTGCCACCATTAATCGCTCCTCAAATAGCTTCGCCTAGTAAGCATCAGAAAATTGTCGTGTATATGGGTTTTGAGTCATTGCACGAGATTTTAAGTCTCCTTGAGCCATTCAGAGATTACGAATTTAAGGTTTTCGCTCATGTTAGCGACATGTCAGTGCATAACCACGTCACAATAAATCCGTTCTCCTTGCAACGGTTCCAAAAAGAGTTGAAAGACGCGGCAGGTGTTATCACTAATGCAGGGTTTGGACTGTCTAGTGAGTGCNTGGCGCTCGGTAAAAAACTTCTCGTCAAGCCATTGGAAAGGCAGTTTGAGCAGTTGTCTAATGCTCTCGCGCTTCAGGCATTAGGTCGAGCCACAACAATGGCTAAGTTGGATCGTAATATTCTCGAACAGTGGCTAGAGTTAGACGGACACGTACCCATCGCGTATCCAGATGTCGCTGCTCTACTTTGCGATTGGATCACCGAGGGCGAGCCTAGAGACTATCAGGAATTGGTAGATTCTGTTTGGGACGGTTTTGAATTTCCTTTTGAATTCGACGCAGATTTCGGATCGCGCTTNTTACCTGANTTGGTGGTCTAACCTCTCCCGGGCGGTCCTATGCTAGACAAAGCAGGTGGAAAGAGCCGCTCACTATAATCTGCCTGCTATTGTAAGAGCGAAGCGAATCTTTAGAAATGTCAGAAGTAGGAGTTGAAATATGAGAATCGATAAGAAGTTAAAAGTAAGGTCGGTTTTTATCTCAGATGTTCATCTAGGCTTCAGGGGATGTCAGGCTGATGCGCTGTTGCATTTCCTGCATTCAGTAGAAACTGATTATTTGTTTTTGGTGGGAGATATCGTCGACTTTTGGTCCTTGAAAAAGTATCCAATTTGGCCCCAGAAGCACACGAATGTAGTGCGGTCCATCCTTGGTAAGGCGAAGCACAATACTAAGGTAATCTATGTGCCAGGTAACCACGACGAGGGGATGCGAGACTATGTCGGACACAAGTTTGGCAATGTCGAGATTCACAGAAACTACATCCACACCACTGTATTGAATAGAAAGCTGCTGGTAATGCATGGTGATGAATTTGACGTGGTGGTAAAGCACAGTCGTTTGCTTGCAAAATTGGGGAGCTATGCTTATGACAAACTGCTCAGTCTTAATTCTCTCGTTAATGGTATAAGAAAATACTTTGACCACTCCTACTGGTCTCTTGCCGCCTACCTCAAGCATAAAGTCAAGAACGCGGTTGAATACATTGGTTCATTCGAAAGTGCTTTGACGAATTTTGCTAGGGAACAAAACGTAGATGGTGTGGTGTGCGGACATATTCATCATGCTGAAATGCGAGACATTGACGGAATTTTGTACTGTAACGATGGCGATTGGGTTGAGAGCTGCACCTCACTTATTGAGCATAAAGACGGGAACCTCGAAATCGTTTACTGGGTTAATGATTTTAAAGATTCCACTATTACTGAATTAGAAGAACTGATTGAAAATCGTTACGTAGCATAGGGTTGTCGGTTTACGTTAGCGCTAGATCCTGTAGAGGCACTTCATGCGAATACTCATGGTCTCGGATGTTTACTTTCCGCGGGTGAACGGCGTTTCTACATCAATTCAGACGTTTCGCAAGGAGCTTGAGAAGTTAGGTCATGAGGTTTATTTGATCGCCCCGCAATATGAACAGTGTCAGGAGCAAGAGCATCGGTTATTCCGGGTTGAATCGAGAGGGGTGCCTGGAGATCCCGAAGATCGGATGATGAAGTATGGTAAAATACTTAGCCTGACCCCGACCATTGAGAAACTAAATATTGATCTGGTGCACATACAGACTCCCTTTGTTGCACACTATGCAGGGATGAGGATCGCGAGGGAGCTTTTTCTTCCTGTGATTGCCACTTACCACACGCTTTTTGAGGAATATCTATTTCACTATATTCCCTGGCTTCCAAGAATTTTTTTGCGGTGGTGCGCAAGGCAATTTTCTCGTAAACAGTGCCAGCAATTAGATGGAATTATTACCCCTTCAAGCATCATCGCTGGTCTGCTCGGTGAGTACGGGGTGACTACGCAATCGGTCACCATACCTACTGGCATTGAGCTCGGAAAATTCGCCAAGGGTAATGGCGAAAACTTTCGAGAGAGATTCATGATCTCATCCGATAAGCAAATATTGTTAAATGTCAGTAGAGTAGCATTCGAGAAGAGTATCGACAGGTTATTTGAAATGCTACGCATGACCTTAATAAAGGTACCAAAAGCGCATTTGGTGGTCGCGGGTGAAGGACCCGCAAAGGCATCTCTGATGAAGCAAGTTAAGGGAATGGGTTTGTCAGATCATGTTACATTCGTCGGTTATCTTGATCGTAATTCTGAACTCGTAGACTGTTATCACGCTGCAGATCTTTTTGTCTTTAGTTCTCTGACTGAGACACAGGGGCTAGTGCTGTTAGAGGCTATGGCGTCAGGTATTCCTGTCGTTTCTGTGGCGGCTATGGGCACGAAAGAAGTACTGCGTAATGGTCTAGGGGCCAAGATTACTGACGGTACTGCGAATGACTTTTCGGCAAAAGTCGTTGAGGTGCTGGGTGACAAAAGCCTTCACTCCAATTTATCACAAGCAGCGATCACGTATGCTGCCGAATGGAATCCGCGGAAGTTAGCTAAAAAAATGGCGGGTTATTACGATGATATAAGAGTTGGTCAGCCACCGAGAGTTGCTCCATAGATGTCATTACCAGATAGAAAGACAGGATTTTCACGCATTTTAGCAGCCACTCGCTATTCTCTGAGCGGGTTGGGCCTTGCGGCAAGGACAGAGGAGGCATTCAAACAGGAGTGCTTTTTATTTATGTTACTTGCTCCAATAGGGCTGTGGTTAGGCGAAACTCAGGTCGAAAAAATACTACTCGTAGGTGCTTTGGTCGCTGTCTTGATTGTTGAGCTGCTGAACACTGCAGTCGAGGCAGCTGTCGATAGAGTGAGCGCTGAATTTCATGAGCTATCGCGTCAAGCCAAAGACCTGGGATCAGCCGCCGTATTTCTTAGCCTGGGGTACGTTATATTCACATGGGTGGTAATACTGCTTTTCTAGAACACCCCTTATTACCACTGTCTCAACGCGGCGGGCCCTCTAAAGCCAATTTTCCTTCAAGCCTGGTTGCTGGCTGTAGGCATTGCGTTAGCTTTAGTTGCAGGCAGCTGTCCGCCTGACTACATTGCACCTCGCAGCAGAGCGTGCTGGGAGCTTCACAGTGTACTCGCTAAATTCTAACCTAGGAACATAATAGTCAGTGGAAACATAGTGTGCGCCAGAACTGAATGCAGCATCTCGTCGTGCAGTGCTGTTTTCCCGAGCTTCGATTGTGTTTGCGTCCGCTCGCGTCCGAACGATAAAGCCAGATTTCACAGCGGCCCGGATTTGTTGCTGATCCCTTATTGGATTATTGATTGTGAAGTAAGCGGCGTGATCAGCCTCGGAATTCGTGGAATTCACAAACATAGGCAAACCCTCCAGTGATGGCTTTCCTCTGAGATACCTCTCGACCTTTTCTTGCCCTTCATCCAGAGCAAAGAACACCTTACCCCGCGTTTCATTTAACGTAGGCCACCCAACAGAAATAACTGCATCACGTAACGTGTTGGCGGCACCTCGCACATCATCTGGAATTATGATCTTATCGCGAGGAAACACACTCAATGTTTCAGCGTCCAGAGCATCATAAGCGGCT
Source organism: Gammaproteobacteria bacterium (assembly GCA_002691885.1). Taxonomy (GTDB): domain Bacteria; phylum Pseudomonadota; class Gammaproteobacteria; order Pseudomonadales; family Pseudohongiellaceae; genus UBA9145. The sequence goes on from NZJB01000022.1 coordinate 10,511, forward strand.
TCACTGAAATCAAGCGCGGCAATTGAATTTGGATAAGATGATCGGCCAGTTTTGGCGTTGAGCATGATCAGGATGGGAACATGCTCAGGGTTATTGTCAGACCAATCTCGGATTTCGGTTAAGCAAGCAATCCAGGTCGGGCAAGTGGAGCGCACGTCGATATCCTGTGCATGCAG
>NZJB01000023.1 GCA_002691885.1 Gammaproteobacteria bacterium
AGAACCAGAGGATAAGTCGGATTCACGTACATTTTGGCGAGCCTGAAGCGTCATGATTTTCTCTTGTCATGAGGCGACTTGTTACTGACTAAAAATGTCTCAAGAGCGGCCTGGTCATAGCGAATAGCCCCACCGACACGAAAATAATCGGGACCACGGCCAAGGTTGCGCCACTGTCGGAGTGTAGTCGCTTGCAAGCGCAAAAAGGCGGCGGCTTCGGCCTCTTTAAGTAGGTTTTTCATGGTTTATATCTCCATAAACATCCATTGATGTTGATAGAGTGTCATAGACATTTGGGGGCGGTCGTCCCGTTTGAGTAATTATTTTCATTTTTTTTCGCCACAACTGTGCCACACGGAATTGACAAAAAGGCGTGTTAAACTAGAGGATTGAGATCCACTTTAACTGTGTGGCGACACAGAGTGGTTGTGGTGCTAGGAGGTGGTGCCCAGGGGCGGAATCGAACCACCGACACGAGGATTTTCAGTCCTCTGCTCTACCGACTGAGCTACCTGGGCGTTGGTGCACTGTGATGTGCCTTATCGTGACGCAGGCGGCTCTTTCGGTCGCGCCGATCACTGCGGAGCAAGTGTTGCTTGAGGCTCGCTCGTCTCGAAAGTTGGGGACGTACTACGTTTAGATTTTGCCGCAGTTCGAGAGCCGCGTATTAAATAGTTTCTGACTGCCCGAGTCAAGGCATACGCACGTGGGTCAGAGTACGATTGGGCTCGGCCCGGGCTGGCGGAATCGGTAACCAAGGCCAACGATTTGTGGCAGTCAGCCGCGCCTCAGAGAGGCTCCAGAAAACACATGGCGGGCGACGGTAGAAGCCTACTCGCTAGTTGGCACGAACCCTTCGGCGCGATCGTAGTTCTCGTTATTTAGGAACTTTTCCATTTCCTGCTGCAGATAGCCGCGCGTTTTCGGATTCATCAGGTTTAACTGCTTCTCGTTAATAAGCATGGTTTGCTGTGTTTGCCACTCTAGCCAGGCTTGCTGAGACACAGTTTCGTAGATTTCCTGCCCCTTAGGGCCGGGATAGGGCGGGACTGCCAGTCCCGGTAGTTCCTTCTTGTATTTTCGACATTTAACCGTGCGGCTCATGGAAACTCCTTAGCGTGAAATGGGGTGCGAGTCTTCGGCTAGTCTCGAGAGCAGCTTTTTCACCGGCGCGGCAAGCCCTACCTCGAGCGAGTGATCGAGAGGGTACCAGAGCCAACGGTCAGAATCAGCTGCACCTGTGCTTGAAGTCGGCTCGGTTTCGACCACCAGAGGAAAGATTTTCAGGCGGTAGTGGGTAAAGCTGTGCCGTACTTCAGGCAGCCTGATCGCGGCGGTAAGGTCGCAGGACAGTCCGTTGAACTCGACCATGGGATGCGCCGCTGGTTCATCGTGTCTGGTGGGCCTTGCCAGAGGTCGCTCCGGTAAGGAATAAAGCCCGCCCCAGATACCGGTGTCCGCGCGTTTCTCAAGAAGCACTTCCCCCTGGCCATTGCGCAGGATAATCATCTGCACGGCTCTTAAAGGTTTGTCCTGTCTGGGTTTCTTGCCCGGATACTTCGCGATCGCGCCAGCGGCCAGCGCCTGACAGCGATCCGCCAATGGACACCGCTCGCAGTCGGGCTGGCTTCGGGTGCACAAGGTGGCTCCGAGATCCATCATGGCCTGTGTGTAAGCTGCGACCCCGCACTCCGGCAGCAACGATTCCGCCAACTCCCACAGCCGGGCTTTGACAGTGCTGCTTTCCGGATAGGTGGCGATGGCAAAATAACGCGTCAATACGCGTTTTACGTTGCCATCAAGAATCGGTGCTCTGATATGCATGGCGAGCGCGGCAATCGCGCCGGCCGTAGACCGCCCGATCCCGGGCAGGGATTCCAATTCCTCAACGCTGTTCGGAAAGTGTCCCCCGTGCTCCGCGCAGACTTGCTGCGCGGTTTTGTGAAGGTTGCGGGCCCTGGCGTAATAGCCGAGTCCCGTCCACAGGTGCAGCACCTGATCCACCGGCGCTGTCGCCAGTGCGTGCACTTTGGGAAAGCCTTCCATGAAACGCTTATAATAGGGAATGACCGTGGTCACCTGAGTCTGCTGCAGCATGATCTCTGACACCCAGACCCGATAAGGCGTTGGATTTTGCTGCCAGGGCAAATCATGCCGACCGTGCGTGACGAACCAGTCCAAAACCTGCTCTGCAAATGTGTGCTGGCCGGCCACAGCGCGCGATCAGCAGATCTGTCGGTGCCTTGAGGCACAGAGCAGGTAAGGAAGGCTTAATTGCTGGAGCAACAGTGAGTTCATGGTCAATTCAACAGGCTTCTGAGCAGCGTTCTGGCGGAGTCGCGAAATTGTTCAGGCACCTGATCGGAAATGATGTCCTGCAGTTCATGGTGCAGAGCATTGGCGCCTATCTGACTGAAAATGTCGCGTATCCGGGTAAAGTCCGCGCGGCAGTATCGGGCAACGTCATCGGCAAAGGCTGCGCTGCAGTCTACGGGCCAGGGCACATTGTGATAGAGAACATCGATCGGGATTGTCTGGGTATACGGAGCACCCAGCACGGTAAACAGCAGGTCGTAATCGAAGTTCTTTGCGTCGGGGTCAATTCGGCCGCTGCCGCTGATGTCGAAATTGTCCATGCGCAGCCTGACCTCCTGCTGCGAAGTCAGTCCGTCTTCGAGTATCATGTAGCCACTAATGTCACTGAACCGAATCACATCGGGCCACTGCTGAATGGCCTCCCCATTCGGGCTCAGTGCCGCGATGGCGGTAAACACCTGTTTGATCACGCCGATATCGACTGAGTTGTCGGTTATGCTGAAGGCGCTGTTGCCGGACAATGAGTCCAGCATTTCCTCAACCGTGTCGCCCGTTGCGGTGAAGCTGGATTCGGCCTGCAGTAATCCACTGATGGCACTGAAGCGAGTGACTAAAGGGGACAGTTCTGAAAGATTGGCTTTGCTGATGGTCTGAGTGACTTCCAGTTCGGGCGCGCCGCCCCGAGTGCTCAGTCGTATTGTACCCTGCGTCGAACCTTCAAACAGAGAGATAGGCGGCACTTCGATATCCAGAACGCCGTCCTCGATGTTGGTAAATACTTTGACGTCGTGCAGCGGTATGTCGTTAATGGTGACTGATTCAACAGAGATTCCGCCCAGCAGACTGATGGAGCTAATCAACTCGACGGGCAGTTCAGCCTGCGGCTGATACTGCGCGGCCTCGGTGAGGCCTATCGGTGTTTCTTCGGCCGCTGTTGGCTGTTCGGTAAAAAAGGGTGACAGATCAAGCGCCCCTGCATTGACATTATAGCTTATATTCAGAGGAGCCAGATCGGTGGCCAGGCGCACCTCGGCATCGGCTTCAATCAGTGAACCGGCGAAATTGAGGTCAAAGTCGCTCAGTGTTGCCCGCTGCGCAGAGCCGTTGAATCGGGTGCTGAAGCTAAGCATGCGATCCGCGCCCAGACCGAAGCCGGCAGCTGGGCCTGGTTCTTTTAAATCCAGTGACTCCAGCAGGGCGATAACATCGAAATCGTCGGCGGCCAGTGAGCCCTCGTAAATCGGTTCTGCCGGATATCCCGAGACCATGATTTCACCGGTAACCAACATCGGCGTGATGCTCAGCTGCAGATCGCTGAAGTGAAACGACCTATCGCTTAGATCCGCCTGTACGTTAGATCTCAGCGCTATGGGGATTGCTGCCGACATGCCGTTGTTTACGTAATCGAACTGAAGCGCCACTGAGAAGGGGCGACCTTCCAGGTTGGTATCCCGACTGTCCAGAATGAAATTGTCGATCTGATAGCGGGCCTGCTTTGAGGCATCCTGAATGTCGATGCTGGCATTGCCGATTCGAAGTCGATCGACCGAAAAGGCCGGTAGCTCTGTTAGCCCCTCCGAGGATGATGGGTTTCTGTCAGATGCGTCCGGTTCAGTTGCTCCGGTGGACCAAATGCTGATGCCGTTCTCATCAATAAAGTAGTTGGCGTGCAAATCTGCAGTGGAGATCTCCCTGACCTTGATCTGGCCTCTCAGCAAGGGAGTCAATTCAATGTTTAACACCACAGATGAGGTCGAGGCCAGCTCTTGAGGGAAGGCAGGATTTCTTAGCCGAACATCAGTAAGCGCAAGGCCAAGGTTCGGGAACAGGCTCAGGGACAGATCGCCGCCAATGGTCAGTTCAAGGCCGGTGGCAGCGATTACCGCTTCCGAGATAGCCGCTTTATTCGATTCTGTATTGATCCTCGCCACGAGCAGGAATCCGCTCGCCACCACCAGCAATACCAGCAACATCAGAAATCTGAGGAGAAATCTCATGGTATTTCCTTCACCATCGCAACGCAGGGGAGAAGCTGAACGACTGGGCTTGGTTTGTCGATGCGATGTAATAACACGGCGTGAAATGCTCCTGAATGTGGTTCGGCTGGCCCTGAACGATTCCGACCTCAACCCTAGTCTACCGAATGCCTGAAGGCCCTGCACGAGACCTGACTTTCACTCCGGCGGAAGCAGCATTATAATGCAGGCTTTCCACCAACGGATCTTTTCATGAGCGCTTCGGCTCCCCTTTCTCCGCGTCAGGCCACGGTCGAACGCAACACCAAGGAAACGCAAATCACTGTCACAGTCAAGCTTGACGGTTCAGGCCAGTTGGACGTGGAGACTGGACTGCCGTTTCTCGATCATATGCTGGATCAGATTGCGCGCCACGGTTTGATTGACCTGACTATCAGGGCGACGGGCGATCTGGACATTGACGCCCATCACACGGTCGAGGACATCGGCATCACGCTGGGTCACGCGCTGAATCGGGCGCTCGACAAGACCGGCATCCGTCGCTATGGCCATGCGTATGTTCCTCTTGATGAGGCGCTCTCCCGGGTGGTGCTGGATTTTTCCGGTCGTCCAGGCCTCGATTATCATGTGCAGTTCGTCAAGGGTACCGTGGGCAATTTTGACGTGGATCTGTTCCATGAATTTTTCCAAGGCTTCGTAAATCACGCGATGGTCACACTTCATATCGACAACATCCGCGGCAAGAATGCGCACCACCAGATTGAAACCATCTTCAAGGCTTTTGGCCGGGCGCTGCGCATGGCGATTGAAATCGATGCCCGCGCAGCCGACCATATTCCTTCCACCAAAGGTGTTCTGTAGACGGTGTCTCGCAACCGGTGTTTCATGAAAGGCCTGCTTCAGGTGATCCGGCCCCATGGCATTAGCGCTTTGCGGATGTTTCGCAGTCCCAGCCTTGCTGGTATCTCCTCTATCCGCTTCAGAGATGCTGATACGGTGAACCCGGACTACTGACTCGGCCATCAATTCGAACCTGTTATGACAGAATACGTCCAAATGGCAATGGCCACCCGCCAATGAATCAGGTTGCAGTCATTGACTACGGCATGGGGAACCTGCATTCGGTTGCCAAAGCGATCGAGCATGTGGGGGCAGATCTTGCCTCCGAATTGGGACAGTCTACGGAAGTAGTGATCACGTCAGATCCTGCTCGGATCGGGGTAGCGGATCGGGTAGTCTTTCCCGGCGTTGGTGCTATTCGAGACTGCATGGCCGAGATCAACCGGCTCGATGTAGGCGCGATGGTGGCAAGCGCTATGAAGAAAAAACCGGTGCTGGCGATTTGCGTTGGTATGCAGGCGCTGATGGCGCACAGTGAAGAAAACGGTGGAGTGGATTGCCTCGGTCTGCTGTCAGGTCGCGTGAAATTCTTTGGCGAGGATTTGCGGGGCGAAAATGACACCCGCCTGAAAGTGCCGCACATGGGATGGAACCGGGTTGCCCAGACCTCAGATCATCCGCTCTGGCGGGGCGTGCCGGACAACAGCCGGTTCTACTTCGTCCACAGCTACTATGTAACGATGAGCGAGACTGATCAGGTGGCCGGCCGCAGCGTCTATGGCCGGGAAATCGTGGCTGCTATTTCCGCGGGCAATATTTTTGCCACTCAGTTTCACCCGGAGAAAAGTCAGCACGTAGGGCTCACCCTGCTGCGCAATTTTCTCACCTGGAACGGCGCCAGCGGCTGAGCGCCGATCAAGACCAGGAGAGCATCTGACATGAGGGACACAACAAACGCCATGATAGTGATACCAGCAATCGACCTGAAAGACGGTCAGTGTGTCCGCCTCAAGCAGGGTCGGATGGAAGAGAGCACTATTTTTTCCGATGATCCGGTGGAGCAGGCCGGGCATTGGCTGGAGCAGGGTGCGCGGCGCTTACACATTGTTGATCTTAACGGGGCGTTCGAAGGGTCGCCGGTCAATGCGGACATCGTGACATCTATTACCCGTGCTTACCCGGAACTTCCGGTGCAGATTGGCGGCGGAATCCGTTCGCTGGAGACCGCACAGGTCTATATCGATGCGGGGGTCAGCTACCTTATCATTGGCACTCAGGCGGTGAAGGATCCTGACTTTGTCCGGGCCGCAAGCGCGGAATTTCCCGGTAAGATTATTATCGGACTTGATGCGGTGAATGGCAAAGTCGCCACGGAAGGATGGGCGGATGTCTCCGAGTTGGCGGTGGAAGACGCGCTAAAGCGTTTTGACGCACTGGGGCTNGCGGCGGTGATTTACACAGACATTGATCGGGACGGCATGATGCAGGGGGCCAANGTAGCGGCCACTCTGGCGCTGGCCGAGCGCTCAAANATTCCGGTCATTGCCTCCGGCGGTATTGCGAAACTTGCAGACATTGTCGATCTCAAAGCAGCCGCAAAAACAGTAGACGGCGCCGGCATTATCGGAGCCATCACCGGCCGTGCGATTTATGANGGCAAGCTGAATTTGCAGGAGGCTCAGGCATACTGTGATTCAGACGACTGAGCTTTTTCATATGATTGGTCNNACGCAGACTTACCCATGGCACTAGCTAAGCGAATCATTCCCTGTCTCGACTGCGACCGCGGTCGTGTGGTGAAAGGTGTGCAATTCGTCGACATTCGCGATGCCGGGGATCCGGTCGAGGTTTCCAGGCGCTACGGTGATGCCGGCGCNGATGAGNTTACGTTTTTGGACATTACCGCCAGCCATGAAGATCGGGCCACGACAGTGGACACAGTCCGGGCNATCGCCGGACAGGTTTTCATTCCGCTCACGGTGGGTGGCGGTATTCGCACGCTGGAAGACATTCGCNCCATGCTGAACGCAGGCGCAGACAAAGTCTCTATCAACACCGCGGCTGTTCAGAATCCCGAGTTCGTGCGCGAGGCGGCCGAACGCTTCGGCTCACAGTGCATTGTTGTGGCGGTAGACGCCAAGCGTGTGTCGGCTGAGGATGAGCCGCTGCGCTGGGAAATTTTTACCCACGGTGGGCGTAAGCCGACCGGGCTTGAAGTCATTGAATGGGTTGCGCGGATGGTNCGTTACGGTGCCGGTGAAATACTGCTGACCAGTATGGACCGCGATGGCACCAAGATCGGGTTCGATCTTGAACTCAAAAGGGCTGTCAGCNAGGCCGTCAATGTGCCCATCATCGCGTCGGGCGGGGTGGGCAACCTCGACCATCTCGCCGATGGCGTGCTGCTGGGCGCAGCAGATGCGGTGCTCGCGGCTAGCATTTTTCACTTTGGTGAGTACACCATTCGCGAGGCCAAAGCGCACATGGCCGCTCGGGGTATTGAGGTCAGGCTAGATTAAGCCGCTTAAGCCATTTGGACTAATTGGGTCGGTTGCGTTTGGCGGCAGTGTCTTCGAGATACAGTACCTTCTCATCATAAAGCCGGTATTCCAGATATCAAATTCTTAATCTGCATTCTGCAATCTCAGTTAATTTTCTGATTACCTCCTCTTATCGTATTCCTCGAACAAATACTTAGTAATTGACTGTCTTACAAAACTCGCCAAGGGCATGTTTTGGGGTCTTTCAGGAAGGACGCGTATAGAAGAAATCGCGCC
>NZJB01000024.1 GCA_002691885.1 Gammaproteobacteria bacterium
CCCGCAGGCATTCCTTTTCAATCCCGCGCCGAATACCGCCCCAGGCCGGTTTAAATTCCGGTATGCTGTACCGATCGAGGCTGTGTTGAATTTGGGTTGACATGCATTCCTCTGCCACGCTGACTGAACGCACGTCGGTGCGAGCACAACTGCTAGAGCGCACAATGCTAAATGACTAAGACTCTGTCAACCACCTGCCAGGGTTAGTTGCGACTCAGTCTGCTTCGCCTTGTTTAAAGCGCTGAATCATTCTTCTCTGCTTTTTGTTGGGCCGCGTGGGGGAATGCGAGTGGCTAGGTTGAGCTCTGCGTTCTGCCGTTCGCGCTTCGCGGCGCTTGATGCTCTCTGCAGTTTCCTCGTAGAGCAACTGTGCTTCCGGTGCGCTCTTTCGCTTATCTGAAAGTACTTTCACGATTACTGTTTTTTCATCGAAGCCCTGCCGGAGGGAAATACGGGTACCAAGAGTGATTTCTTTGCTGGGTTTGCTGCGGGCCCCGTCACAGTGCACTTTTCCTCCTTCAATTGACTGTTTGGCAATCGCACGAGTTTTGTAAAACCGAGCTGCCCACAGCCACTTATCCAGTCTAACTTTAGTCTGCACGTTCAAAACAGATTCAGAAGCGGTCTTCGGCATAGCAGGTGTCTTCGTTTCCTGGGTCGGCTTGTGAGTTCGGTAAATGTGGTAGTTCGCAAGGCTGGATGATCATCGTTGCGTGTGGACAGTCCGTTTAAGCTTGTCTTATTGCTGGCGTCACGCGGCTGCCGACCTGTGATGACCTCGGGAAATTAATATTCATCGGGTGCGATTAAACCAAAGTCCTCGACCTGGGGAAATTCGGCTACAGGAAGTGAGGGCTGCTGGCTGTCCGGCTGCTTGATTGCCCGGAGATGGGCAATGCCTTCCCGGTGGGCCTGTCTCAGAACGCTCATGTTGTCATCGAACAAAGCGGTTCTGGTGGGATCGTAGGAGAAAAGCTGCTGGAGAGACTCCCAGAAACCGTCGTTTTCCTTCGCTTTTTTGAGTTGATGAGAACTGATGAGCTGCTTGAAGTACTTCTCTATACTGACATGCTGCATTTTGAGCTGCAGGCTGATTGGGCGGGCGTTGGTCACCAGCAGCGCCTGTTTCTCTGAAACACCATGCTGCTTGCTGAAGTGTTCAGGCACCAGTTTGAGCCAGAAAAAATTGTCAAAGTGAAGGTCCAGCAGGGAGCCATCCATGTCGAACATCACTGTGTCTATCTCGGACCAGGCGACCATCATCGACTCGTAGTTTCCCGTCAGATTTTTCGCTGTCAAGGCGCCAAGGATAAACCGGATAGATCTTGTTGCAACCGCTGATGGTGAGATATATGCCAAGCTTGGCAATTTTTGAAAACTTGGTGCAAGATTCCATCGCGTTGCCCAGCCAGGCAAGACGGCTCGACAGAGCGGGTAGACAGGAGATTCAGATGGAATATTCAGCACAGCTGCAGACCATGCATGAAATCGCTTGCGCAGCGGGTCAGCAGATCATGCAGGTGTATGAAAGCGGAGCGCCCGTTGAGGTTGCCACAAAAGACGATGCGTCGCCTCTCACGGAAGCGGATCGTCGGGCGCATCAGCTGATTACTGATGCGCTATCGGGTCTGCCCGAAGAACTGCCAATTTTGTCTGAAGAGAGTGAATCGATCAGCTACGACGAAAGAAGCGAGTGGCAGACTTATTGGCTGGTCGACCCGCTCGACGGCACGAAGGAGTTCATCAGTCGAAACGGAGAATTTACCGTTAACATCGCTTTGATTGACAATGGCATTGCTCGCGCGGGCGTGGTGCATGTGCCGGTCTCAGGGTTCAGCTATGTCGGTGAACTCGGTTATGGTGCGTGGAAAATTCAACCGGACGGAGCGGCGGAGCGGATCTTCCCTACCACCTTGACGCCGGATCATCAGTGCCTGCGCGTAGTTGCCAGTCGCAGTCATCTCGGTGAGCGAGAGCAGCAGATTGTTGCGCGTCTGCGTGAGCGCTTTGAGGATCTCGAAATGATAAACATGGGCAGCTCGCTCAAATTTTGCCTGCTGGCAGAGGGTGGAGCTGATTTCTATCCGAGACTGGCGCCAACCAGCGAGTGGGATACCGCTGCGGCCCACGCAGTCCTCAGAGCGGCGGGCGGTGATGTGGTGACCTCAGACTTTTTGCCGCTGCGCTACAATCAGAAGGCGGAACTGCTCAACCCATATTTCATGGCTATGGCGGATGCAAGCTTTGATTGGCGTGAAATACTTAAGCAGCCATGAAGTCGCTCCGTCGGTAGCTCTGGACAGTCTTGCGCGAACGCGATAGCGTCCACCTCTCGTTGTTACCCCGCTCAATCTGTCAACATTATTAAGGTTGTCGATATGTTCGTTCGTTTGTCTTCCGCGTTGTTTGTTACCACCTTGCTTGTTGCCTGCGGCGACACGCCAAGCAGTTCTAGCGAAGGTAGCCTGGCATCGGCGCCTGGGCAGTTCGTAGAGCAAACCGAGACTGACCGGCTTAACGTTTGGCTGGATGAACAGTATGAACAGCAGTTGGATTTTAGCCCTCAAACCCGCAGCGTCTTGGGTGACAAAACTGACTATGATCAGTTGAATGAAGTCACCCTTGAAGCCCAGCAACGGCGACTCGACTGGCAGCGGCAGAGTGTAGCGACTATGCGCAGCGAATTCGAGTACCAGGCGCTCAACGAGGATGGGAAGCTTTCTTTCGATATGTGGAAGTACGCGCTGGAACAGACCGAAGCGGCCTACCCCTATCGCAATTACGGTTACATTTTTGGGCGTGGTGGACCTCATGCATCATTGCCCAGTTTCATGATCAGTTTTCATCGCGTTGACGATGAGTCGGATCTTGAAGCCTATCTGGCCCGTCTAGAGCAGATTGATCTGGTTTTTGGTGACCTGCTTGACCTCAGCAAAGAGCAGGCAGCTGCAGGCATCCGTCAGCCACGCTTTAACTATGAGTTTGCGCTGGAAGAAATTAGTCGGGTAACGACAGGAGTTCCCTTTAACAGCGATGACAGTTCACCGAACTCTCCTATCTGGACGGATTTCAAGGGCAAGGTAGACCAGCTAGTCAATGCGGCCAAGCTAGATGAGCAAGCTGCGCAGACTTACTTGATGCGCGCGCAGCACATTCTTTCTGGCGAAGTTTTGGCTGCTTATGAGGAACTGCGTGCCTGGCTAGAGCAGGATATGGTGTTTGCGGCCGATCAGGCACAGGGAGTCTGGGCGCTGCCGGATGGGGAGAACTACTACAATCAGCGTCTCGCCCGAATGACTACGCTTGACTTAAGCGCTGACGAAATTCATCGCATCGGACTGAGAGAGGTTGATCGACTGCTTTCGGAAATGGAATCGGTCAAAGAGCAGACCGGTTTTCAGGGCACCCTGCAGGAATTTTTTGTCTTCGTCAGGGAAGATGAGCAATTCTACTTCCCCAATACCGACGAGGGTCGACAAGAATACCTCGAAGTCAACAATGAATACCTGAACTTCATCTTCGATCGTTTGCCCGAGTACTTTGGCCGGCTGCCCAAGGCGCCGCTTGTCGTCAGACGCGTTGAGGCATTTCGGGAGCAGCCCGGGGCTGCCCAGCACTATCGTCAGGGCGCGCCTGATGGCTCTCGACCCGGCGTGTTTTATTCTCACATGAGTGATATGTCGACCCTGGCTAAATGGCAAATTGAAGATATTGCATATCATGAGGGTAACCCCGGTCATCACATGCAAATTTCCATTCAGCAGGAACTGACTGAAATACCGCGGTTCCGCACACAGTATCGAACGACAGCGTACACAGAAGGATGGGGTCTTTATTCTGAGTGGCTGGCTAAGGAAATGGGTGGCTTTCAGGACCCCTACTCTGATTTTGGCCGTCTGGCTGGCGAGATCTGGCGGGCAGTTCGGCTTGTAGTAGATACCGGCATTCATGCGAAGCGCTGGAGTGAGGAACAGGCCGTTCAGTATTTTCTGGATAACTCGCCTATCCCGGAGGGAGCGGTTCGTTCGGAGGTAAAACGCTATTTCTCAAACCCCGGTCAGGCAACCGCGTATAAAATCGGTATGCTGAATTTTCAACAAGCCAGAAACCGGGCTGAAACTGCTTTAGGCCAATCTTTCGATGTGCGGACGTTTCACGATTTGGTACTCGGTGCCGGCGCAGTCCCGATGCCGATGATGCATGCTAGAGTAGAGCGTTGGATAGAGGGTCAGCTGGCTGCGAGCACAGCGGGTTCGCAAGCTGCCTTGTGAGTGGGAGAGACGATGAAAAAACACATAAATCTGCTCGGCTTCTTGCGATTTGTGACGGCCTTGACCATCTCAACAGTTCCGGCAAGCGGCTCTGGACAGAGCCTGCAAACTGTCGTCCCTGAAAACGCAGGATTTTCTTCGACGGGGCTTGATGCGGTCACTACAAACCTTCAGCAGCACATCGATGAAGGCAATATTGCGGGGGTTGTGGCAGCAGTAGCCCGGGATGGCGAGTTAGTTTATTTCGAAGCGCTGGGCAAGCTTGATATCGAAAAACAAAAACCCATGCCAAAAGATGCATTGTTTCGCATCTATCCAATGACTCGTGAAATAACCAGCACCGCCGTGCTTCAGCTTTATGAAGCGGGCAAATTTGAGCTGGATGATCCGATCCAGAAGTATTTGCCGGAATTCTCTGAGCAGCGGGTGCTGATGGATCCGGATAGCACTGACGTCAGTCGAAGCCGAACTCGTTCGGGTGACATCAAGGTGGCGCATCTCCTCACTCATACTTCTGGTCTTGGCAGCCGAAGTTCAACGCTCTACCGGGAGCAGCAGGTGAGAGATAAGAATTATTCGCTGGATGAAATGATAACTAAAGCAGCGACTGTCCCGCTGTTTCACGATCCTGGCACCGCGTTCAGATATGGGATACACGCTACGATCTTGGGTAAACTGATTGAGGTCTGGTCGGGAATGCCACTTGATGTGTATCTTCAGCACAATATCTTTGATCCGCTGGAAATGAACAGCACTGTTTTCTGGGCGGAGGGGGAAGAGGCGAAGAGACTTGCTGAACTTTATCGACCAATTGAAGGACAACTGACACCTCATAGGATTGAGGCGGTACCATGGACTAGTCGCCCCCGGCTACTTGAAGGAGGTGTCGGATTACTGTCGTCGGTTGGAGATTTTCTGCGCTTCTCTCAGATGATCCTTAACAAAGGAGAATTGGATGGCCATCGAATTCTTTCAAAAGATACGGCGCGGCTTATCTATGAGAATGCCGTTCCGGATCAGGCGATGCCGATCGGCGAGCACGGCTACTGGGCGGGGTCTGGCTGGACTTTGGGGGGGTTCAATCTGGTGATGGATCCGTCTGCCTACAGCTTTGCTGTTTCTGCAGGCACAATTTGGTGGGATGGCTCCGCAGGTACACGCTACTTCATAGATCCGACGCAAGGAATAATCACCGTGATCATGGCTCAGGTCTCTCCGTCTCGTGGGGGTGGCTTTCGCGAGGATTTTACTGCTCTGGTGGATGCATCACTGATAGAGCGCCGTTAGGTGCTCGAGCGGCAGAACCTAATGAGACTCCTTGGTGTCAATACGACATTGCACTGATATTGCAGGTGGAGAAACAGGCCATCAGGGCGTTTCGCAATTACCAGATGATTGCATTAGAATTTCCACCGCTTGTTTACCTTATTTCATCGGCCGCAACCGGCGCACCAACACAAACGATGTCTATGCACGATAGAGCCATTTACAACAGTGATCATGAATTGTTTCGTCAAAACGCGCGCCGCTTTTTCCGGGAAGAGTTGGAACCCAACATTGATCAGTGGGAAAAAGCCGGGCAGCTGCCCAGAGACTTCTGGCTGAAGGCAGGGGAAAAGGGCTTTCACTGTTGTGGGGTCCCGGAGGAGTACGGGGGCCCGGGCGCTGATTTTCTCTACAATATGGTGTTGTCCGAAGAAGTGGGCTACGCAATCGGCGGGGCCAGTGTCGGCTTCTCGGTGTCCTCAGACATTGTCTCTTACTATTTGCTCCATGGTGGCAGTGAAGCACAAAAGCAGAGGTGGCTGCCTCCACTGGTTAGCGGCGAGGCCATTGCTGCGATTGGTATGACTGAACCTGGTTGTGGGAGCGATCTCAAAGCAGTCAAAACCATTGCGGTGCGCGATGACGATCACTATGTCATCAATGGGCAAAAAACATTCATCACTAACGGCCAGAACTGCGATTTTGTGCTTCTAGTCTGCTCCACTGAACCCGCAGCCGGAGCCAAGGGAATCAGCCTGATCATCGTTGAAACCGACAGAGACGGATTCTCCCGGGGTCGCAATCTCGACAAAATCGGCCAGAAAGCTGCCGACACTTCTGAGATGTTTTTCTCTGACGTTCAGGTGCCAGTTGAAAATCTTCTGGGCAAGGAAGGTGGCGGTTTTGGCGTTCTCATGAATGAGCTGCCTCGTGAGCGCATAACCATTGCCTGCCGGGCATTCGCAGAGGCTCAGCGCGCCTATGAGCTTACCGTGGACTATGTCAAAGAGCGCAAGGCGTTCGGCAAATCAATCTTCGATTTTCAGAATACCCAGTTTTCTCTGGCTGATATGAAAACATCTCTTGCGGTGGGCTGGGCCTACCTCGACCAGTGTCTTATGAAAATCAATGACGGCAGGCTTACGCCAGAAGAGGGCGCTATGGCCAAACTATGGACAACAGAAACCGGCAACAAAATTATTGATGACTGCCTGCAGTTCTTTGGTGGTTATGGCTATATGAGCGAGTATCCTATCTCCCGACTCTATGCGGACTCCAGGGTACGCCGGATCTATGGCGGCTCTTCTGAGATTATGAAATTGTTGATCAGTCGAACCGTGTAAAATTGCATAACGGAGTGGAAATGAAGGGCATTACCGCTTATGGGGTTTATTTGCCAAGGCTCCGCCTGAATCGGCAAGCAATGGTTGAAGCAAACGCCTGGTTTGACTCAAGCCTGAAAGGATTGGGCAAAGGTGAGCGCAGTATCTGCAACTGGGACGAAGATACAATCACCATGGCGGTTGAAGCGGGTATCGATTGCCTTTCGGCGCTGCAGGAAAAAACGTTGTCGGGCTTGAACCTTGCCTCAACCACCGCTCCGTTTGTTGACCGGCAGAATTCTGTACTGGTCGCGGAGGCCATGAACCTGAATAGCCAGATCAGAACCATAGACATCGGCTCGTCGCAGCGGGCAGCTACCTCAGCGCTTATCGCCGGACTGGAAAGTGCCAGGCAGGGCAATGAAATGATGATTGCTTCGGAGCATCGACGAACGAAGGCGGGTTCTCGCGCAGAGATGCTCTGGGGCGATGGTGCCGCCGCGCTTACCGTTGGCGATGAAGAAGTCATCGCTCAGTGCCTAGCTGTTGCCACAAATGCAGTGGACTTCGTGGATCACTACCGGGGAGAAGGGTCGGACTTCGACTACGACTGGGAAGAGCGCTGGATTCGTGATGAGGGCTTCATGAAGATTGTGCCGCAAGCTGTCAGTGCAGTTCTGGAATCTGCCGGCCGTGTCGCGGCCGAGATCGATCACTTTATCCTACCAACTGATCAGGCCCGAACTCCTGCTGCTCTGGCAAAGAAACTCGGCATCAGCCCTGATGCAGTCGTCGACAATCAGATCGCTTCTGTCGGCGTTGCCGGCGCTGCGCAACCACTCATAATGCTCGCAAAAGCGCTAGAGTCTGCTCTGCCGGAACAGCTTATTCTGCTACTTGGCTTTGGCCAGGGCTGCGATGCCATTCTGTTTCAAACCACAGACAGAATTGAGCGCTGTAGACCCGACCGTGGATTTTCAGGCGCACTGAACAATCGGCGTGAAGAGACCAACTACCATAAATTCCTGAGCTTTAATAATCTGGTGGAGCGGGATATTGGTAAGCGGGGGGAGGTTGACAAACAAACCTTTCTTTCCGGATTCAACCGCCGCAAAGATTTGTTAACCGGTTTCATTGGGGGCAAGTGCCGCGTCTGTGGCACAGTGCAAATCCCCCGTGAAAAGTACTGTGTGAATCCGGAGTGTCGGGCACTGGACAGTCAGGACAATTTCAGTTTCGCCAACCAGCCCGGCACAGTGTTGACTTGGACGGCTGACCGGCTGACCTTCGATTGGAGTCCACCGGCCTACTTTGGCATGGTACAGTTTGAATGTGGTGGCAAGTTGATGATGGATTTTACTGAGGTTGAAGAAGGTACGATTGATTCTGGATCTAGGGTGTCGGTGCATTTCAGAATCAGGCAGTTTTATGCACAGCGGGGGTTCAGGAAATATTTCTGGAAGGCTGTGGTAGAGAGTTAGGCGGTGAAATTAAGAGAGGCAGGGCAAAATGGCAAGCGGCATTAAAGACAAAGTAGTCATTCTGGGCATGGGGTGCAGCAAGTTTGGCGAGCGCTGGGAGTCCAGTCCTGCCGACCTGATGGTGGAAGCCTTCGAAGAATGTCTGACCGATGCGGGAATTGAGCGAAATCAGATCGAAGCGGCCTGGTTCGGAGCCGGTATTGATGCGTTCAATGTTGGCTCCAGCGCGATGCCAATGTCGATTGCGCTCAGGTTGAACTACATCCCGGTTACGAAAGTGGAAAATATGTGTGCGACCGGTACTGAGGCTTTTCGTGGTGCGGTGTATGCGGTTGCCTCCGGCGCTTGTGACATCGCGCTGGCACTTGGTGTTGAAAAGCTAAAAGACACCGGGTACGGGGGCTTGCCACAAAGAACCCGCGGAGTTGAAAACGACATGTACTGGCCTAACCTGTCTGCTCCCGGTGCTTTTGCGCAACTGGCTTCTGGCTATCGGGCGAAGCACAAGGTAAATGGTGATGATCTCAAACGGGCGATGGCCCACGTCTCAGTGAAGAGCCATGCTAACGGCGCGAAGAACCCCAAGGCACATCTGCAGCGGGAAATTACTGAAGAACAGGCGATCAATGCCCCGTATATCGCCGAGCCGATCGGTCTGTTCGACTGCTGCGGTGTGAGTGACGGATCAGCCTGTGCGATTGTGACTACACCGGAAATTGCAAAAAGCCTTGGAAAAGAGAACCTCGTTGCGGTGAAAGCCCTGCAGCTCGCAGTATCTAACGGTACCGAGTCAGGCCATGCCAGTTGGGATGGCTCCTATCTCAAGACCACTCGAATAGCCTCCCAGCGGGCCTATGATGAGGCCGGCATACGTAGACCGAAAGAAGAGATCACCATGACAGAAGTTCATGACTGCTTTTCTATTACTGAGCTGGTCACAATGGAGGACCTTCAGCTTTCCGGCGAGGGGAAAGGTGTAAAAGATGTGCTAGATGGCGCCTTCGACGCCGAAGGGAGTAATCCCTGCCAAATCGATGGAGGGCTGAAATGCTTTGGTCATCCTATCGGCGCTTCGGGTTTGCGCATGCTTTATGAGAATTATCTGCAGTTACAGGGACGAGCTGGCGCACGCCAGCTCTCCGATCCCAAGCTTGGCCTGAACCACAATCTGGGGGGCTTCCCCCACCAAAACATCTGCTCCATTTCAATTGTTGGACCCTACGGCCAGGTAGGAAGCGCTTGAACCAACAGCAACCCAATCTGATCAATTCAGTCCCCGCCCAGTCCGAAAATTTTGACCTGGCCCGACAGGCGCTGTCTCAGGCCAAATCCGTCCTGAACGACGCTATTGGTGTGGTGCGCGACAAGGTGTACGTGTCAGGTAGGGCTGACGAGGCGCTGCTTCAAAATGCGCAGCAAGACTGCTACGACCTCGCCATGCTGAGTGCTGACGTGTGGTCAGCACAGTGTATGGTCGATTTTGCGGAAACCCAGTCTCAGTCATCTCTCGTCTGTCAGTTAACGTGGAAATTTGTGGCTGAAAAAGTCCGGGGGGTCATGGCGGCGCAGTTTGCCGGGGCAAGCACGCTGGAAAAATCCAGCGAAGCTGTCGAACCTCTGGGTGCCCATCCAGCGCTGCAGCAGTTCCTCGATGAGCACGGCGCGAGAGACAGCTACGCGGATCTTGGGCGCTTGCTCTCAGAAGCAGAAATCAATGAACTGCCAAGCGGGCTGACCGAGGAAAAGGCGCTGATTGCCGACACCTTCAAGCGATTTGCTGATGAGATCGTGGCGCCGCTTGCCGGAGTAATTCATCGGGAAGACCGCGACATTCCAGATGAGATAATTCAGTCAGCTGCACGTATGGGCTGTTTTGGCACCTGCATCCCTGAACGATTCGGTGGGCTTCAGCCTGACGAGCAGCCTGACAGCCTGGGAATGATTGTGGTGACTGAGGAGTTATCAAGGGGTTCTCTCGGCGCTGCCGGCAGTCTGATCACCCGCCCTGAAATCGCAGCGCGTGCCTTGCTTGCAGGGGGTACTGAGTCACAGAAGTCGGGCTGGCTTCCGCAACTGGCTGCGGGTGAAAAGTTGTGTGCAATCTCCATCACCGAGCCAAACACCGGATCCGATGTTGCCGCTGTCTCTTTGCGTGCCACGCCAACTGAGGGTGGATGGCTTCTGAACGGAGCGAAGACCTGGTGTACATTCGCGGGCAAATCCGAGGTTCTGGTGGTGCTCGGCCGGACCAATCCCGATGTTTCTTCAGGTTACCGGGGATTGAGTCTTTTCTTGGTGGAAAAGCCTGCCTATTCTGGCCATGAGTTCACCTTTTCCCAGAGCGGTGGAGGGAGTTTAGTTGGCAAAGCCATTTCGACCCTGGGCTATCGAGGGATGCACTCCTATGATCTTTTTTTCGAAGATTTTTTTGTGCCAGCAGCGAGCTTAATCGGTGAAACAAAAGGTGAAGGTAAAGGCTTTTATTACACTATGGCGGGATTCTCAGGAGGCAGAATCCAGACTGCAGCGCGCGCGACCGGTGTCATGCGGGCAGCTTACGAACAGGCGCTTCGGTACGCAAACGAGCGGAAAGTTTTTGGAGCACCGATCGCGGCGCTCCAGATTACGCGGATTAAACTGGCGCGCATGCTCGCAACGATTACGGCGTCGCGCCAATTCAGTTACTCTGTCGCCAGAATGATGGATCAGGGCGAGGGGCAAATGGAGGCCAGTCTGGTTAAATTATTTGCGTGTCGCGCTGCGGAGTGGGTGACCCGTGAGGCAATGCAGATTCATGGCGGGATGGGGTATGCCGAAGAAACTGCAGTAAGCCGATATTTTGTTGACGCACGGGTGCTGTCGATCTTTGAGGGCACTGAAGAGGTGTTGGCCACACGGGTCGTGGCGCGAGAGCTGCTGGAGCGGGGCGGTCTGTAAGCCTGGGCATGCTGCGCATTGAATTGGCCGATGTTCCAGGTCACCTTACCTAAAGCGATGAAACTGCATTAGGAATTCGCATTCAAATGGCTATAGACCCCGATTATCTGCTTGCCCGAGAGTGGCCCGAGATCACGCATCGATATACCGAGAAAGACTCGATGCTTTATGCTCTCGGGGTTGGCCTGGGCCGAGACCCGCTCAGTCAGGATGAGCTGAGATTCGTTTATGAGGACGCACTTAAAGTCATGCCGACCCAGGCGGTCACGCTGGCGCATCCCGGCTTCTGGGCAGCTGAAAAAGACATCAATCTCGACTGGGTTAAATTGCTTCACCTTGGGCAAGAGATCATTTGGCATCAGCCGCTCCCAACTGCCGGCGAGGTGGCAGCCACCACGCGTTTTACGGATGTGGGCGATAAGGGAGCTCGCGTAGGCGCGCTGATCGTTACTGAACGCGTTATACGTCTCGTTAAAACCGGCGAAGATATTGCTACTGTGATCACCACCATTCTTGCACGGGGAGACGGCGGGTTTAGTTCGGAAAGACGATCCGTCACGCAGGAGAAGGACAGGATCTCCGATCGTCAGCCTGATATAGTGTGTGACCTGCCCACATTTTCCCAGCAAGCTTTGCTGTATCGTTTATCAGGAGATCTGAACCCCTTGCATTCGTCACCGCAGGTTGCTGGTGACGCGGGATATTCACAACCCATCTTGCACGGCTTGTGTACCATGGGTGTAGCGACGCATGCCCTGATGAAAGTATGTTGCCATTACGAGCCGGAACGTCTTAAACGGATTCGGCTTCGTTTTTCTGCCCCTGTTTACCCAGGTGAAACTATCCGCACAGAAATATGGCACGAAGAAAAGACAATCGCGTTCCGGTGCTGGTCGCTAGAGCAGGAAAAAATGGTCGTTAATAACGGTTATCTTGAAATTATCTGAGGCGGGGGTGATCGTGCAAAGCATTCTCAGTGGATTGCGCATTATTGAAGGCAGTGCGTTTATCGCGGCCCCCTCCGCCGGTATGACGCTGGCTCAATTGGGTGCTGATGTGATCCGCTTTGACATGATTGGCGGTGGCTTAGATTATCGCCGCTGGCCGGTTTCTGCGCAGGGGAAGAGTCTCTACTGGCACTCACTCAACAAAGGCAAACGCTCTATTGCCGTAGATTTTAGACATCCTGAAGGTCGCGAATTGCTGACTCGGATCATTACGGCTTCCGGCGAGGATGCCGGTCTTTTTGTAACTAATTTTCCTGCACGGGGTTGGCTTGGTTACGAAGTGCTGCGGGCTTACCGCAAAGATCTGATTTTCATCAATCTTACCGGCGATCGACACGGGGGCAACGCTCTTGACTATACCGTGAACAGTAAAGTGGGTCTGCCTTATCTTGCCGGAAATGGCACCGAGCCTACCAACAATCCTTTTCCAGCTTGGGACGTCATTGCCGGTCAACAGATCGCGCTGGGCTTGCTGGCCGCCGAACGCCATCGACGCAGGACGGGTGCAGGTCAGTTTGTGTCGATTACGTTGGCCGACGTTGCCCTAGCCACTATGGGACATCTTGGCTACATCGCTGAGGCGCAGCTGAATGGCCTGGCTCGGCAGCCGATGGGTAACCACATTTTTGGCACCTTCGGACACGACTTTCTGTGTCAGGATGGCAAGCGGGTCATGGTGGTTGGTGTCAGTCCGAAGCAGTGGCAGGCGCTGGTCAAAGTAACGGGTACGGAACCAGCCGTTGCAGCATTAGAAGATCAGCTTGGCTTGGATTTTGTCCGGGAAGGTGACCGATTTGAAGCGCGGGAGTCGCTCCGCAGTTTGTTCGAGCCCTGGTTTTCCGCGAATTCTTTTTCGACGGTGGCCGATGCCTTGGATGCCGCAGGTGCCTGCTGGGGCCCCTATCAGAATATTTCAGAGCTGGTAGCGGAAGACATTGATTGTTCCGATGACAATCCGCTTTTTCAAAATGTGCATCAGCCGGGTATTGGAGAGTTTCTCATGCCGGGTCAGCCTTTGAGTTTTGGTGCGACCACTCGAGAAACCATCAAACCAGCGCCCCTGCTTGGACAACACACCGATGAAGTGCTCAGCGAAATTCTCGCATTGAGCGACGGCCAGATTGGCCGTCTGCATGACAACAATATCGTCGCAGGTCCTGATGAGCTCGACTAGCTCGCCCAGCCTCCTGCCAGCGGAATGATCTGGCCCACCATGTGATTGCATTTCTCGCTGGCGAGATAAGCTGCCAGTTCCGCCGTTTCTGATGCTGCGCCTATCCGGTTGGTCGGCACATTACGCTTTACATGGTCAAGAAACTTAGGGCTCTCAATAAGGTCGTCGGGATAGTAGGTATCGTTGTTGATGTAGTTCTGCGCGATCGCATTGACCTGTACCTCGCTGCGCGCCAGCTCGAGGCCAACGGCCTTAATAAAAGCATTCTGAGCGCCGCGTGCCGCACAGTAAGCAGCATGATTGGGAATGCCCTTTAATGGAGCGGCACTGGTTACGGCAATTATTTTTCCGGATTGTCGCGCGACCATTTGAGGTGTCACTGCCCGAATCAGATACATCAACGGATGCACGAGGGTGTCGAACAGCTGGCCCCAATCCGCATTTTCGATCTTGTGCACCGGCCCGGTCATCGGAGGCTCTGCCAGGTTGGCGATCAGAATATCAATCTGACCAGCTCGTTTAATCAATGCCTCGCAATCTTCCTGCGAGCGCATGGGGTCTCTGCTGCTGAAGACCTCTATACCATTTGCCTCAAATTTTTCTCTGATGGTCGGGCCCATATAGGTGTCGACGCAGGTGATTAATGCTCTTCGATTGCTCATGTCGCGCTTTCCCATTTTCCTCTAATCATCGCGTTACGTCTTCGTCAGATGTTTCACAAATCGCTCGAGGGTTTCGTAAGGCTGACAGCCAACAACTGCCAGATCGTTTTTATAGAAGGTCGGAATGCCGGTAATGCCGAGTTGTCGGGCCCTTTCCCAGTCAGCGTCTACTGCTTCACGGAAAGATCGCTGCTCTAGTACCTGGCGTGCCAAATTTCCGTCCAGACTCAGACCTGAGGCAATTTCGACGAGAGCGCCGATATCAGACAAATTGATGTTGTCGACGAAGTAGGCCCGATAGAGTGCGTCATGAATCGCCTGGCCGCCCTTTCGCGTGTCAGCCCACTTTGCCAGTTCCTGAGCGAGCCGACTGTTGTAGGTGTGCGTTCGCTCTCCATACTCGAGACCCGCTTCCTCCATGAGCTCGCGCATCTGACGTTTCATCGGCTCGATGTCGCGACCGGCAAACAACTCTGCCAGCGAACGCCCCTCCTGCGGGGTTTCAGGATGCAGGGGAAAGGGAATCCACCTGATTTGCACCGGGTAGTTTTTCTTCAGCTTTTCAATACTCACGGTACTGAGGTAACACCAGGGTCAGATGTAGTCGGTAAAGACGTCGATAGTCAGTGTTTGCATGATGAGACCGGCGATTAGCTGGATTTCTATATCTCCTCAAAGGGTAGCGCATTTGAGAAAGTTTTGCTTTGTGGCCGGAATAGGGGTCATTTGGGTTATACTTCGATCAAGACTAGAAATCAGTAACCTGTCAAACTCTAGATCAGCAGTAGCACAGCAGACAGAAACTCACCCGGGAGGAAGTTCTCATGCGCAAATTTTTGACCCTCATCACCGCGATTTGTTTCGCCACATCTGGCTCCTGGAGTCTGGCACAGGAGGGTGAGCCAGTTGCCATCAAGATACCGGGCAGTGGTACCTATACTGCCCCTATCTCGACTGACTTAGCCGAAGCGCAGGCCTTTTTTGATCAAGGTTTGAGAATGGCGTGGAGCTTTTATTTTCCCGAATCCATTGCGTCTTATCAGGAAGCTTCGAGGTTAGATCCTCAGCACCCCATGCCTTATTGGGGACTGGCACATGCCATTGGTCCGAATCCGAACAGTAGGTACGTGGGCTTGCCTGACGACCCTCAAGGAACCGGGCTCGAGGCGATCCGGATGGCGCTGGAGTTGGCTAACAATGCTACGGAAAAAGAGCGTGACATGATCAACGCGCTGTTTGTGCTCTACAACAAGGATGCGATAGCGGACGATCGGGAGCGCGATTTCGCCTATCTGGACGCGATGCGTGAGCTTCATGAAAAGTATCCAACCGATCCCGACATTGCCACCGTGTACGGTGAGTCTTACATGAATACAACTCGATGGGACTACTGGAACGAAGATGGCACGCCAAAGCCCGGTACGGCTGAAGCCAAAGCGGCATTTGAAGCTGCCATGGCGGTATCGCATGACCATCCTGGGGCCAATCACCTTTACATCCATCTGATGGAAATGTCATCAGAGCCTGAACTTGCTATGCCGTCCGCGCAAAAGCTGGAGGCCTCTGTGCCTATTTCCGGTCACATGGTGCATATGCCGGGGCACATCTATTTACGGGTCGGTGAGTACGAGAAAGCAATCGATATCAATGAACGCTCCCAAATTGTTGACGACCAGTTTGCGGAAATCTGGGGAGACACTAATTTCCCGATGATCGGAACCTATCCACTGTCACACAAAATTCATAAACCGCACGCGCTGGATTTTGTGCGATACGCCAACATGCTGCAGGGAAATTATGATTCGGCGTATGAAGCCGCAGCCAAAAACGCAGGTAACCGTTTGCCGGGACAGGGCGCTGATAAAACAATCGCCCATGAGTGGGTCACTGATAAAGTCTTCGGGAAATGGGACAAAATCCATGCGGAAAACCAGGCAAATTTAGAGAAAGCAGTGACTCCGTATCTGAAGGGCATGTGGGCTTACGTTATGGGTAGCGCGCATGTTGCCAAGGGCCATATGGGGCCTGCTGAGGCTCAGGTTCAGGTGATCCGGGATGCGATCGCTTCTCCCGACGTTGATGAATCAGGTGTTGGCCCAACCCCCGCGTCGCATGTCCTCAATCTTGCGATGCACGCGCTGATGGGTGAGCTCGAAGAGGCCAATGGAAATCTTGATGCCGCGATTGCTCATTACGGCCACGCCGTCGGCTTTCAGGAAAATCTTAACTACACCGAGCCGCCTGACTGGAGTCAGTCGATGCGCTTGTATCAGGGTGCCGCCTTAATTCAAGCCGGAAAAGCCGAAGAAGCCGAGGATGTCTATCTCAAGGATCTACAGTGGAATCAGCAGAATGGCTGGTCTACCTTCGGCCTGTAT
Source organism: Gammaproteobacteria bacterium (assembly GCA_002691885.1). Classification (GTDB taxonomy): domain Bacteria; phylum Pseudomonadota; class Gammaproteobacteria; order Pseudomonadales; family Pseudohongiellaceae; genus UBA9145. Next base: position 16,499 of record NZJB01000024.1, read on the forward strand.
CAGGCGCTGGAAGCGCAGGGAAAAGATCAGGAAGCTTTGGTTATCAAGCGGCAGTTTGACTCCTTCTGGCGCAATGCAGATGTGGAGCTGACCCGCTCACGCATCTGACGCTCGGCCTGGCGCTGAACAATCACGTCGAGCTTTGTTACTTTCAAAGGCGTTTGAATCAGATTCGAGCGCCTTTAGTATGCCCGGACCACTTGTACATCGGTTGTGTACGGTGTCGAATGACCCGGGCTACAGGGACGGCAGGATTTAATCGTGCAGGCCACTGGCCAATGTCAGCAGTCAGTCTATGGTCGTGCCTAGCAGTGACTGTCTGACTTTGAGCGGGTTGGCCAGGCGCGTCGCTCTGCCACTGACTACTTCCTCGGCGCTGAATGGACGGAAGTCTTGGAGCTCAGGATAAAATTCGGCGATCAGCCAGTTCATCAACTCAGCCATTTCTCGCGGGGTTACGGGCGTATCAGTAACCCCGGGTACTCGCAGCATGTAGCGACGACCGGTTTCCGATCTCAGCAGTTTATCCAGGTTCTTCCGTAGATCAGGGACTTCTGGTGGATCGCCTGAGCCGTCCTCAATGTGACAGCCTGAGCAGTGCAACAGATAGGAGAAGGCGGGAGGGTTGGTCCACTTTTGCTCAGCGGCGACAAGATTCGCGCAGCCCGCGATCACTATCAGCAGGTAGCAGCCGGCTCGCCCCAATCTGCCTCTCAGCGAAAACATCTCAATAGCTCGCGAGCAGTTCGAGACGTTCTTTGATGGGGTCTTTCATCGGGCGCTTTCGCCCCTCTATGACTTCTGCTGCTGTAAAAGGCGGAGAGTCTGTCTCTCCCTGATAAAAAGTGCCTACAATCCAGTTAAGCAAATCTGCTACTTCTTCTGCCGATCCCGGCGCACCAATGACTCCGGGGACCCGCAGCATAAAATCGCGGCCAGCCGGGCTTCCAATCAAATAGCTTAGATCGTCTCGCAGGCTCGGCACTTCAGGGGGCAGCCCGGAACCATCATACTGATGACATCCCACACAGAATTGAAGAAAGAAAAATTTAGGGCTGGTTTGGGCCCCAACCGTCTGTGCCCCCATCATGAGCAGGTAGGCGACCGCAGAAGTTACTAGAACCCTGTGCACCGCTACTGTCCTGCGACGTTGCTTTCTTCCACACCCATGATGCGCGCCAGCGTACAGTGATAAGCATGGCTGGTTGAGCCAAAACACCACAATATACTGTTCGATTTGCCCGGATAATAAACCGGGCGATCTCCCTCAGAGCGATGACAGCCACAGCGCCCGCAGGCCGACTTGCCGCAGCAATCATTATAGGAAATCAGATAATCGCGCCCATCACCCGGATTGTGACAGGTACCGACCCACGCGACTGTTGCAGTTTCTGATCCCGGAGGGCACTGGGTCACAGTGCCGCCGCAGCAGCTGCATGCCTGCCCGCTGAAAGCACAATATCGCCAGTATTCACAGGAATCGGGATTACCCATATCAGGTATATCATCAGAGTTTTGTGCGTGTGCATCGCGCACTACCGGCAGTATGGGTAGGGCGCCCATGCAGGCGAGAAACGTCCCAAATTTACCCAAAAACGAGCGACGTGATGTGCGCGAGGAAATGAACCGCACTGCACCATTGGTGGCGGCATCGAGATCCTTCAGTAACTGGTCAATCAACTGCTCACGCTTGTTCATGCCTGTTCTCCGAGTAATTCTTCTTTTACTAAGTAATCTTGTATCGATTCATAACCGGAGCGCATCGATTCAACAAGACTCTCAAGATGTTCACGGCTGTTAACCAGCCCTTTTGAGCGTAATACGCCCTGCTCATCAATCAGCACTGCATAAGGCAGTTTGCTGACTTCAAACTTCATTCCTAATTCCAATGAAACGACATAGGGGTAATCTTCGATATTCATTTTGCTGACATAATCTGCGTGCTTTTGCACTTCTCCACCATCACTGCCAAAAACCAAAGAAAGTTTCTCACTTCTTGCCATGGATTTGGCTGTTGGCACCAGTTCCTGACAAACCGGACAGGTAGGTGAGACAAATAGCAGGAGCTGGGGTAGCTTTCGTGTACCTCCTAACTCCAGCGGGGTGCCATTCAGGTCGGGTATCGATAATAAGGGTGCCGGTTCACCTACTTTAGGTCCAGCTGTCGTCATCAGCGCACCCGCCGGCGCGAGTCTTGTGTGCAGAACGCCGATTTGGCGCGCCAAAGCAAATACCGCAACGACTAGAACCAGAACGACCAGCGCTAACATAATGACTATCTCGGCAAGATAATTATCCATGGCTTATCCTCCTGCTTTTGGAGAAATCTGATTACGGACCAGCTGTTCAACGAGCAGATATGTACCGCAGAGCACGGCAAGCATCAGCGTTAGCAGTATAAAGTCTGCCCAAACCAAAGCTCTGTCAGTATTCGGTAGGACCAAAAGCAGGCAGCCAATAATGAGCGCGGCATTCCGCAAAAGAAGCCAGTATGAGAGGATTTGCTGTTGACCACCGCAGCCGCAATCGATGTTATCCCTGCCCCGTAGGATATTCATTGCCATAGCAACTGTGTATGAAGTGAGCAGTCCAGCCGCCAGAACCGCTGCCCACGTTCTAGTAAAGGGCATCAGAATCAGAAAAAAAACAGCCATTTCCGCTAAGGGTATCGCCCGCGCCAGACTAGGGAGAAGGGCAGACGGCACGAGCTCATAGGCTGCGAGCTGGGCCCTGAACCGGCTCGGCGAGTTCAGCTTATGCTTTGCAGCCGTGAAAAACAGCAGGGCTAGTGATGCGGATAGTACAAGAACCGTCAAGGGATCAATCATTTACTGCTTACCCTTAGTCTCCGTAAAGATTTTGAATGGTGCCTGACAGATCTTCAATGGTTCTGATCAGCCGGCCGGTGACCGGTTCGCGGACCTGAATGGTGCCGCTTACTGCAAGCAGAAGCAGGGGATTTTCATCTTGAGTCATTTGGACGCTGGTCACAGTCTCGTCGTCATCGAGTGTGATTCGGTAACCGCGACGCTGCGAGCGGGTTGAGAACACCCAGACTTCGGTACCTGAATCTTCAAAGGATTCTTGCCCGCCTCCCTGATGCATTACCACTGCGAGAACCTCCGCTTCGCTGTTTAGTGCGTAGGCTTGGTTGCCACCCAGACGCCAGTCGTCGTCACTAGACAACGGCATCCCGTTACGGTCGGTGGCGTCAGTATCCGGCGGATTAATTGACCAGCCGTCACTAATACTTATTTGTCCGTTTTCAACCGCCGCTTCATGGACCCTTCCGTTCATGGTCATGAAAACCCATCCGTCGTCGCTCGGCACGGCATAGTCAAGCACGGGGTCCTCGAACAGATCAAAGAACACCTCGCTGCTTGAGCGGGAAGTTTCTTCACCGTTTTCATTCAGTCCCACATATTGCACAGTGCCATCTGCGCATGAGGAAATAAAGCCACGGTCGGCCGGATAAATACCGGCACAGTTAGGTGTTGAAATCTCGGTGACGAATTCACTGCTGTCCAAATCCACGATCGAAACTGAAATCGCCGGCGTGATGTTCCAGACGCCAATAAACTGCTCGTTGATAAGGCCAATCATGCCGGGATTTCCGATGCCGGCTGCCTTGGGCGGAATTTCAACCTCTTCAACAGGGAGGGTGGTGGCGGTGTCGAAACCAATCACAACATCAGTGCGGTCGCCGTAGGTGCCGCGGCTGTAAAAAGAGCCATAGGCGTAGATCCGATCACGTGTCATCGCGGGACGGACGGCAGGGGTAAAGTTAGATATGTCCAGGGTGCCGCCGACTTTGCCGGTGTCTGCGTTCAACAGGTAGGCGATCCCGCGGCCTCTCACGGATACCCAGTGCGGGCCAGTTTCCGGCATATCGAGGGCATCTCCAAGAACCGTATCCCACTGTGCACTGGCGGTTGCAGCCGAAGTCAGAACGAGAATCGCAGTAAGCAGACGCATTGCCATGTTGTACCTCCGAGAAAGTGGTTCATCAACACTGAGCCGAGCTGTTCAAACCTGAATCAGCGCACGGGATGCCAAGCATAGTTGTTACGCTCACACCTGCTGCTGGAAATTCAGCTCTTAGCAAACCCCGACCCCCATTTGAAGACCTGAGCGGATGAGTGTCAAGGTTATCAGTGCGCATCCGGATTAATTTATCCGAAGCCTGGCTCTTGGCATCTGCTGGAAAGAGCGATTTTTGTGGCTCGGCGGCGCTAACCCCACTCATCTTTCAGAATCTAAAGCAAACCCGGCCAAATTTGTTCTGGTTAGCAATACGGCCGATACTTCGACTATTATCGGCAGCTCATTAACCTCGCGCGAACCAGGGACATGACTGTGTGTATTCGGCAAGCGACGGATTCAGATTTTGATCAGATCTGGCCGATTTTTAGCGACGTGGTGTCCGCAGGCGAGACCTACGGGTACCGAACTGATACCGACAAGGCACAGGCAAAACATCTGTGGATGCAGTACCCGAGAGTCACCTATGTTGCTGAAGAGGGCGAGCGTATTCTGGGCACTTATTATCTAAAAACCAATCATGATGGCCCGGGGGGGCATGTCTGCAACTGCGGTTATATGGTGGCATTAGCGGCGCGTGGCCGCGGTCTCGCGACGCGAATGTGTGTGCACTCCCAGCAGGAAGCAATCAGTATGGGTTACCGGGCGATGCAGTTTAATCTTGTGGTAGCCAGCAATGAGGGGGCTGTCCGGCTCTGGACTAAGCTCGGCTTTGCGACGGTGGGCCGGCTTCCTGGCGCCTTTGCGCACCCGAAGTTAGGGTATGTTGATGCCCTGGTCATGTACAAATGGCTCGCGGCATGACAGTGCGGAAGTAAATGAAAAGAACTGAAAGCAACTGAAGGTAACAAAGGATAATGGCCATGAAGCCTGTGGACATCAATCAGATACTCCAATCCCTGAGTGAGGGGCCAGCGGAGGGAGTGAGTCTAATGGCGCTCGCCCGGAGCACGGGGAAAAGACTGCCAGAGCTGCAAAAGTTCCTGCAGACACACCGGGTCTGCTTCATTGAGACGGGTCAGACCAAATATAAACTCAATCCCAATCCGCCTATTAATGGGCTTCTGAAAAGTGCGCAGCTTGATATCAAGATACAGAGCGCAAAGAAGCGGCAGCAACAAATACTCAGTTGGGTGGTGGTATCGGCAGCAATCTTGGTGGCTTTCACGCTGCTCGGCGGCCTTGCCTGATCAGACAGCACCCTGCCTGCGGGAGCAGAGGTCAGTACCGATCATCAGGCGCGTTTTGAGTCTTGTGTTTCAAGGCTGACAATTGCTCAGTTATTTCCGTTAAAATGCCCCGTAACTAAAGCGCTTACTGAATTTTCGAGGGACCGGCCCGTGAACAAGCTTTATCAACTCGGTGAAAACCGCCTTTTCTGGATTGCCGGAGCTTCGTACCTGGTGATCATGGAAGGAATCGCGCTGTACTATCAATATGGCCCGGGCATGTGGTACCCATGCGCGCTCTGTGTGCAGGTCAGAGCCTGGGTGATGGGGTCGCTGATCTTTTCTGCCACCGGCTTGAGCCTGGTGAAGAAATTCTGGTGGCGCTGGATGTCGCTTAACCTGACTATTATGATGATGGCTGGCGCGCTGTACACCAGCTATTACGCCTATGGCGTGGAGCAAGGTACAGTGATCTCAAGTTGTACTGTCGGAGCCGGATTTCCAAAATTCATGCCCCTTGACCAATGGGTGCCGGTTTTGTTCGAGGCTCAGGGAATGTGCGGACAATCTCCACCGATGCCGCTGGGCGTTTCCATGGTCGAAGCCTTGCTGATTACACTGTCTGCACCGCTGCTCGTACTGGTTGCTCTGTGGGGAGTACACGTTCAGAAAATTGCGGCTGGTGAGGTGCACTGAACCGACTGTTTACACAGGTGTAAGGGCAAACCTCCGGCGCTTCGACCGGGTCGTTCTGTGCGACGATAACGGCATAGGGTCAGACTGCCGGCTGCGCTTCTGGTTTGTTTTGATGCAGGTTTAGGAGTGTTGCCCGGCACGGTGGCAAGGTAACCAGCTTGCTACTCATGCTGATGGAGGAAGGTATCCCGGTTCTGCCTAACGAGAAACTATTGGCTGTCGCGGGACAAAGGGAGCCAGTTGCTTATTGTGCTGTTTTGGGCTCGCCGATCTGTCACTCAGAGGGATATGTATGACGCTGGAGCCCAGCCTGCGGCAGCTCAGGGACTTTATTCTTGAGTACCCTCGGCTCATGGTGTTGACCGGAGCCGGTATCAGCCAGAGCTCTGGCATACCGACCTATCGTGATGCGACTGGTGCATGGACTTCCAGTCAGCCGATCCAGCACGGTGAATTTATGCGTGATGCTGCTGTACGCAAAAGATACTGGGCGCGCAGTTACAAGGGATGGCCCAACGTCGCGAGCGCCCGGCCCAATTCGGGTCATCAGGCGCTAAGCCAACTGGAAGCGCAGGACTATGTTCAGTATCTCGTGACCCAGAATATCGATCGTCTCCACCAGAAGGCCGGTCATCAAAGGGTGATTGATCTGCACGGGCGTCTCGATCAGGTGGTTTGTATGGATTGTGGAGAAATTGCTTCGCGTGCGGATGTCCAGCAATGGTTAGCGGCCCACAACAACCACCTTGATCATCTCAGTGTCACGCAGCGACCCGATGGTGATGCAGAAATTGAAGGTGCCGCGCTGGAAGGGATGCAGCTACCCAGCTGTGTCCATTGCTCCGGTTTGATCAAACCAAATGTGGTTTTTTACGGCGGGTCGGTTGACAAAAAAATCATCAGCCGGGTATTCGAGCAGCTAAGTCAGTGCGATGCCTTGCTGGTGGTAGGGTCTTCGNTNATGGTGTACTCCAGTTACCGCTACTGCAAATTCGCCCATGATCATGACATACCTATTNTGTGNATNAATCAGGGTCTCACCCGTGCTGANGAATTANTGAGCCTGAAGGTCNGCTTGGACTGTGCAGAAACGCTGAAACAGCTGGCTGACTCCCTGCCTGCGCGNGGATGACAAGTGACCGCTNTTGCTCCGCCGACCTGGCGCTGNTTGNCAGTGTGACTGAACCAATCGCAAANCCGATGANAAGCAGAACCGGAAGNTCAANNTTNCAGAATAAANTGGTTGGAATGCCGNTGCACGGGTCANTGGCTGTTAAGTCGTCGGCCATNAAAGGCTGAGCGTNGTCNCGCGNCAGCTNGNCTNCNCNTTGCTGTCGAGCNGCACAATACGTTNATTTNGGAAGTGGGNGTGCCAGCGCTTGGCGATGGCGAGGCCAGTTTAGCCTNNCCNAATAATGGCGACATCAGCGTTGACCCGCGAGCTTTGAGTAGGAGATGGCGTGCGCCGCGNCAGCAGCGCNCTCCATCCACAACGAAGATGATNATCAGGAATCCGNNGATTTACTCGTGNAAGCTCAGCCAGGCCCGCATCATATTGGTCACCATGTCGGGCTTCTCATGATGCGGCCAGTGTCCCACGCCTGGAATGGTCACCAGAGTCCAGTCCTGNTCCAACTCTTCCCAAGTGTTGTTGAGAGCAGGNGCCAGCAGTGCACTATCGTTGAGCCCNTGAAACTGGAGCACAGGCGCCTGAATTCGGGGTAACTCCGCCCAGGGNCCACCAACATAAGGCTCGCGGGGATAGTTGCGACGGTAGTAGTTCATCATTGATTCAGTGCTCGAGTTTTCGAAGGCTGCAAGATAAATTTCACGCAGCGCTTCGTCTCCTTGAGAGAGCGCCATTGCCAGGCCGCTGGGACTGATATTTTCATGGGAGTCTGGCTGCTGGAAATTACGCGCGTATTGGGAATTACTGTGCTGTTGACCCATGCTGGCCAGCTCTCTCTGTAGTCCTTTCACATGAGGCAGGTTCATGATGATCAGCCGGTCGGTCATTTGCGGATAAGCGGCAGCAAAATTCCAGGCGATGCCTCCTCCCCAGTCATGACCGACGACAACCGCGCTGCTTTCGCGTTCCGCCCTGAGGACTGCAGCGACATCAGCAGTTAGTAGCGTCATGTCGTAATTCGCTTCACCCTCAGGCTTTTCGCTCAAGTTGTAACCTCTGGTGTCCAGGGCGGCGACAGTATACTGGTCTGCCAGTCCGGCCATTTGGTGACGCCAGGAATACCAGAAATCTGGAAANCCGTGAATGAATACCATCAGCGGACCGCTACCCATCTTGGCATAGTGAATTGAGACTCCGTCGCTGTCGGCATACTTATGTTCAACCTGATCCATGACAGCTTGTGCGCTAATCGAACTGGCGAACAGCAGGGCGGGTATCAGCAAGAAAGGCCAGGCAGATACGCTTCGGCGTGAGCGGCAATACATTTTCATGGCGATTTCCCAACTTAAAAAAGTTAGTCATGCTAGCACAAATAAATGGTATCAGCAGTTGGTGGCCCTTTGAGTTAGACTAACGCACTGGTTAACAAGAACAATAAATTCGAACCGGTTTACGCGATTGCACCTATCTGAACTAACGCTAACTCTCTTAAGCTGTATTTTCTTTATGGCATTGGTCGCTTTTGTTTCTTACCAGAAAACAAAAGGGGAGGTCAGTACCAAAGAAGGTTACTTTCTTGCAGGTCGGGGGTTGAGTGCAGTTTTTATTGCAGGATCATTGCTGCTTACGAACCTGTCAGCGGAGCAGTTGATTGGTCTGAACGGTTCCGCTTATGGCTTTAACCTCAGCAGCATGGCCTGGGAAGTCACTGCAGCTTTAGCTACCATATGCATGGCCTTCGTNTTCCTCCCCCGCTATCTTGCCGGTGCGTTTACCACCTTGCCGGAATTTTTGTGCGACCGATATGATGACGGCGTGCGCCGCATGACCGTCGTGCTGTTTATGGTGGGCTACGGACTGGTCACCATTCCGGGCGTGCTGTATTCCGGATCGATTGCCGTACTTCAGTTGTTTGACGTGCCGGGTTTGCTGTCGGTGAGCTACAGTACAGGATTGGCAATGACCATCGCGATGATCGGCTGTATCGGAGCCCTTTACGCAGTATTCGGTGGGCTCAGAGCCGTGGCTGTATCAGATACGCTCAATGGCTTGGGTTTACTGATCATCGGCATAGCCGTGCCGCTTCTGGGGTTTTCTGCACTGGGTGAAGGCAGTGTTCTACGNGGCCTGGAAATAGTGGTGACCACAGANACTGAGAAGCTCAACGCCATCGGATCGGCAGAAGATCCCACGCCGTTTCCCACGGTTTTCACTGGGATGATTTTCGCGAATCTTTTCTACTGGTGCACTAATCAATATGTGATTCAGAGAACTCTCGGAGCCAAAAATCTGGCGGNAGGTCAGAAGGGCGTTTTGTTTTCGGGCTTTTTCAAAGTCCTAGTTCCATTCATGATGATGATACCCGGCGTTATAGCCTTCCATGTTTACGGCAGCAGCCTGGAATCTATCGATCTGGCTTATCCGCAACTGATCAGGGATGTGTTGCCGGTGTATGCCACCGGTTTCTTTCTCGCAGTGCTGCTGGGCGCGGTATTTAGTTCTTTCAATTCTCTGCTTAACAGTGCGGCCACGCTTTTCTGCTTGGATATTTATGCGCCGCTTAAAGGTGAAACGCTCAGCGACAGCGAGATGGTGACGATCGCCAAGCGTGCCAGTGTCTGTATTGCGCTGTTCTCNTTCATTGCTGCACCGCTGCTTCAGTACGCCCCCGAAGGGCTGTGGCAAATTATTCGTATCTTTACAGGGTTTTATAATATTCCGGTGATTGCGATCGTGATGGTGGGCCTTTTTACCCGGCGCGTTCCTGCCGTGGGCGCGAAGGTTGTGATCGGTTTTCATGTAATTGCCTACGGTTTGCTGCAGTTCGTTTTTGCCGAGGCAATTAACGTTCACTTTCTGCATCTGTACGCAATTTTNTTTATTTCGGAAATTGCCATCATGCTGGCGCTCGGTATGCTGAGGCCGAGGTCTCAGGTATGGACGTATCGCTCTCGAGAGTTGGTGAATCTGACACCCTGGCGTTACGCAGTCCCCTGTGCCGGCACACTGCTGTCCTGTGTGGTCGGACTCTATCTGCTGTTCTCGCCTCTGGGCCTGGTTGGTGGAGTGAGTGAGTGGTTCATGCCCTTGTTGGTGCTGTTAATCCTGATTAATTTGGTCAGCTGGGCTCGATACGTGGGCAAACAGCCTGCTTTGATTCACCACGTGCGTGAGGCGTCTTGACTGAACTATGCATTTTTACCATGAAAATTCATCACAGCGTTCTGCCAGAGTAGAGGATTTCGCTGCCACTGGTAAGCCCGTTTGCAATNTGCTCATCGTCGGCTGCGGGATGATCGGGCGTGAACATATGCGGGTAGCAACCCTGCTGGGCCGGGCCCGTGTCCACGGAGTTTTTGATCCGGAGCCAGAAAGTGTTCGTCAGGCGGCCTCTGAGTTTGCTAGTTATTCAGCGGGAAAACTAGTTGTCTATCCGGATTTGAGATCTGCGGTTGACGATCCCGCTATCGATGCAATTTTTATTTGCTCGCCGAATTTTACGCATTTTGAGATTCTGCAACACATTAAACACACCGCAAAGCCACTGTTTATTGAAAAACCCATGGCTACCCGACTCGATGATGCCCGAGTTATGCTACTGCTAGCCGACGAGTATCCAAGTTTCATCCAACTGGGCATGCAATACCGCTTTAAATCCCAGTACGTGGAGGCCTTTCACGAGATCAAAGAAAGAAACAGCCTTGGCGCGATCAAAACGATTGCGATGAGCGAGTACCGGCCGCCTTTTCTGAGTAAGGTGAAGCAATGGAATAAGTTCAATGCATTCTCCGGTGGGACTCTGGTTGAGAAGTGTTGTCATTATTTTGATCTGATTAACCTGATGGCAGAAACTCGTATAGACAGTGTTTATGCAGTCAGCGGTCAGGCGGTTAATTTCATCGATTTTACCTACGAAGGCAAAGTCTCTGACATTCATGATCATGCCTTTGTCGTCATGCAATTTGTAGGCGGAATCAGCGCATCATTNACGCTCAACATGTTCAGCCNAGAGCTCTACGAAGAACTCAGCGTAACAGGTGAGAACGGCAGGCTGTTGGCCTCAGAACATTCGAGTTTTACTNCGGGCAGCCGCTCTCGAGCCGAGATCATGCTAGAAGTGGTTGGACATCCTGCCTATCAGGGGAAAGAGGTTACCTATCCGGCCCCGATCGAGGCTAGCGGCCATCACGGAGCGACCTTTTTTGAGCATGAAGCTTTTATTGATCAGTTTGAAAACAAACCTCACGACAGCGCCAGCTGTGAACAGGGGATGTGGGCAATTCTNGNAGCCAGCGCTGCTCAGCAATCTGNNGCCANGGGTCAGGNAATCTCGGTTAAAGACTTTGCCGCTGAGCAGGGTCTCAATGACGTGTTAAGCTGGTAGCNCCGCATCAGCGCGAGANAGACGGANCAGGATATGTCCTCAGATTTCTTTATTGGAGAAGATGCATTCCCAGCGGTNGGATTNGGCCTGTGGAAGNTANATCGCGNCGAGACTGCAGACATGGTCCANGCTGCCATCGCAGCCGGTTACCGGCATCTGGACAGCGCTGCAGATTATGGTAANGAGCGGGAGACCGGAGAAGGAATCAGGGCTGCGATTGAAGCCGGNTGCTGTCGGCGCGAAGANCTGTGGGTGACGTCGAAACTCTGGAACACCTATCACCGACCGCAGCATGTGCGACCTGCCTGTGAAAGGACGTTGACTGATNTGGGTCTGGACTATCTGGANNTGTATCTGATCCATTTTCCCATATCGCTGGAGTTTGTCGATTTCGACCAGCGCTACCCGCCGGAGTGGTTCTTTGATCCCGATGCGGCGGAACCCCGGATGCAGATCGATCCCGTGCCCCTTCACGAAACCTGGGCGGCTATGGAAGAACTGAAAGAGTCTGGACTGGTGCAACACATCGGCGTGTGTAACTACAGTTCNGCNCTACTGCATGACCTGATGGCCTATGCAAAGCTGNAGCCNGAGGTGTTGCAGATCGAATCTCATCCCTTCCTGACTCAGGAAAGGCTGATTCGACTGGCCAAATCCTTTAACATGACCGTGACCGCTTTCTCTCCTCTTGGTGCCTTGTCCTACGTATCCTTGGATATGGCAACAGAGCGCGATTCCGTACTGGAGTCTGCCGCAGTCAGGCGGGCAGCTGAGAGAACCGGAAGATCGCCGGCTCAGNTTGTTCTGCGTTGGGGTGTGCAGCGCGGTACTGCGATCATTNCNAAGACCGCGCGCAAGGAGCGTCTGCAGGAAAACCTGGCGGTGTTTGACTTTGCACTGACTGANGAGGAAATGTCGGCGATTGCCGAACTCAACTGCGACCGGCGTTTTAATGATCCCGCTCTGTTCTGCGAAGCGGCCTTTAATACTTTTTACCCAATCTATGANTAACACCATGATNCCAGACGTTCAGGAAGTGNAGCTTTCTGGGCAAATTGATTGTGACNCANNATTTCCNGCGGTCTTTCAGGCNGGGGCAAAGCTCGAACAAGACATGGAGCTGGTCGCTGACTGGTTTCGAGCTCATCGANAGGCTCTGCTTGAGCTGCTTGCAGAAAGTGGTGCCCTGCTGCTGCGGGGTCTGCCCATTCAGTCCGATCAGGATTTTGATCTGGTGATGCGAAGCCTNAATCAGGAAAATTTCAGTTATGNGNAGTCNCTGTCAAATGCGGTGCGTCATAACCGAACGGNCCGCGTATTCACCGCTAATGAAGCACCTCCAGATGTGGAGATTTATTTTCATCACGAGATGGCGCAGACGCCGNTGTTTCCGAGCAAGCTGGCATTTTACTGCGAGCAGACGCCCACAAAGGGNGGTNCCACNCCGCTGTGNCGTTCAGANGCGCTGCTGTCCGAAATGGCCGAACGGNTACCGGAGTTTGTTCAACGCTGTGACGAACTCGGNTTACGCTATACCAACGTCATGCCGGCCAGCGCAGATCTGGCTTCCGGCCAGGGGCGATCGTGGTCTAGCACGCTGTCGGCGGATACGAAAGAGGAAGCCGCTGGTCGATTGGCCGAACTGGGTTACGAGTTTGAATGGTTGCAGGATGATAGCCTGAAGGCGACCACGCCGGTTTTACCTGCCATCAGGCAGTTGCCAGATGGCAGGCGGGTTTTTTTCAATCAACTGATCGCTGCCTTCAAGGGTTGGCAGGATGCCCGTAACCAGGCGAACAATTCGGTCTGCTTCGGTGATGGCAGCGCACTCGCTGATAAAGACATGGAGACTATCTGCGCGATCAGTGAAGAGCTGGCTTTCGATTTGCCATGGGCGGCAGGCGATATCGCGCTGGTCGACAATTTTCTAGTCATGCACGGACGCCGCCCTTTCGAGGGGCAGCGGTGCGTGCTTGCCTCATTGCTGGCCTGAGCAGTTCAGCCTCAGTCGCCGGAAGCCTGGACAGATTGCTTGAGTATGCCAAAGTTAAGTACCAGACGGTGCGGTGTCACCTGATTGATCTGCTGCAACGCCTTGTTGACCTGTTCATGATTGAGTCCGCGTTCCAGCGCAAACTGTTTAATCCGATCAAGTGCTGCTGAGAAGTCTGCTGCCTCTTCGTACTTCGAACTCCACGCCGCGAGATAGATTTCACTTGCCAGCAGGGCTTCATCATCAAAGTGCTCTGAGTCTCTAATTGCGCTGCGCATCATGAGAAGTTTCTCCCGGCCGAACTGATAGCGTTTGGTGATGGCTACTTTTCGTTCTTCGAGAATGTGCGTTCCGGGGGCCAGCTCTCTGAGTCGATAGCTTACGCTGCCCCGTTCGCGGATCCCTTCATTTTCCATATCATATGCACGAGAAACTGCAAATAGAAGTTTGGGGTAGACCGGTGTCAGAGTTAGCCTGCGAGCCTGAGCGTATTGCACGGCAATCTCGCTGACTCGAGTTGCCTGCATCAGGTGATAGGCGCGACGCTTGTTGGTGTCGGCACGTGCACCTTGTGCATGCGTGTTCGCCAGCCAGAGCATATGTCCCAGTCGTGTCTGTGCATCGCCATGATATTTCTGTCCAAGAAGCGCGGTGTAGTGCTTCAGCTTGTCTTCGACGTTGTCCCAATCGCCTCGGGCGATCTCAATACCAACGATCAGTTCCAAATGGGGGAATTGGCGCTCTGACTCAAGCCCTTGCGTCCAGCGAACGATTTGCAGCGCGCGGTCAGCGTTTGCTTTGGCTTCCTCAAAACGATTGGCACTCAGCTGAATTCGAGCGAGCCCGTAGAGGGGCTCAACAAGCTCAATGTGGTGTCGCCCGAGTGCGTCTCGCAAGCGGTCTACTGAGTCCGCCTGTTCCCGGATTCGCCTGCTCAAGTCACGGAAATCTGGTGTTTCTGCACTGGCCGAAAATCCGGATAAGATCAGGACGCAGCCGAGCAGAAGGGGAAATGAATCACACAGGGGCCTGGTCAATTTTTCAAAAACCATGGTCACGAACCTCACGCACAATCAATAAAATACTTTTGATCCTGGACTTTGCGTTGTTATCTGTCGTGTGGAACGCTCGCAGTTCTGTCGCACTGAAATGGCTTTTCAGGCGGCCAGAGAAGCGCAGCGGTTATGACTCTGATTTTTATGTTCGCCAGATCGGGATCAACCTGGACGCCTGGCATATAAACCCAGGTAGACGGTCGTCTCGATAAGGGGCAAAGGAATCAAACAGATGCTCGACGCTACCAAGCAAACCTTGTGCCAACCCGCAGGCTGTGGAGTAGGCCGACGATACACCGGTAACGGCGGCATTCTCCGGAATCCGCAACTGGCTCTGAATCACGACTAAGTGGCTTTTGCGCCTCATGTTGGTGCGGTCAGGTAGATGCTGCNCCGGTCCCCTTATCCGGCTCAGCGGCAGTGCTTGGGTTGGCAGACAGGATTACAAGAGNACATCTGTGCCCGGTACGGAAAGTCCACTCGCCGCATATAGCCTACTGCAGCTATGCTTAAATGCCGTTCGAATTCAGTCCGGATTCGGGGTTTAATGCGTCTGCTGTCAGCGGGTCGCTTCGCGTTACCTCTTACCGGATCGCTGGAGCGACTTGCTGCAGTCATAGATCACTAAGAAGAGGGAGTGATCAGAAGGGAGGCTGAATGCAGCCAGCTTGATTAAGATGATGCGTGGAGAGCTTCTTGAAACTTTATCACTGTTTTAATTCAAGGTCCTTGCGACCGCTGTGGTGCCTTGAAGAGATGGGCCTTGAGTATGAGCTGGAAGTGATGCCGTTTCCGCCGCGCTCTGAACGGGAAGGCTACCTCGATATCAATCNCCTCGGGACGGTTCCTACCTTCATCGATGGCAACCGGACCCTGACCGAATCGACCGGCATCTGTCAGTATCTGGTNGAACAGTACGGGCCCACAACACTTGCTATCCGGCAGGATGAAACGGATTACGGTGACTATCTAAACTGGNTATATCGAAGTGATGCGACCTTTACCTTCCCGCTGGCGCTGGTCCTGAGATATACCCGACTCGAACCCGAGGAAAGAAAGAATCCCCAGATCGTGGAAGATTACACCATCTGGTTTTACTCCCGCATCCGCGCCGTGGAAGCGGCCCTTCAGGATAAGNAATTCCTGGTAGGCGGTCGATTCACCATTGCNGATATCGCAGTGGGTTATGCACTGCATTTCGGTAAGCGTCTGGGTTTGTCCGAGCGTTACAAGCCGAATACTGCGCGCTACCTGGAAGCTCTGATGTCTAGGCGAGCGTTCCAGAAAACACAACAGATCAAGTGAGCAAAAAGGATTCTATGAACTCAACAGGTGCGCAGCTTTTGGATGTTGTAATTGTTGGCGCGGGCATTTCGGGGATCAGCGCCGCGTGCCACTTGAAAACGCAATGTCCGGGAAAGCGATATCGCATTATTGAATCGAGAGAAAGTGTCGGGGGGACCTGGGATCTTTTTCGCTATCCCGGCATACGCTCCGACAGTGACATGCACACCTTTGGTTTCAAATTTAAGCCNTGGACCCGGCCCAAGGCGATTTCTGACGGNCCGTCGATCCTCGCGTATGTTAATGAAACGGTGGATGAATACGCAGTGAGGGACAACATCGACTTCGGCNTGCGCGTGATTTCCGCNCGCTGGTTAAGCGCAGAATCNGTCTGGGAGACNGTTGCGCGGGACGGTCGTGGACAGGAAGTCCGGTATCGATCGCGCCTGCTGTTTATGTGCAGTGGCTACTACCGCTATTCGGCAGGCTATACGCCGGACTTTCCCGGCCTTGAAGAATTCGCCGGCACGGTCGTGCATCCCCAACTGTGGCCAGACGATCTGGATTACAGCAACAAGCGGGTTGCCGTCATTGGCAGCGGTGCCACGGCAGTGACCCTGATTCCGGCTATGGCGGACAAAGCCTCCCATGTCACGATGGTGCAGCGCTCGCCGACCTACATCGTGTCAATGCCCAGCAAGGATAGATTGGCGAATATGCTTAATCGTTTGATGCCCGCAGCCTGGGCCTATGCAAGCACGCGCTGGCGCAATATTCGGTTCCAGAATTATTTCTATAAGCAAGCTATCGAGAGGCCAGCTAAAACCCGAGCTTATATCCTCAAACGACTGCGCAAAGCGCTTAAGCCTGAAATTGATGTAGAAAAGCATTTTACCCCAAGCTATGACCCGTGGACTCAGCGGCTTTGTCTGGTGCCGGATTCGGATCTTTTTCATGTCTTGAATTCCGGTAAGGCGGATGTGACAACTGGCACTATAGAGCGCATTACTTCAGATGGCATTGAAATGCAGGACGGAGAGAAGATTAAAGCAGACGTGCTGGTCACCGCAACCGGCATCGAACTGGAGTTGCTCGGGGGCGTTGAGTTTTTCATGGATGACCAAAAGCTGGATTTCAGTCAGCGGTTTTTTTATGAGGGTATGATGTTTTCAGGTGTGCCAAATCTGATCCAGACTTTCGGCTACATCAATGCTTCCTGGACCTTACGAGCCGATCTGAATTCAGAATTTGTTTGCGCCCTGTTAAAACGAATGGATGAAACGGGCACCACCCAGTGCGTACCACTGCTGCGTGATTTTGAACTTGAGATGGCCGGTCAGGACTGGGTTACCGATTTCAATCCGGGCTATTTTAGGCGTGGGAACCATTTGTTTCCGAAGCAAGGCTCGCATTCCCCCTGGCACAATACACAGGACTACCTGCTGGACCTCAAGCTGCTGGCCGAAGGGCTGCCGGATGACGGAGTGTTGCAGTTTCAAAAGAACGGCAAGGCCGACGCGGCGTAGTCATCCCACTGGATCGGATCTCGGCAGTTTCGATTTGCTTCAGAAGTTGCCAGTTATGGTCAGGCTGGGCTGTGTACCTCCGTGGGTGCAGCGGTACTCAAGCTCCCTGAGCCAGCCATCGGAACGTCGGCCATCGTACCGCCAACGCTCACGGCACTGAGAACCGTCGGTTAGCTGCCTTACATCAAGACGGTAAGTGATACCGCGGCGGTCCCTGATTTCCGCAAAGATGCCATAAAAAGGCTCTCCTACCGAAAATTCGAAATCTCTGATGTCGTATTGAAACATGCCGCCGTCAAGCCGATCGAAATATTGCATTCCCCAGTTAAATCGCCATTCGGGAACATCGTGCCGGGTAGTCAAGGTGAAGCGGCCGCGCTGGTAATTGCGAAAGCGCCGTTCCCTGCCGTCGAACGGGTCGGTTACCTGCGAGTCCTGCACGCTCAGCGTCGAATTCACCAGCAGGTTCGGAAGTCCGACCATTGCCATGCGGATACTGGCAGTGAGGTTCGCTCCGTACTCAATTCCATTCCCCAGATTTCCATTGACCGAGGCCAGTGCGTCCTCTGAAGTGGATGCATCAATCCAGTCGATGACATCCTGATGGTCAGCGTAAAAAAATTCAGCGCTGACCACGCCAATGTCACTCGGAAGACGGTACTCGCTGTTCAAGGTATAGCGCCACTGAGTTTGCTGACGCAGCTTGGCGTTACCTCTCAGCGTGTTGGCATCGTTGTCCTGCTCATCATTGGCTGCCACGAAATCAGCGAAGCTCAACTGGTTTACTATACGTTCGGCAGAGCCTCTTACCTGAAACATTGGCGTGATGTTATAGCGTAGATCAACCTTTGGTTTAATAAATTGGAAACTTCTTGAATTCTGTGCGTCGCCAGTCTGGTTGATCTCTGAGGTCTCATATAGCAGCGTCGATTCCAGAGTAAGTTTCGAATTTATGCGCCAGTTATGGATAGCGAATGGTTCATAACGAATTTCTTCCACCTGAGAGTTGGCGAGGCCGAGGTTCACAGGTATAAGCCCCCGAAGCGCAGTTGACGGAGTACCCGAAGCATTGAGCAGACCGAGCGCTAGTGCGGAATTGAGCGTGGTCTGCGCACGTTCGCCGCCTAATTCAACGCTCTGATTCTGGAGAAAATCGAATGTGTAGGAACCCCGAAAAATACGCTCTTTGGTTATCGAGTTGGAGTTTAGAATCAGGTTGAGTTCTTCGGTGTTGTCCGCGAAGCGCTGGAATCGTTGCCGAATTCGCAGGTTGTCATCCTGATTGGCGATGCCGAGTAACTTAAACCGCGCGCCATTGTCAAACGTGTATTCATAGTCAAACCCACCCTCCCAGTTGTCTCTGGGGTTCGGGTTGGTCTCGCGCTCGAAGAGATGTGCAACCGGACTGCTGCGAAGATTGCTGGTTACGCGGTCAATGTCTGTGGGGGCATCTCTCTCGGCAAGCAGGCCGTTGAGCTGCAGTGTGCTTTTGCTGTTGATCGCGTAGGCGAGATTAAAGCTCAATTCATTGTTACTGCCATCAACAGTGACTTCCTCAGTGACGGTATCGTTCGGAGAAAAATCACCCAGAATGCTGCTCTCATTGTTTAGGCTGTTGCGGTAGCGCGGCTGGCTGCGCAGAGTCACCGTGTAGTCTAGTGCACCACGTTGGCCGTTTACCGCGAAAGTGCCGCCCGGTTGAATTTCATCGTCTTGTGAATAGTTAAGGGATCCCTGATAAGAAAAGCTGTTCGAGGAAAGATCCTCGAACAGAACCACGTTAATGATCTGTCCGCTGCCTCTGACATCCAGATCTCCGGAAGTGCCCCGAATGATCTGTATTTCCTGTACCTGCGAAGAGGCGATTCGCTGGAGCATTTGCTGCGTCGAATTGTTTTTGCCCGCATTGCGTTTGCCGTTGATCAGAATTTCGGTGGAACCTGCGCCACTACCAAGTCCTCTTCCGCCGCGAGACGGGCTTCTAGAAAATCCTCCTGGGCCACCGAATCCGCCTCCTCCGCTGCCGCGGCCGTTGGTATCTTGCCCCGGGATTCTGGCTAGCATGTCACCTGCGGTGATGGGTTGCCATTCCGCGAAGTAAGCAGCCGGATAGACTACCGTAGATCCGTCCTCCGATGCGTCTTGCGCGCGGGTTATTCCGGGTGCAATGAGACCGAGCAGCAGGATGCTCGCTGCAATGTGTTGTCGCGCCGTGCGGTGCTGGTTGTTCCCTGTCATAAGTGAGCTCAAATATGCTTGCAGTCGACCGTAGTCCGACCAGAGAGCCCTTTAAACACAGGCCGGGCGGCAGTGTACTGACAATGAGGCGAAATTCCTCGCATCTGTTACAAACTGACAAGATTAAAATGGCTAAGGCGAAGCCTGCGCCCAGAGCCAGAGCCGCTGCGCGGCCTTCCGGGAGTCAGCTGGGAGCCGTGAAAGGAGCAGGTTTCGAGCCCGGTAATTTTTTGGCAATTGCCAGATACTGACGTTATGATGGAGAGAGAAATCCAGACAGCCCTCGAATAAAATTGCAGCACCTCGGGCTGCTCTAACGCACATCGGTTTGGTCGATTGAGGAGGACTAGAATGAAAACAACACGTCGCGGCTTTTTCAAAACCGCCGGTCTTGGCACTGCAGCTGGACTGATTGGTGGCACTACACTCATTACCCCCAGCGCACTTGCACAGACACGCCACGATCGCAGCGCGGGCGTTTTTGACCAGGGTATAATCCAGCTCAGCCAAAATGAGAGCGGCAGAGGGCCTGGCCCTCGCGTTCTGGAAGCCATCAGAGCGCACACCTCCAAGCGGGTTGGCCGGGGCTACGCTCCGGATTATGTGCCGGAGCTTCAGGATGCCATTGCCTCTCATTTCAACATCGAACGCGGTAACGTCATTATGGCTTCTGGCTCCACTTGGCTATTACAGGGCTCAGTGCACGCTTTCGTCAGCGAGGACAAACCGCTTGTCACTGCGGGCCCAACGTTTTCTACCAGTGAAGCCACCGCGAGAGGGGCCGGCCTTCCGGTTAGACTGGTCCCCCTGGACGCTGAGGCAAAACTCGATTTGCCAGAGATGGTCAAAGTCTCCAAAGGAGCTGGCCTGGTGTATCTGTGTAACCCAAACAATCCGTCTGGGACAGTCCATGGCCCCGAGACTATCGACGCCGTGGTCAGGGCAATTATGAAGGAATCTCCCGATACCTATATTCATCTCGATGAGGCCTACATCGATTACGGCGATCCGGCAAAAATCCAGACGGGTCTGGCGCTGACTCAGGAGTTCAAGAATGTCTTCATTACACGCTCATTTTCTAAAGCCCACGCTCTGGCCGGTATGCGTATCGGTTATGCTATGGGGCACCGTGATACGCTGAACGCCATTCGCAATTCCTGGGGCATGGGAGATGTCAGCATGCTTGGCGCCATTGCTGCGCTGACTGCATTCGAGGATCGTGAGCATATTGAGTGGGAACGCGAGGAAAACAACCGGGTAAAGGCGTTTACGGTCGGCGCCCTGAATGATCTGGGTTATGAAGTTCCTGAGTCCCACACCAACCATTTATTTGTCGATCTGCGCGCACCTGCCCGCCGATTCCGCGAGGCCTGCATGGAAAGGAAAGTTGCTGTAGGCAGGGATTTTCCACCCTGGGAAAACACGCACTGCCGTATTTCTTTGGGCAGCATGGAAGAGATGGAAGTTGCGGTCAGAGTCTTCCGTGAGGTGCTT
>NZJB01000025.1 GCA_002691885.1 Gammaproteobacteria bacterium
TATTTTCCGAAAGAACTATCGGATATCATAGCCGCTTTACCCGATCCTTGCGAAGATTGATCATAGACAGCCTGAGGAAAGGTTATTGAATTAGTGGTCTAAGCAATACAAAACCTTATGGGAAGACAGCAAAAGCAAATGAAAGATAACAAAAGAAGCGTGTTGAAAATGTTCGCCTGGATAGGCTTCTCAAGCTCAATTTTTTGGATTGGTCTTATTCTGGTTTCAATTTATCTCTACGGCCCCTCTGACTTACAAAATATCCCAGACCTGGTCCTAGGCTTCAATAATCGCAGAGACTTAGTCATGAATATCCTGTTCTATTCTTTCTGGCTGGGCGTGACTTACTGGCCGGCACGATTAGTTATTGCGAGAAACCAACCTCTTTTACCTTGGAGGATTTAACGCTAAGACGATACCTAGTACAGCGTCTCATTGACCTAGGCAGCGGATTCGGTCGTTTGGCTTTGGAGCGTGATCGCTGGCAAGCACGTGAAGTCCAGGCCTATGAAGATGACTAGAATAATTGGCGTGATTTCTCTAAATGCGGGTATTACGAGACAAGCCCATAGGTATCTCATTAGCTAGCCATGCGCGGAAGATGGTGACGGTGTTCCTGTTTGATGTTTGGAGGTCAAACATCGCCAGACGCAACCCTTACCTGCTGATTTATTATCAGGGAAATGGTGTCTTTTCTCCTCCAAAGTAACGAAAGCACTACCTGTTTGAGCGCTCGTAGTCCAGCTGCTGAAATTCCAGGTTAAAAGAAACTGGAACAGACACTGGAAGATAACAGATCGCTTCATCACAAGCTTGATAATCCAGAGTACCGGAAAGCGTGATCGCGTCAACATCCTCCAATTGCTCTTCTATCTCTGCCGATGCGTTAATCACAGCTTCTTGCAGAAGCGTAAACGGCGCTTGATATGCAGGCACAAATTCATCTAGAGGTTTGAAGTGGTAGACTTCAGATTCCGGAAAATCAATATGCCCATAATCGACAAACTCAGAAGCTGCCATATTGAAGCCCACAACTTGATATCCCATTCCTTCAGCACCTGGCGCGTATAAATGCATATCGGGGCCAGGCACAACTTCTACTATCAGAGAGAAACGCTTACCGTTGGTTACGATGGTGTCACTTGGATAAGCCGTGAATTTTAATTGTGCAGTTGTGCCCTGAATAGCTTCGATAGGGGAAAGCCCGATACCGCTTTTCAACATAACTGTCGCAGTAGAAGCACGCTCACGATAAAATTCTTCGAAGAAACGGGAAGTGACACGACCATTTTCATCCAGCATAAAAGTACCGGGAAATGGAGCGCCATTGATCATGCGCCGAAGTTGTGGTGAATCAAATACCTCTGCAGCTACATAACGATGAATATCAGCCACCACGTCGGGGTCATCTGCATTAGGCCCAAGGCCCTCGCCGACAACGGTATTTAGGATGCCGTATTCTTTTATTACAGCGGACTCATCATCTGAAAGAAGCGGAAATGTAATTCCACGGCGCTCAGCAAATAAGGCTAAAGTGTTCTCTGAATCATAGCTGATAGCTGCAATGCCGATACCGGCCTTGGTAAGCTCTATCAACCGGCCCTGCAACTCCACGAGTTGCGCTTTGCAATAGGGTCACCAATCAGCTGAGCGATGAAATAGCAACATGGCACCGTTCGGCCCCATGATAGATTGCAGATTATGCATCAGCCCATTCTGATCTGGCAGACTGAAATCCGGCACTCGCTCTCCAACTTGAGGCCCGAGCGAGTTTACATCGATTGCGGTTCTGCTTTGAGCAGTCGCCTGCCCGCAAATGGCAGAGAGGAGCGCAAAGAAGATCGCAGTGTCTCTTAATCTAGCAGGAAAAATAGTCATAATTGGTCTCGCTGGCTCTGATCACCGTTATCGATGCCGTTGGAGCATCTGACCTGAGTCTAATCCGGGCCTGCACTAAGAGCAAGAGTAGCTTCAGTTTACAGCCGTGGTCAGATTAACTTGTTCCATATTTTGGTCAAATCCACAGCACTCTCAGCTCTCTGGCAACAGCCTCAGATTTAATTAATCCAAGTCAGCACATCTTAACCCCGGCAGACCACAAACAACCACTTTCTCGCAACGCCCCAAATATTCGGTCCCTTCCTAACGGGATGTGTGTTCCTCTGCCAAGGTCAATAACAAGCAGCCGCAAGTCGGATGCAGAAACGGCTCATTCTTCTTGAATATTGCAGCGACTTTCTGCGGCTGGCAGACACAAGCCCNCATTGCTGCCACAGNTAGNCAAAGAATTAGTGTCGTGGTTGGTNGNCTCACNGCTTAAGNCTTTNTNCAGGTTCCCAAATTAGTTTCAATACCTACACCGAACCCCCCCCAAAGATTAGTTCTGACGTAGGTAAAAGTTTGCGTTTGGATATCTATAAATAGTTGTACCCCGCTTGTTGCGCTATTTAGGAGGTTTTTATCCTCCTCACAGAAAATTTTAGGGTGACCGGATACAGCAGTAGTTTCTATACACGAACCTCCATATAACCCAGTATTCGATTCCCGATTTCTAAAGCCCTTATCTGTGTCGATGATAAACCCCCCCTCATGTTCTTGCGCAAACGTTGCCTCTTGATCAAGGACAGCCCAGTGGGTTGTCTGACAAAACCAAATATCTGCAAATGCAGCAACAGGCAAGCAAAGCAGTATTACTGTTGTTAGTAGTTTATTCATGCAACTCGCTAAAGCAGATATGGCACTGAAATGGCGTACCATTGCTCTCCTCTCTTGGGCTTAATGTTCATATCATTCAGGTCTGAGGCTATCCCTCTGAGTGTCTGACCTGCTTTTCCTTTAGACACTATGTCATTAATGACACTCTGCTTTTTGTTATCAGTCTCAGATACAATTAACCCACGTCAGCACACCTTAAACCCGTTAGATCACAAACGACCACTTTCATTGGTGGATTGGAATGCTGAGCATATGCCGTCGGGAACAGACCTATCTGATTGATAGTTTGAAGTGTTAGATTAACTGCAATAATTCCAAGTAATATTTTCAATGATTTGTCTTTCATTATGAATCCTCTTTATCGGGTGATTTAGCCGTCAGCAATACGCCCATTCTCTGCTTTATTTCTTCGGTGCTGGGTTAAGATACGTCGCTATCGCGTACTTCAAAGCGCTTCATGTGACGCTGCCACAAAAGCCATCCAATGGCCACTGGAATCACCAGAACCGCGAAAATCAAGCCTCCTAATAGGTGTACTCATCACAGGCCGTTACTAATGTCGTGTGCGTCCCATCATAAAGCTCCTTTTTTTTAAAATCGGTTCAAGCAAGTTTGGATNGCTGCTTTATCTGGATCAACAAAGAGATCGCTCCCCGNATAAATACGAACNCCCTNTGCGGCTTTCAGTGNGGGAGCATAAGCGAGCTATTGCAACTGAGAAAACAGTGACTAGAGGNTCGCACCGCTCAACTGTAAGGCAGNAAATACTCGGCCAGTNAGCGCAAAACCAAATAANATGTCGGTAACTAGCTACTGTCGCCTGACTAGAGTTCCTNGACGCACGTANCANACGCTTTGATATNTTATAACAAATCAACTATCTTNNNATNCTTCTTGNTCACNAACAGGCATCCTTNATGTATCTCCANAAGAAAANTCTTCNCNTTAGCCCTTTTTNTTGCATCTGTAATCACACTAGTTCCTCTTCAGTCCAGTGGACAAAACTCNACGAACCACTACCAAATCGTCGAAGGCTGGGCAAAGCTCCCTGGTGGGAGAATCATGGGGGCGGTTGGGAAGGCCGAAGTCGACATTGATGGGCGGCATGTGTGGGCTATCGTCCGCTGTGATGCTCCACAAAGCCAGTTTGGATCAGAGTGTGTCGATTCGGACCTAGACTCTGTTCTGAAGTTCGATCCCGATGGTAATGTAGTAGAGTCCTTTGGGGCCGGTATGTTCATATGGCCACATGGTCTAGACATCGATGCGCAAGGTAACGTGTGGGTAACAGACGCCGTCAGCGATAGGAACATCCCTCAAGGCGACGATCGGGGCCATCTTGTTGTCAAATTCAGCCCAACTGGTGAGGTCCTTATGCAGATCGGAACACCTGGAGAATCTGGAGATGGTCCTTATCATTTTACTGAGCCGAGTGACGTTGCTGTCGCTGCCAACGGAGATATTTTTATCGCAGATGGGCATAGCGCGAATGGCAATAATCGGGTATCGAAGTATGACAGCCGTGGAGTCTTCCTAAAATCGTGGGGATCAACCGGTTACGCTCCCGGTGAATTTCGTGCGCTTCACGCTATAGCGATCGACCCGGACGGCCGAGTCTTCGTGGGCGACCGAAGTAATAGCAGGATCCAGATTTTTGACCAAGAAGGCAACCATCAAGGAACGTGGACCCAATTTGGGCGCCCAAGCGGGATTGCCTTTGATACGATGGGGCGAATATACGTGGCTGACTCGGAGTCGGACAACGTCCAAAATCCAGGCTATGAGATAGGCATCCGAATCGGCGAATACGAAACGGGCTGGGTCAAGGAATTTATCCGATTCCCATGGGCCAACCCCAATATAATCCCGGGAAACGGAGCAGAATTCGTTACGGTTGACATGGATGGAAATATTTATGGCGGAGAGCCGATACCGCCACCCCATGTCAATGCTCGCACCCTGCGGAAATACATGCGAGTCAGACCCTGAGAATCCACAANACGAGAATCTGAAGTGGTCGTTGGCNTGCANGCGGCTCCGTTATAGTGNGTTNTCCTGAGAGACTTGTNTCAGGTTAGGAGCCGCTTTTNTNTGNCCGTGAATGGCGAAGCCAACTGTAGAACTCATGCTCAGGATTCCGACCCCGCCCTTNAGTTCGGTCAGTTTGCTTAAATCTATGTCGCTTGCCANTCATATCTAGAATATGTTGGTTTATTTATGTTTGATGAGCGNAGGNCTANNGATCTCATTCGCNAAAGACGTTGGCTTTNGTCCACAGGAAAGACTGATTACNGCAATNTAAANCTATTAATTGCGCGGNGGCGAGTNTTGTGNNNTTGCTCTGCACNANGGCTCAAATAAATTGAGCCGGATCNGAGCNGTTGCCGGTGAGGTAAATATGCTCTGNTCCCATTTNTTTTTGCGGTATCCTCNCGANTTTGCGACAGAAGAAGTCCCNCAGCAATGATTACCGCGCACTCAAAAGCCTTATCAGNTCAAACTCTGATTATACTTATNTTGTTGCTGACNGCGCTGTCATCGACNGCGCAGGACAGCACTAGCTATCGAGTCGACCTGTCCGAACGTGATGTTCAACAAGTCACTATCGAAGCACGCTTTCGAGGTGTAATCGGTNANACACTGGAGTTTCATCTACCCGTATGGCGCTCTGGCCAGTACTTGATTATTGACCCTGTCGGNACCATGTCGGGCATTGAAGTAACGGATAGCGCNGGCTCGGCCCTTNCTTTTCGTCAAACCGCCAAGTCATCCTGGCAGGTGCAACGGGANGGCGCAGCGCTTGACGATGTGATTGTGCGCTACCGCATTTACGCAGACAGTCTCGGGGATCGTACCCGTCATGTCGATTCAGAGCATGCATTTTTGAATCCAGCTGCAGTATTTATCTACGCTGACGGCTTTAGAGGACAGTCCATCGACGTCNACATCGAATTGCCCCAAGGCTGGCAGGCGGCGAGCGGCATGGAGCAACCTGAATCAGGTCGATTCATAGCGCCACACTATGATCGCCTGGTGGACTCGCCCATAGAAGCCGGCACGTTTGACCTAATCACTTTTGAAGCCGCTGGCATGACCATCGACTATTTGATTGAAGGCACTTGGGATGGCGATGAAGAACGGCTTGCCCGTGATATTGGCGCAATCGTTGAAGCCTCAGCTNAGGTGTTCGAATCAGCTGAGCGCGGACTCCCCACTGATCGTTACCTTTTCTTGCTTAATAGCGGATCGGGCCTGGGTGGCGGCACGGAGTATTATAACAGCACTGTGGTGCATACCGACCCTCGCGTGTTTTGGGATGAGGGCCGATGGAACCGCTTCCTCGGTCTAATGGCTCACGAATTCTTTCATACTTGGAACGTAAAGCGCTTTCGGCCGGCTGCAATTGATATNTATGACTATCAAGACATAAATTACACTGAACTGTTGTGGGTCGCCGAAGGTCTNACTAGCTATTANGATGAAATACTGCCAGTGCGNGCAGGGCTGNTCTCAGTCTATGACTATCGCAAGCAGCTCGCCAACACCATAGGAAGCGTTGTAGATAATCCAGGTTATGGTCAGGACACCCTTGCACGCGCCAGTTTCGAAGCCTGGACCAAGGGCTACCATCGCGGCGCGGACCGAGCTGCTGACAAACCAAACCGCACTGTGTCTTTCTATAGCCAGGGTGGTCTTCTCGGGTTGGTGCTTGATCTTGAGATCCGCCGGTCCAGCGATGGAGAGCGTAGCCTGGATACGGTAATGTCAGCACTCTATGATGACTTCCCTCTTGGGGAAGGGGGCTTCACCTACGCCGATTTTCGTGATCGATTGGCCTCTGCTGGAGGCGTCGATCTGGCCGAGCGCCTGGATGGCTGGGTCTATGGTGCGGTGCGTCTTCCCGTTGCTGAATCACTCGAATCGATCGGTTGGATATTAGGTCGTGAAGACATTACTGATGCTCCGGTTCAGGTTTCTCTCGGACTTTCTCTTAGGGGACATCCTCCCGTAGTGCGCTATGCCCGCTTAGATGGCGCAGGCTGGAGAGCTGGNGTCAATGCCGGTGATGAGCTCCTTGCTCTTGGTGGNNATCGCATTGGAGATGGCCTGGACTCANTGNTGCGTCGTTACTCCCCANGTGAAGAGGTAGANCTGGTNNTGTTNCGTGATGGCGCGCTCAAGNCTCTTTCTTTGACGCTTGATCCAATTCTGGCAGACCATGAGNTTAAAATTGATGAGAACGCTGAAGACCAGGCTCGCGAGCTGCGCAGAAATTGGCTCGGCGGCTTCGAAGAGGCTGATGAACACAATTAGGCAGAAGATTCTGCGAACTGATTTGAGAAGGTGGCATGAGACAATGCCGTCTTCCTGGTCGGGCCCATCACAGCAGCATGTTCAACTTCAATTCGTTTTAAAGTTAAGAGTAACCCGGTGACTAAAAAACTGTTCTTATTCTTGTCGCTGATAGTGTCCACGACAGTATTGGCAGACACCAAGCTGAAGGATTTGCTAAATGGGACAGACACCACTCCCGCTCTAAGTGGGCTGCAAATCAGTGTCATGAAAAATGGTGAGATGTCTGAAAGTCATGCGCTTGGTTTCGCCCAATTAGAAGAACCTGTTTCTGAAGCACTGCGAATCAACCATAAGCTTAGAGTAGCATCCATATCAAAAATTGTGGTTGCCATAGGTGTTATGCAGCTGGTTGATAAGAATTTGCTAAAACTGGACCAGGATATTTCTGACTACCTCGGTTGGAATCTACGCAATCCCAAATTTCCTCAACAGGAGATCACCGCTCGCCAGCTGCTTTCCCATACTTCATCAGTCCGCGATGGGCCAAGATATTTCATCGAGGCGGGCGAGGGTGCGCTTAAGGATTTTTTCAATCCTGAATCAGACTACTGGGATGCCGGAACTCATTTCGCCAATGGCAGCGGCGAAGAACCAGGCCAATATTTCGTCTATTCGAACCTTAATTTTGGGGTGCTGGGAGAAGTCATCGAGCGCATATCTGGTCGCCGCTTTGATCTTTACATGGAAGAGGAAGTCTTAGTGCCTATGGGGCTTACTGCTCGCTTTGACCCTTGTGCGGTGCCTGTTTCCCAGCTCGCCGCTGCCTTTCGGAAACGCCCAATAGATGGCAATTGGGCGCCTAACGGTCCATGGGTCGCTCAGGTTGACGCGGGTTCACCACCCTGTTTCTATGGCATGCAAAGCATTGGACAAGCAAGGCAGTTCCTTGAAGGGTACGAAATTGGTAGCAACGCTAGTTTATTTTCACCTCAAGGAGGCCTGCGTGCCAGCGCTAATGAGCTGCTAGTTTTGCTGCAGATGCTAGCCAATGGTGGCACTATTAATCAGAATCGAATTCTGAGTGAAAGTTCTGTAGCAGCGATGCTCGAGCCCCAATGGACCCTTAATGAAGATGGTAGCAATGGGCTTTCTGCTGGCGAGGCCGAGCCGGGCGGTCCCTCCGATGATCTGATGACGAGCTATGGTCTATCGGTACATAGAATTGATTTGCGGGGATTCGGTTATGATCGAGGACCTAATACCGTGCTTGGCCACCTGGGTAGGGCGTATGGGGTTCTCAGTCATGCGTTATTTGATCCTGAGACCGGAGACGGAATCGCCACCATCATCACTGGTACATCTGACGATCCCTCGATAGCGCCGGGTCACAGCCCGCTGTATCGAGTCGAAGAGGAGATTTTGCGCTGGTGGTTGAACAAGTTGTACTGACCGCGGCGCCAAAACCCAAATAGCATTGCATTAATTCTCTGTTCTGCATCTTCTTTTCTGGGCTTGGACTCCTCTCTGGACCCATTCGGCCTCAGCAGCATCATCTATACTTCAGATAGTTCGAAAACGGCCACCAGCAAAGGTCTCGAAGTTTCTTATGTCTTGTAGACATTAACAATAGTCACTCCCACAACAATTAGGAACAGCCCTGCTACAGATTGCCAGTTGAGTGCTTGCTGATAAAATATGCTGCTTAATATCGATACTGAAAATACGCCCAGACCCGCCCATGAGGCGTATATAACAGAAAGCGGTAGCTT
>NZJB01000026.1 GCA_002691885.1 Gammaproteobacteria bacterium
GAAAAAAGACAGCACTGGGATCTGCTTCATAGGCGAGCGGAAATTTAAGGATTTTCTGAGCACCTATTTACCAGCCCAATCCGGGCGGATCGAGAGTCTAAATGGTGAGCTTTTGGGAGAACATGGTGGTCTGATGTATTACACGTTGGGGCAACGGCAAGGCTTGGGCATAGGTGGCCGTGCGGGTTATAACGAAGAACCCTGGTACGTCGTGGCTAAAGACCTAAGAAATAACTCGCTGATCGTAGCACAAGGCAATGAAAACAAAATCCTTTATTCAAGCAACATCACAGCTCTGGAGGTGGCCTGGATTGATCAGAAGGGACCGGAATTTCCGCTTCGCTGTCACGCAAAGGTGCGATACAGGCAGTCAGATCAGCTTTGCCGCGTCAGCCATGATGCGACCGGTAGGCTGAATGTCGAATTTGACGAGCCTCAGCGGGCGGTGACGCCGGGGCAATACGTCGTATTCTATGAGGGTAAACGCTGTCTTGGCGGGGCTGTAGTGGATTCCTATGAGCGCTGACGGCCTGCAGCGGTCGCAATTACAGACTCTTAGTCTGGCTGCTGTCGTGCATACGGCTCAGCTGGTAGGCGAACTGGCCCGTACGGGCAGTGCGCCCTATCCCGCGATGAAGGGATTGATTAATTCGCTCTTTCTGCTGAACGCGCCTTCTTTTGCTGCCGTTTTTCCTGATCTGCGCTTAGCTCGACCCGGCCTNGAATCACTCACTTCGCGGACGCGACAGATTTGCCCCNAGGAGNCAGAAGAAGTCTCGCGCTATACAAGAAGCCTATTGACGCTGCGNCCGAAACTGATGGCGGATACTGACATGCAGTCGAGGCTTGGAATGAGACTCCAATCAATCAGCCCACTTTCAGACNNGCATTGGCAAATAGAGANCCATCCGGAAAACCNCGGGGCAAGCGAGACTGAGCGCAGTTTTGAGGCGCTGGCGACCCTATATCAGGATACGATAAGCAGGCTCTCCTCCCGTATCCAGGTACAGGGGAAAGTTGAACATCTGAAGGACNAGAGAATCGCCAATCGGATACGCGCNCTGCTTTTGGCCGGTATCCGGTTTTCCGTGCTGTGGCACCAGATAGGANGCCGGCCATGGCATCTGTTCATATTGCGTGGCCGGATCAATCGCATTGCGGCNTCGATGCTTGAAAACCTAGNTCANAAAGGACAAGTTTAAGTATGACAGAACAACTACATACGGCTATTTCTTCGATTTCACCTTTGGATGGCCGCTACGCGCAAAAATGCCGNTCNCTGGCTGAAATNTNTAGCGAATACGGGCTTATGCGATTCCGGATTGAAGTGGAGGTGAAATGGCTGCAAACGCTGGCTTCTCATCCGGCGGTAGCGGAGCTTAAGCCGCTATCTGGTACCCAAATAGCCGCTTTGAATGTTCTTTTTCTCGATTTCAGCCTTGAGGACGCCCTTGAAGTTAAAAAAATTGAGAGTAAAACTAACCATGATGTCAAGGCGATAGAATACCATGTTAAACAAAAACTTGAGAAATTAGGCGAGTTTGAAGAGTACCTGGAGTTTGTCCATTTCGCCTGCACTTCTGAAGACATCAACAACCTGGCCTACGGACTGATGCTTTCTCAGGCGCGAGAGTCGGTCTTGATCCCTCAGATGCAAGGCACGGTTGACTCACTGAAGGCACTCGCCAGTGAATTTGCAAGCCAACCGATGCTGTCACGAACCCATGGCCAGCCCGCGACACCCTCGACAGTCGGCAAAGAATTCGCNAATGTGGCGTTCCGGCTGCAACGCCAGCTTGATATCTTATGTAANATCANTATTTTAGGTAANATAAATGGTGCTGTAGGCAACTATAATGCACATATTGCCGCCTACCCTGAGATCCACTGGCCAGGCGTTGCTGAAGAATTTATCGTGGATCTCGGACTGAACTGGAACCCCTACACGACCCAGATTGAGCCCCACGATTACGTCTCAGAGATATTTAATTGTCTTTCGAGATATAACACTATACTTATTGATTTNACTNGAGATATTTGGGGCTATATNTCTCTNAACTACTTTCGCCAGAAAACAGTNGTCGGAGAAGTTGGCTCGTCAACTATGCCTCACAAGGTCAATCCGATCGATTTCGAGAACGCTGAAGGAAATCTCGGGTTGGCTAACGCCCTCCTCGACCACATGTCCGCCAAATTGCCCATCTCGCGNTGGCAGCGCGATCTGACCGACTCAACGGTGATGAGAAATCTCGGTACAGGNCTCGGATACAGCCTGGTTGCCTACCAGTCTCTTGCTAAGGGGATTGCCAAACTTGAACTAAATACGACGGCGATCGATGCAGACATCGATGCCTGCTGGGAAATACTTGCTGAACCGATCCAGACTGTTATGCGGCGCTATCGAATAAAGCAACCCTATGAGCAATTGAAGGCACTCACGCGAGGGAAAGCCATCGACGAAGCGACACTGAAAGCCTTTATTCAGTCCCTGGATATTCCGGAATCGGCCAAGGAGGCTCTAATGGCACTCCGGCCTCGCACTTACCTGGGCAATGCGGCAGATCAGGCCAGCGAGATGTAGATAGGCGGTATGCTCAAGCCNAATTTTGATAAAGTCGAATTTCTAAAGGATTATTGGCAGAAAAAACCGATACTANTAAAGAACTTCTTTAGTGATTTTGACCATTATACGAATCCAGAAGAGTTGCTCGAAATCGCCTGTATCGANGCAGCAGAAAGTCGCCTCGTCACTACCCGACCAGAATATTGCGTTGCCGAGCGGTATTCCCTCACGCAGGGGCCGTTTGACCCTGATTCCCTGCCCGCCGTAACTGAAAAAAACTGGAGTTTGCTCGTTCAGTCAGCAGAGCTGTGGATTCCAGATTTGCAGGAGATGATCCGAGCGTTTGGTTTTCTGCCCCGCTGGCGNATCGAGGACATCATGGTATCGTTCGCCACTNAGGGTGGCGGTGTCGGCCCCCATNTAGATCATTATGATGTATTNCTTNTCCAGGGCCTTGGCCAGCGCACTTGGTGTGTCGGTGAGCGTGNCGTTGCNCNTGCGGCACCACATNNCTCGCTGGCTAGCTCGGCTTCAGACTTNAATCTGATCGATGAATTTGAAGTAAATCAGAAATTTACCGTAGAAAACGGAGATGTTCTCTATATTCCTCCTGGCTATACCCACTGGGGAACTTCTCAAACTCCGAGTCTATGCTACTCAGTAGGTTTTAGAGCCCCTTCCAACGCAGAAATGATCGAATCTTTTAGCAATCGGGTGATGGATACGCTGACTGAGTCGCACCGTCTGACAGATCATACGACCCCGGCGATGCGCGATAGCGCTGAAATTACCGCACAAGACTGGCAGCGCGCGTGGGAGGTGGTAGCTGCACTCCTGACAAACAAGAACGCTTTTTTACGGGCATTTGGCAGTCTGGTAACGGAGGCCAAATCACCCGAGCTTATCGAACCGCTCGCTGATGATGTCAATGTTGATGAATTGCTCGCGTTCAAGGGACAAGCAGTAGAACTGGTGAGAAATCCGGCTTCCCGATTTGCTTATACCGTCCACACAGATTCCGACCCCGTGTTGCTGTTCGTTGATGGGGAGAGCTATGAGCTTGACAGAGCTTGCCTGCCTGCGGTCAGAACGCTATGTGCTGATGGGCTGGAGAACATATTTGACGTTTCAGACCTCTGGCAGTCGTGCGAATGTCGGGCCCTGATCTGCCGGCTGGTGCAAAGCGGCGCACTCTGGCTGGCAGAAAAGGAAGATTAACGTCTATTCTGGTTGTCTTGCTCATGTGCTCAAGCGTCTGAGCACACTCTGACGCCTGAAATGGCGCTAACTCAGTTCGCGCGCGCTTGCAGTGATGAATTGCTGCTTAAGCTCTTCATAGCTTGTNACAGAGGGGAACTGAGGGAATTCGGCGATGACATTGTCTGGTGCNCGAAACAGAATACCCGCATCAGCTTCAGCCAGCATCGTCGTATCATTATAGGAATCGCCTGCGGCNATCACCCGAAAGTTAAGTCCATGAAAAGCTATTACGCATTGCCTCTTAGGGTCCTCCTGGCGCAATTTATAATCAACGATTTGACCTTGCCCATCAGTGATAAGGCGATGGCAAAACAAGGTCGGAAAGTCTAACTGCCTCATCANTGGGTGAGAGAATTCATAAAAAGTGTCNGACAAAATAATGAGTTGGAAACANGACTTTAACCAACTGACGAAGTCGGTGGCTCCTTCAAGCGGGCTCATCGTCGCAATGACNTCTTGAATGTCAGACAAGCCCAGCTTGTGCTTATTAAGAATATCCAAACGTTGTCTCATCAGAACGTTGTAATCCGGTATATCCCGAGTTGTGGCTTTGAGCTCTTCAATACCTGTTTTTTCGGCAAAACTAATCCAGATTTCCGGGATCAGTACGCCCTCTAAATCTAAGCAGGCCAGTTCCATTGAATAAATCTCCTTGTATGAGTCCAGGTTTAAGGGTGAGCCGACTGAACCGTTAGCGGGAATTAGGTGAATCCCGCCTAAAATCGCGGCAGTTAGGCTTAGAGAGCCAGAAGGTAGCAAATTCAAGCGATTTTGGCATGCAATTCCATTTAT
The DNA here is from genome assembly GCA_002691885.1 of Gammaproteobacteria bacterium. GTDB lineage: Bacteria > Pseudomonadota > Gammaproteobacteria > Pseudomonadales > Pseudohongiellaceae > UBA9145. The sequence goes on from NZJB01000026.1 coordinate 4,616, forward strand.
GAGACTTACCTAATGAACCGACCACATCCTTTTCGAAGCGGGCAATATCGAAGAGCTATAGGGGGCAGCATGCTGTTTTTTTACNAGTCTAAACCTCTAACGATGCGTGAATTTTCCACGTGGAACATAGCCTGTGCCACCGTGGAACATTGGCACAGATGCGACTTGTTTGGGCGCGATAGGNCCGGGCATNCATTACAGCGAGAATCTAACAGACACGATCTGAAAAATTCGTATACGGATTGCTACGAATTGGCGACACCATGCGGAACATGCCCGGTTGCCACATGATGACGCGCAGATTCACAGTGGCCCAGCTGATCATCAAAAAAAACGTCTGCGTCGAAGGCCTGAAGAAACTCACCTTTCGATAGTCCTCCGAGAAAAAGAGATTCGTCGATCCGGATATCCCAGGCGCGCAAGGTGCGCACTACCCGCTCATGTGCCGGCGCCGCTCTTGCAGTTACCAGACACGTTCTGATAGGCGATTCACCGGAGGGGAAGGCGCGCTGAAGCTGTTGNAAGGCGTGCAAAAAAGGCTTGAATGGTCCNCCGGCCAGCGGCTGATTNGCCGAATCACGTTCGTTNTTAGTAAATGCNTNTANACCTTTGTTTTTAAATATNATTTCCGANTCNTCNGAGAACAGTACCGCATCCCCATCGAAGGCGATNTTGAGGCTCTGCTCATTAGTATTGCTTTTCACNGACGGCAGGATTGTGGCTGCAGCGACACCCAACTCCAGTGCTTGCCGGACGTCTGCTCTGTCGGTGGATAAAAACAAATGACTGTTGAATGCCGAAATATACCGATATGGGCTGTCCCCGCCGCAAAATGCAGCGCGCTTGATGTTGAGATGATAATGCTCAATGGAATTAAACACCCTGAGCCCGGTATCTGCGCTATTTCTTGACAGCAGAATGACTTCCACCGGTGCCCCCTCAACCAATTGGTTAAGATTCAGCAATTTCTCAACAAGATGAAAAGCCACCCCCGGCAGTAAGGGTTCATCCTCGTGTTCAATCTGGTATTGCTGGTAAGCAGCGAGGCCTTGTTGCTCATAAACCGTGTGGCTATCGGCAAGGTCGAACAGTGCGCGAGATGAAATGGCAATGACGAGAGGATCAATTCCAGGAGAGGTCACGGGGAGCACCCATCACAATAAAACACTCACAGTCTATCAGACGGCGCGACAGACCGCTCAGATACCGAGCAAGCCTGGCGCATATCCTTTTGGAAGCCTTCTGGATGCAAACAGCTAGGCGCTTGTATCGCGGTCATAACAAACGCCAGTTCCCACTAGACCACAGTAGCCTTCCGGATTTTTCGCGAGATACTGCTGATGATAATCTTCAGCATAATAAAAATTATCTAACTCTCTGACTTCAGTTGTAATATTTCCTAGTGATTTTTCGCGCAATGCCTGTTGAAAGTGCCTCATACTTGCCGTGGCGTGGTCAGACTGATGGCTGTAGGTCCAATAAATAGCGGAGCGATACTGCGTTCCGAGATCATTCCCCTGTCGCATGCCTTGCGTAGGGTCATGGGCCTCCCAAAATGCGGCGAGTAACTTCTCATAGGAAATGAGCACGGGATCATAGAAAACCAGGACGACCTCGGTGTGGCCTGTTTTTCCGCTACAAACATCTTCATAACTTGGATTTTTCGTTAACCCCCCCGCATAGCCCACCGCCGTGCTGAAAACCCCGGGCAATTCCCAGAAAAGGCGTTCTGCTCCCCAAAAGCACCCCAAGCCAAACACGGCTTTACGCAGATTGGCCGGCACAGGTTCCGCTATAGGGTTCCCATTCACAAAGTGCTCACGGGAAAACTGATTGGGATAGGCACGGTCGGGTAATGCGGTCTCCGCTGATGGCAGCTCAACTGGTTTCTTACTCATTCCAAATAACATCTTGTCTTTCCTTTTTAATTCTCAGTATCCTGACTGGGATCGCAGGGGCCGAACGATTCCGTAGAATCGTATTCGATCAAGATCTCTTGTGCAAAACCGTCAGCTGATCAGAGTGACTTACGGTGCGCGTGTGAGGCAGGGAGCGCGGGCTATTTCCCATTCGAGTATCAATGGGGCGCGCGGCCTTTAAATACTAGTGCAAGCCTTGTCAGAACAAAATCGGTATCCTGGCAGTCTGCCACTATTAGGTTCACTCGCAGGTTCACGTTTGCTTGTATTAGATGACGCCTGCGATGATTATCCTGATTCCGACTACATTTGAAAACAAAGCGGGTAACTGACGATGATTTTACGATTGCTAGCTCACGACAGCCCAGTGTCTTTTGCGGGCACGCAAGCGTGCCACCTGACTCATGAACCCGACCCGCCCAAAAAGGCTTGGAGTTGCGGCTTTACGGCGAATCTTCTGCTCGTGTTCTTGCTTACAGTGGTTACGTGTCAATCCTCCGCCGCTCCGGATATTATACAAGTCATGTCACCTGAAACACTGGATCAAGTCTCTGACAGAGCAAAGACTGAACTATTGGCAGATAACAGTAGCGCCATCAGGCGGTTTGAAATAAACGTCGATGAAGCTGCAATCCAAGATTTGCATGCACGACTGGCGCTGACCCGACTGCCCGATCAAATACCAGGTAGCAGTTGGGAGTACGGCACTGAACTGAGGTACATTGAGGAGTTGTTGGACTACTGGCAATCAGATTTCGACTGGCCTGCACAACAGGATGCATTGAACAAGTTTGAACACTATAAAACCATTCTGGACGCCATCGATCTCCATTTCATCCATCAAAAATCTGATCGGGTCGATGCGATCCCGCTGTTACTGGTACATGGATGGCCGGGATCAATCAGTGAATTTCAGAAAATNATCCCGGCACTGANCAATCCTGAACAGTATGGTGGGAATTCGAGTGATGCCTTTCACGTTATTGCTCCATCGTTACCGGGGTTTGGGTTTTCCTCTGCGCCAGAGACTCCGGGTTTNGGNCCTGAGCAGATGGCTCTGACCTTTGCGGCCTTGATGGAGAGGTTNGGATATGAACGNTATGCGCTTGCCGGGGGCGACTGGGGGGCNATCATNAATCGCCATCTCGCAAACCATTATCCCGAGCGCCTGATTGGCCTTCATTCGAACATGGTCCTCGCGAATCCACCTTCCGATACAGCTCGCCGGGATTCCGTTCCTCCAGATGAAGCGGNNAGAGTCGAGGCCAGACGNNCTTTTATGCTNAATGAAGTAGGCTATCAGCAGATTCAAGGCACCAAACCGCAGACNCTGGGTTATGGTTTAAATGACTCTCCCGCCGGACTAGCGGCATGGATCGTCGAAAAATTTCACGGTTGGAGCGATTTGCCCCAGGGAACCAACGGAGACCTGGATAACAATTTTACTAAAGATGAAATTTTGACCAATATTTCAATCTACTGGTTTACCAACAGCATTACCTCGTCGACGCGGATTTACTATGAGAACCGCAATAGCAACCCCCTGAAACCGATGGAATTCATCAATGTCCCAACGGGTGCCGCCATCTTTCCTGCAGAAATTTACATTCTACCGAGAGCCTGGGTAGAGGACGCCTACGATCTGCGGCACTGGACCGTCATGNCAGAAGGCGGTCACTTCGCAGCACTTGANCAACCGGAATCTTATGTNAAAGATTTGCGGGATTTCTATCGCTTANTGCGATGAATCACTGTTCACNGCGACTCGCTTGAGGCCAAAACATGCATATCGATCATCAACAGCNNTCTGAGATAAAGGGCGTTCTGGCATGGATCGAGCGCNCCGGAAATAGACTGCCAGATCCCGTTTTCATCTTTTTTTACTGCATCGCTGCAGTTGTTNTNATCAGCGTAATTCTGGCGGGCATCGGAGTTTCTGCGATCCATCCAACTCAGGTAGATGAACTGGGCAACGCAATCATTATCAGCGCAGAAAGTCTTCTATCAGCGGATAACATCCAGCGTTTACTGGTTGACATGCCCGAGACATTTGCAAGCTTTCATCCACTCGGGTACGTCCTCGTCGTTATGTTGGGCGCGGGGGTTGCTGAACGCACGGGACTGTTTGCCGCNGCGATGTCCGGAGCGGTCACCCGGGCACCAAAAATCCTGCTTACGCCGGTGGTAGCCTTAATCGGNATGGTCGGGAATCTGGCTGCGGATGCTGCTTATGTTGTGTTGATCCCACTGGCGGGGGTAATTTTNTCGGCTGCTGGACGNCATCCTATAGCCGGTATCGCCGCGGCTTTTGCCGGTGTCTCCGGAGGATTTTCCGCCAANCTGCTGCCCGGACAGCTTGATGCTTTGCTATTTGGAATCACAGAAGCGGCAGCAGAAACCGTTTTGCCAGCATGGGATGCCAACATTGCNGGTAATGCGTATTTTATTGTGGGCATGACCTTCGTGTTCCTACCGGTTATCTGGTTTGTGACTGACAAAATTATCGAACCCCGATTGCTCCCCGTAAGTCCGCATATTGAGGATGAGCCTGTGGCTCATGACCAAAAAGAACCTGGTTCGCCTCTTCTGCCGATAGAGATCCGAGGCTTAAAGCGAGCGGGACTCGCGTGCCTAGCCGTTGTATCGATCTGGGTTTTNCTATGTGTGGCACCCGGCAGTCCGCTGATCGATGAGTCTGCCAATCCCGAAGCGCGCCTGAATCCGTTTTTTCGTTCTCTTGTTGCCGGGTTTTTTATCCTGTTTCTTTTGACTGGCTGGGCTTACGGCACTGCATCAGGCTCGGTGCAATCTCATCGAGATATCGTGCGCATGATGANTCAGTCCATGAGCGACCTCTCGTATTACCTGGTCTTGGCCTTTGCTGCAGCGCATTTTGTGGCGATGTTTAACTGGTCTAACCTGGGTTTGATATTCGCGATAAAAGGAGCAGCAATAATACAGGGGTCGAGTCTGCCAGACTCTGTTCTACTAGCCTTTATCATCTTGTTCGGCGCCTCAATCAATCTTTTCGTCGGTTCAGCCAGCGCGAAGTGGGCTTTGTTAGCCCCTGTGTTGGTGCCTATGCTGATGTTGCTTGGTTTGAGTCCGGAAATGAGCACCGCCGCCTATCGGGTCGGCGACGGAGCNACCAATATCATTACACCTTTGATGCCTTACTTTCCTTTAATTCTCGTNTTCTGTCAGAGATGGCAGAAGGANTTTGGTCTCGGCAGTCTGGCTGCCACGATGCTGCCCTANTCGTTGCTGNTACTGATTTCCGGCATNNTCATGACTGTGGTCTGGGTGATNTTTGGTATTCCTCTGGGCCCCGGCGCGACCGTCGAGTTCACGCTTTAGATACAACTTATGCGGAATTCCTGGAGGCGTTGATGTTGCCGAAGAGGCTGCGCACAATCATTTTTTCATAAGTCTGCAACAGCTCCGCCTCACTTTCCGTCAGATCTGAGTTAACAAGGTCGTTAACGCGAGTCAGCGCGTATTGTTGAATNACCAAAAGCGGTAGAACGATATNCATACGAAGTTTAATGCTGGCCTGGCTGGTNGGGTTGTCTTCAAGGAGCNCCTTTTGACCAGACACCTTCAGCGCCATTTCTTTACTGAGGTCATATTCTTGCTTGATCAGACGCCAGAATTCTCCGAATCGTTGGTGTTTTTCCATATGAGCGGTCAGTTTAAAAATACTTTTGCACATGCTTTGCATGCTATTGCTGATCATTGCTTCGAAAAATTTCGANTCACGATATAGCGCCTGATACTGTGCGAGCTGACCCTGCTCTTCAATGCTTTTTAGTGCAGTACCTAAACCGAAGTACCCCGGTACGTTCTGTTTTAGCTGGGCCCAGGCACCGACAAATGGAATGGCNCTCAGATCCTCAAACTTTAAGCTGTCAGCNTGCCCTCTTTTTGCTGGCCTACTGCCTATGTTCGACTGNGCGTAATAGTGCAGAGTGCTCATTTCTTCCAGATAAGGTAAAAACAAAGGGTTGGACTTGAACGCGAGATACTTCTCATAGCTGATGGTAGCCAGACGTTGAATCAATTTTCGCTGCCCGCTGTTAAGCTCTCTTTCTGGGCGATGGAACAGATTGCTTTCCAGTCCTGCCGCAAGCAGTTGATTCAGATTATGCCTGGCAGCTGTATCAGTTCCGTAATAAGAGCTAATCGTTTGTCCCTGTACCGTCAGATGAATCTGAGTGTTCTCAATTTCTTTGCCAAGCGCAGCATAAAACTTGTAGGTGTTTCCACCCCCTCGGGCAGGGGGCCCACCTCTGCCGTCGAAAAATGTGACTTTGATCCCTGCATTCCGGGAGACTGAAGTGATTGCTTCTTTGGCACAGTAGATGGCCCAGTTGGCCATCAGGTAGCCGCCGTCTTTTGTGCCATCAGAGAACCCGAGCATGACGGTTTGCTGACAGTCTCTGCCTTGTAGATGCTGGTTGTATGGATAACTGTCATACAGCTCAGACATAGTCCGGTCAGCCGTTTTAAGATCGTCGATGGTTTCAAATAGCGGTACGATGTCAACGCTAAGGTGATTTTTCCAGCCGGCAAGTCTGAACAAGGCAATCACGTGGACGACATCTCTGGGGCCTCGACAGTTACTGATAATATAACGATGGATGCTCTGCTCTCCGTTCTTTCTNTGNATCTCCTGTATAAGCCTCATCGACTCNAGAGTGTCTCTTTCTACAGGCTCGATTATTGAAGCCGGCTCGACCTCATGATCTAAGTTCAGAAGCGTGTCTATTTGTTCNGCTTCCGAAAGTNCTTCGAAATTCTTATGCCAGTCATCTGGCAGAGTTTTTAGCGCATTCGCCAGGGCCTTCTCAATAATCCGGGAATCCTGCCTGATGTCGAGGCTGGCAAAATGGAAACCAAACATCCTGACTTTACGCTGGAACGAAGCCAGCTTATCCAGATAAAGCCCCTGATAGCGTGACCGTATGAGTTCACTGATTTTATCGAGTTCGCTCAGNAGTATTTCGACATTATCAAACGCCTGCGACACTTCGCCGGTCAGCTCCCGGTGGCAGGTTTTCTCCAGACTTTCCAGCGCTTCATACACACCTCTGAAACTGAGTCGCCTTTTGAGCGACCGAAGTTCGTTGCGGTAGCATTCAAGAACGATAAACCTCAATCGTTCGGCGACCCGTCTTGTTTCACTGACCGTAACAAAGGGATTGCCATCACGGTCCCCACCTGGCCAGAACCCTATACTAAGAAGCTGCCTGCCTCTGTGCTCCATATCATTGCTGTCGAAGTAGTGCAGTAGTTCATCCGAGATTTCATTAAACGCGGTGTAGAAAATATTACCCAAGTACCAGCTTAGCTGAGTAGCTTCTTCGAACGGCGATGGTTTGGATTTCTGAAAAAATGGGGTGTTGCCCAGCTGTTGCAGCAANTCACGAACCTTATTGACATCGCTCTGCCTTATTGCAGAAGTCAGATCCGTGATGATGGCAAGTACCGGGCCGGGGTAAAACTGGGTCGGATGAGCAGTAAGGATGACCCTAGCGCCAAAGTCATTNAGCANGGTNTTAAGCTCNTCGTCCAGCCCTTCAAGTGAGACTCGCTGAGTAAGCTGCCGAAGACGGTTGCGCTGTTTGGTCTGGTGGATTTTTGCATAAGCCGCATCTTCGAGCGCATCAATCAATACGACCTGCCTTTCGACATACTGAATGACCTTAAACAAGAATTGAATCTGTTTATCTTCCGNGAAGTGAGCNCGATGTGTCTGGAAGAAATCTCNGATGATTTGCTCTGGTGATTGCCCAAGTTGCAGACCCTGATCGCANGCCTGCTCCAAAAGCGGTAACAGTANANCGGTTTGCTCTACTGCATCGAGTGGCAAAGTGAGNAACAGGCCATTATACAGCTGATATTTCAGGTCAACTTCTTTTTCGTACATNTTGTTNAGCACTTGTGCATCAACCATTTCTCACTGTCCTTAACCGCCAACACNCGGCTGAAAATGATGATCGAGAGGAGNTTCTGTGGGCATAGCCCNTTGATTTAGCTAGTATGCGACCNATGCGCTTTTCATANGCAAANTACCTACCTNGTTCNNCCAGCTTATCTGCGTTGTTCCTGTTGTGCGGNTCCCTGAGCTTCGGCGCTGAAGGCACTGCCGGCGCGGATGAAGAGACTCAGGCGGTTTTCTGGAATTTCGTCATTGCGGTTATTGTGTTAGCAACTCTGATAGCCAGTGCGGCCCTTCCTATCGCCGCCTTGCGTCAATGGCCCGGACGGTGGCGCTACTTCGCTATGTTCCCTCTCGTAGTCCTGATACTTCAGCTGGCCGTGATTGTTACCGGCCGCCTGGATGACCTCGGATCTCACCGATTGTGGCCATTCGAACTGTTCGCCTGGGCCATGGCGAACATGATTTACATGGTGATTGTCATGACCGCAAAGCGAAAATTAGACAAACACGACGCTGAAGAAACCTCTTGAGCGCAGACTTCGACAGAGTCTGATGATTCCGGCCTACCGCCATTACGTGCCACCTGAGCGCTGCCACGCTTCGAAGCCGCCGTCCAAACTGTAAGTCTCAGAAAATCCACGATTGGATAAATAAGCTGATGCACTTTGGCTTGATATGCCGCGGTAGCACATCACAATCAGGGCGATATCAGATTTAGTTTCTTGAATAAACTGTTCAAGATTTTGCTCAGAAAGNTNCGTGCTACCGGGAATATGCGCCGCCCCATATGCGTGCGCATCTCGNATATCGACTATCTGAACATCAGCTCTGGTTTTCAGCATCTCTCTCGCCTGATCTATCGAGATGCGGTTTATGCTCATCATGCAGCGGCTTCCCATCGGATCACAACCCAGCTCCAAAGANTGACAATCATACCGCAAAAAAGTCGCGTCANGTGCTACCGACTCGATCTTAACGACAAGGAACATTGACTGCCCTCCCAGGTGCCTTGACCTAAGAGGGNGAACTTCGGTATCGCGAAACTGTCAATCAAACGACACGGGTGTTTAGGTACCAAAGACCGAATATTTCTCGCGCCCGAATCTTTTGGGCTTTTAAAGTACAGTAACGCCCGCCAGAAGAAAGCCGGCGGTTGCAACAGCAGCTGAAAATAGCGCATAAGGCAGTTGCGTGCGTACATGATCGATGTGATCAGTTGCTGCTGCCATCGAGGATACTACTGTGGTATCACTGATTGGGGAGGCATGGTCACCAAAAANAGANCCACTCAGCACTGCNGCCAAAAATAATGAGGGCGATANACTGAGAGATAGNGCAATCTCCATTGATAATGGGATCATAATCGCGAANGTTCCCCAACTGGACCCGATCGAAAAGGCAATAAAACTACTGATAATAAAGAGCATTGGCAGAATGATAATTTTAGGAACAGATNCCCCGGCTATCTGCGCCACGTAGCTGCCGGTTTCCAGTAAATTCGCCACATCGCCCAGCGCTAACGCAAAAAGNAAAATCATGGAGACTGGAAGAAACGCTCCTGCTCCCTGNAAAAANCTGCTCATCAGTTCTTCCAGCCGAGTTCTTCTATTGACCAATACCTCAATCCACAACACTNATAAAGCAGACAAGACAGCCCANAGTACCGANGTGGATCCTGAGCCCGCACTGATGTCACCCTCACCGGTTATATACAAAAAGACCGGCATGGAAAGAATCATTGCTGCGATAGGCACGATCATGGTGCTCGCTCTCTCCTGTGGGGCTGTTAGGGGTTGATCATCAGGCTCGACGATAGCGGAATCAACCATCGGGGCAGCATCAGGCCACAAAACAGCCCCTTGCTCCGTGCGGAATTGCGCAGCCTTCATTGGACCTATGTTTATGCCCCGCAAGATAACCAGTGCCGAGGTGCCAAGTACTGCCAGTGGGTAAAAATTCAGTGGAATAGCAGAGATAAAGACACCAATCGGGTCTTCGATGTTGGAAGAGGAAAGCAGGCTCAGGATAACCGCCCCCCAGGCATTTAGAGGTATCAGCACGCAAACGGGCGCGGAGGTTGAATCAATAATATAAGCCAGTTTTTCCCGGGCGATCTGATATCGATCAAATAGCGGTCTGGCTATCGAGCCGGCCACGAGGAGCGTTATGTTTGATTCGATAAAGATGACCAGACCGGTGCCGTAAGCCAGCCATTTCGCTCTCTGGGGATTGTTGACCCAGCTCCTCGATTCCAGGAAGCGAATGAAACCCCTCACTCCACCAAAGCGTTCAATCGAGGTAATCAAGCCACCAATGACCAGAGTAAAAACCAAAACCCGTGTGTCACCGGGGTCGGAAAAAACTTGAATTACACCGTCAATGGCTAGAGCGAGTCCTGCAAGAGGGTTGACTGATTGAAGCAGACAAAAGCCCACCCAGATACCGATACTTAAGGAGATGACAACCTGCTTTGTGGCAATGGCAAGCACGATCGCAATAAGTGGCGGTAATAATGACGTCCAGTTAGGTTCGTACATGATTGATCCAATCGCTNTTTANCTGATCTTAAGCGAAGTATAGGGAATTCAGCCAATTCCCGACACGNTGTGAAGCCCCCTTAATGAGCGNGCGACCAGAAATANCGCTGGGAGACGAAAAAATTAGAGTCATNAGACGATATATGGTAAANAACATCNNNCTACGAGTGTGATACGGAGNCTCATNGNNGGTGTCCGTGTAAATTGTCAGGCTCNTGTACCATGTGCTCTGTGGAGGAGTAACCTATGGATCGACGCAAGTTTCTCAGTAATATTAGTGCAGCGGCGGCTGCCTCAATCGCCGGTGCAACCGCGCTCTCAGCCAAAGCTGACGCGCTTGAAGAAGCCATGAGTGACGAACTGGACAAGCGTATTGCCACACCCTGGATGTGCAGCATCGATCCCACGCCTGAGCCGATTCCCGGGGACACTCGCCCTTGGTATCAGCACAATGATCCGCGGCTACCGCAAATGCCTGCTGAACCAACCCTTCGGGATTTTTTTAAGCTGAGATTTGCACCAGCAAGTCATGTATTACAAAGTGCCCGCTACGCGCGCGAAAATGGCATGGACGAAAAAGTCGTCTTGGCCTGTCTGTTGCACGATATCTGTGTGTCCAACCTGATCCGTACAGACCACGGCTACTGGTGTGCCCAAATGGTTCGGCCCTATGTTGACGAAGAGATTGCCTGGGCGATCGAAGCACATCAGTCACTGCGTTTTTTTCCCGACGAATCGGTGGGTTATGAATACCCTGAAGCGTACATCCGTTTCTTCGGAGCAGACTACAAAGTCGAACCTTATTTAGAAGAGGCCTACCAAAAGGCCAAGAATCACCGATGGTATATGACCGGGCGATTGATCACCCTGAATGATCTCTATTCATTTGAGGAAGGCGTAGAAGTCGACATTGATGACTTCGAAGACATCATTGGACGTCATTGGCGCCACCCTAGCGGCGGCTTGGGTTTTGATGGGAGCCCTGTTGCTCATATGTGGTGCTCCATAATCTGGCCTAACAATTTTCTCTAGGCCACTGGAAAGGTCGTAAACGCCGGGCTCGCCCGACTTTTTTCAGGGTGCGGACAAAGGCTGTCCCCACCCTTTTAACTTCACGCAAAACAGCACCATATAGGCCCGCACTAGGATTTATCTGAGGTTTTCAATGAAACGTGTCCTGCTGTTCGTCGCCACCAATCTGGCGGTAATGCTCATCCTAAGTATTGTCCTGAGCATTCTCATGCCGGTCTTAGGCTTGAGCGCCTCCTCTAACGCAGGCTTACTGCTGTTTTCTGCAGTTTTTGGCATGGGTGGATCATTTATTTCGCTGTTGATGTCTAAGGCTATCGCCAAACGCAGCGTCGGCGCTTACGTCATCGAAAGCCCGCGAAACAATCAGGAACGTTGGCTAGTCAGTACGGTTAAAGCGCAGGCCGGACGTGCAGGAATTGGAATGCCTGAAGTGGCTATTTACGACAGCCCGGAAATTAACGCCTTCGCCACCGGAGCAAACCGGAATAGCGCGTTGGTTGCAGTGAGTGCCGGCTTGTTGAGACAGCTGTCGGCAGACGAGGCGGAAGCCGTATTGGGTCATGAGGTCAGCCACATCGCCAATGGTGATATGGTGACACTGAGTCTTATGCAGGGCGTTCTGAATACCTTTGTCTTTTTCTTTGCCAGGCTTGTTGCCCAGATGATGAATCGCGGCAATAACAATGCCTTTGTCTATTTCACAACCGTTATGGTCTTCCAGGCTGTCTTCGGGATATTGGCCAGTATCATTGTGATGGCATTTTCCCGCTATAGAGAATATCGGGCAGACGCTGGCGGCGCGAGGCTTGCCGGGCGTGAAAAGATGATTGCGGCTCTGCAGAAACTAAAAGCCGGCCATGGGGAAAGTCAGCTGGAGGGCCAACTGACAGCTTTCGGGATATCAGGGAAGAGAGCGGCTGCAGAATTGTTCATGAGTCACCCACCAATTGAGAAGCGTATCGCCGCTTTGCAAAACCCTGATCATTGAGGCAAAGACTTGGCATCTGCCGTTCCCTCGCATCAGAACTGCGCGAAAAAGCGCTATCTGCCTGCATCAGATCTAAGCAGTGGTGGGAGCCGCCAACATTCAATTTGGCGAGGCTTTCAGTGTTTCCCGTATGCCCATCTTCTGCTCTCGACACTGCTGCTGACTTCCT
>NZJB01000027.1 GCA_002691885.1 Gammaproteobacteria bacterium
TCCTCGAGCTTTCCGCTACCGACGAAATAACGTGCCGCCGGTTGGCGGCGGGTGCCGCTTATTTTTGCAACAGGGAAAGCGCCGGCGGATAATGCCAGTTCCTCAAACTCCGTCGGGTCATCGCGCTCTTTTTCAGAGTCAATGACAAGATGGACTAAAATAGTTTTTTCACCAGAGTCTGGCCGGTCGAAAAACAATCAGTACCTCAAGTTACGAATTGCCAGGTTCACCCGCCACCGCACCGCCGTCAATTTGTCCTTGCATCGGAACCTTGACCATGCGCGCAGGCACAACGGTCGAAATTGCATGCTTGTAAACCATCTGGCTCACCGCATTCTTGAGCAAAATCACAAACTGATCGAAAGACTCGATCTGACCCTGCAGTTTGATCCCGCTTACCAGGTATATCGACACTGGAATCCGCTCTTTACGAAGCACGTTGAGGAAGGGATCCTGTAGGGTATGTCCTTTGGACATATTTTTCTCCTTAAGATTTTGTTAGAGGCATTCAAGCCGGCATTTCTCGCGAGCGAGAACAGAAATTAACGGCATACTGGGCGTTTAAGGCGCGGCCGTTTCCAGAATCTTCAAGACTTCATCGACTGAGTTTTTATCAGGTTCACCAAGCCGCCTAAGCGCAGGCCAGCGGCGCAACCAGGTAAGTTGGCGCTTGGCCAGTTGCCGCGTTGCCACAACACTCTTTTCAATCATCTCATGGTGGGTGAGTTCGCCAGTCANATACTGCCAGACCTGTCTATAACCNACTGATTTCATTGAAGACATACTCAGATTGAGATCGCCCCTTTCAGTNAGAGCCCGTACTTCNTCAACCAGGCCTTGCGANAGCATTCGGCGGAATCGTTCTGAAATCNTGTTGTGTAGTACGGCNCGGTCAGTGGGTTGGATTGCCAGNAAGTAAAGACGGCAGGGCAGTTCTGTCGGAGTATGGTTCTCTCGGTGCATCGCTGTCAGCGATTTTCCGGTCAGGAGAAATACTTCGAGAGCGCGCTGCAAACGCTGAGGGTCGTTAGGATGTATCCTGGTTGCGGATTCCGGATCTACTTTTTCGAGTTCAGCATGAACAGCCTCCCATCCGCTTTTCGCGGCAAGCGCTTCGATTTGCTCACGAACCCTGGGATTCGCATTCGGCATGGCAGCCAATCCATCCCGCAAGACCTTGAAATAAAGCATNGTGCCCCCGACAAGAACAGGCGTTTTGCCTCTCAGGAGTGATTCCGACATCTCTTTGATGGCATCAGCGCGAAATTCTGAGGCAGAGTAAATTTCTGAAGGATCTCTGATATCCATGAGGCGATGGGGATACTGGCGCTGAGTAGTGACATCCGGTTTTCCAGTGCCGATATCCATGCCGCGAAATACCTGAGCCGAATCCACGTTTATCAGCGTGCTGGAGAAGCGATCTGACAAGTCCAGAGCGAATTGGGTCTTACCCGCCGCAGTCGGCCCCATGACACAAATGGCTGGAGGTTTCTCTCTGGATTCACTTGCCTGCGTAGCCACAGATGAAGCTCCTGTAAAATCGCCGGGGCTGTCTCTATTGTCCGCGCATGAACAGCTTGTCCAGCGCATCCAGACTTTGATAAACCCAGGTCGGACGACCGTGATTGCACTGGCCGGAGCGTTCCGTCGCTTCCATATCACGCAGCAAAGCGTTCATTTCCGGAATGGTAAGTTGCCTGTTAGCGCGCACCGAACCATGGCAGGCCATAGTCGAGAGCAGATCGTCATGATGAGCCTGTATACGTTCGCTGTTGCCGAATTCCATCACATCAGACAGCACATCACGAACCAGTTGCTCGACATTGGAATCTTTGAGCAGCGCCGGCACCTGGCGCACCACGATTGATTCTGCTGCGACCCGCTCCAGCTCAATGCCCAAACTCAGCAGAATTTGTTGCTGTTCCTCGGCGCAGTCGGCCTCGGCCTGGGACACCGCCAATGAAACCGGAACCAGCAAAGTCTGCATCTTCAGCTGCTCAGCCGAAGCCGCAATTTTCATTCTTTCGTAGGTGATACGTTCATGGGCTGCATGCATATCAACAACGATCAGCCCGTCCTTGTTCTGGGCCAGAATGTAAATCCCGTGTAGCTGGGCAAGCGCGTATCCAAGCGGTGGAATCTCTGCGTCGGTCTGGTAAAGCACTGTCAGAGCATTCTTGTGGGCAAATCCGGCAGCATATTGGAGCGGTTGCTGCCCGTTATCACGGAACTGCTGATATGAGTATTTATTCGAGGTACCGGGCCCACCGAGCGAAAGCTCGTCCTGAGACTGCATCTGAACCATCGCTTCCGGATGAATGCCACGCCCGCCGGGTACAGACTCATTAACAGGGTCGATGCCTTTCGGGATCTGATCTCCCGGCCTCACCTCTGCTAGTGTCTTATGTAGCGCGATGAACAGAAAATCATGGACCGAACGACTGTCTCGAAAACGCACCTCATGCTTGGTGGGATGCACATTCACATCGACCGCAGAGGGGGCCAGCTCAAGATAAAGCACGTAGGCAGGATGTCTGCCATGGAACAACACATCCCGGTAAGCCTGCCTAATCGCGTGCGCAACCAGCTTGTCCCGTATTATTCGCCCATTGACATAAAAGTACTGCAGATCTGCCTGCGAGCGCGAAAAGGTCGGCAAACTGACCCAGCCCCAGAGTCGCAGGCCAGCGCGCTCAACGTCCACCAACGCTGATTTTTCAACAAATGCGGGACCGCACACCATAGAAACCCGTCGTTGCTTTTCGAATTCACTCCGGACTGCCTGTAAGTGATGGACGGTTCTTTGATTATGATTAATAGTGAACTGCACATCGAATCGACTCAAGGCCAGACGTTTGACTATTTCTTCAATCCGGGCAAATTCAGTTTTTTCAGTGCGAAGGAACTTTCGGCGGGCGGGCGTATTAAAAAAGAGATCTCTGACTTCAGCAGTGGTTCCCTGGGGGTGAGACACAGGAGTGACCTCTGCCAGCATCTCTTGACCTTCAGCTTGCACCTGCCAGGCGAGCGCGTCCTCTGCCAATTGCGACCGGGATTGCAGAGTCAACCGAGAGACAGAACTGATACTGGCCAGGGCTTCGCCTCGAAAACCCAAACTGGCAATTGTCTCTAGATCTGTCAATTCACGAATCTTACTGGTGGCATGCCTGCTCAGCGCCAGAGGGAGATCTTCTTTCAAAATCCCTGCACCGTTGTCCCGAATCCGGATCAACTTGACGCCACCCTGCTCGATATCGATGTCAAGGCGGGTCGCCTCAGAGTCAAGGCTATTCTCCAACAGCTCCTTCACCACGGAGGCAGGACGCTCCACCACCTCTCCAGCAGCGATTTGGTTCGCCAGGCGCTGACTTAACAGGTTGATTCGATTCATACTCGACAGTCCGACATAGAGGGCCTATTGTAACACCAAGCTGCAGCAGGGAATGCGGAGCCTGTATCAAGGATGGCCGGGATGAAGATTATCGGGCTGGCGGAATCATCAGTGTCTGCCCAATCAAGATGCGATCGCCACGCAAATTGTTGGCAGCCCTCAGGTCAGCAAGACTGACCCGGTAAAATTGCGCAATCCCCGAAAGGGTTTCACCCCGCTGAATTTTGTGTTCAGAAGTGAGCGGGGAGCCATTATCCGGAAGTTCAAGCACCTGACCAATCTGAATCGTATTACCCTGCAAGCCATTAATCGACTTGAGTTCGGTAAGGGAGAGTCCAAATTGCTCTGCGATTTCAGACAGAGTGTCGCCACGCTTGACCGTGAGAGACTTCGGTATAACGCCGTTTTCTTTATGCCAAGCGACCAGAGTGCCGCCCGGCGGCGCTTCATAAAAATAACTGGTTACGCCATCTGCAATCGCAAGGGCCATTCTTTCCTGAAAATTCCTGTTACTCAGCCGCTGGGCTTCCTCGGGATTGGTCAGATAACCCGTTTCAATCAGAATGGAGGGAATGTCAGGCGAGTTGAGCACCTGAAGTGATGCATGCTGCACTTTATTTTTGCGGATGCGGGTAACCCCGGCCAGGCTNTCNAATATGCGGGTGCCTGCTATCAGACTCTGCTCCATGCTCCATGCCATTTGCAGAGAGACCAGAGTCAAAGCGACGTCGTCATCAAGCTCTCCCAGNGCCAAATCACCACCAACGCCACCCANCAGATCAGAGCTGTTCTCTTTCTCAGCCACTCTGGCAGAATTTTCGCGGTCGGCGCGATCGCCAGAAAGCGCGTACACAGTNACCCCCCGTGCNCGACTGTTACGATACCAGTCTGCATGAATGGCAACAAACAGATCAGCGCGGTTCCGGCGTGCTATTTCAGGCCGACGCTTCAGCTCGACATAATAGTCGCCTTCTCTGATCATCACCGGCTTGTAGCCGGGTAATTTTTCCAGGCGTTCGTACAGTGCCCGCGATATAGCCAGCGTTACGTTCTTTTCCTCAATCCTTCCGTCATAGCCGATAGACCCGGGGTCCTCGCCCCCGTGACCCGCTGAGATTGCCACGACTATGTCACGACGTGCCCCATCTTCCGCCCCGGTTGCCGGCGGCTTAGCGCTATGGCTCTGCTGACTGCCCGTTTTATCATATAGGTCCAGCACCAAACGCTCGCCGAATTCGCTGTTGGGCGCCAGGCTGAAGGCATTTGGCACAACGGCGCTGGTCAGATCAAGCACTATCCGCAGTGAGTCACCATTCCGGACGCCTCTGCGGATCCCCGAGATGGGGCTGTCGGTAAAGTCCAAATCGTTAAAGCTGAGATCGGTAAACGAAGACTTGATATCGACAACGAGGCGGTGTGGGTCCTCCAAAAGAAAGCTGCTGTACGCGACCGAATCGCTTAGATCGAGAACGAGGCGAGTGTGGTCTGGTGCCCGCCACACACGTAAGTCGACAACCTCAGCCGCCTGCAGGCCGATGCCGGTTGAACCCAGCATAAGTACCAAGACATGTCTAATGACTTTGCTTACTTCCATG
This sequence comes from Gammaproteobacteria bacterium, assembly GCA_002691885.1. Taxonomy (GTDB): domain Bacteria; phylum Pseudomonadota; class Gammaproteobacteria; order Pseudomonadales; family Pseudohongiellaceae; genus UBA9145. The sequence goes on from NZJB01000027.1 coordinate 4,987, forward strand.
GCTGATAAATTCTAAGCCGACTGTAAAACCTGATTCCAGAGCTCATCTCACCAAAGTTTGCTGCAATCAGGTCGCAATGAACCCAAGGCGCGTTGTCTATAAGTTTCGGCGGAATTCCCACAATCTTTCGGCAGCTTTACATCCTTTGAGAGTATGCCCCTGCCAGCTAAACTCCCTGCCTGTCCCTGACACGCTGAGAGTAATCGTGAGATCAGGAAGCGGTAACCAGCCTCTGCCCCGTTCCGGCCATTCCACCAGGCAAATTGTCTCCTCCCTGAAGTACTCCTCCATCCCGAGATAAGCCGCCTCTTCCGGCGTGCTCAGTCGGTAAAGATCGAAATGGAATATGCTGCAGTGCTTGAATTCGTAGGGTTCAACGATAGTGTAGGTGGGACTCTTCACCGCACCCTGAAAACCGTACCCACGCAGGAACCCCCGGGCAAAAGTTGTCTTGCCTGTGCCCAAATCGCCCTGCAGGAAAATCACAGCGCCTGTGCTCAGACATCCTGGCTCATTTATTTGCTCTAGTCGGAGGTCAGTGTCTTGAAAAGTAGCCCTCGCAAGGCAGGTACCCATCGCAAGTGTTTCCGACTCAGCAATCGCCTGATACAGGAAGGATTCAGACATATCCGGTCTCGAATTCAAAACCGTCTACGCGGTCAACATTGAGCAGATGGCGAATTTGGGGCAACAAATCTGTTGCCAACAGCCCTTTCTGACCGGACACGCCAGCACATAAATCTGCTGCTTCCCCATGAATGCAGACAGCATATGAGAGCGCCTGGGCAGGGGGCAGTCCCTGCGCAAGGAGCGCCGCTATAACGCCTGTCAAGACATCACCCATGCCTGCCGTAGCCATACCGGCATTGCCCTCGGAGCAGAGCTCTATCAAATCGGGTTCCACAGCGTTTGAGATCAGAGAGCCACTGCCCTTCAGAAGGCAGCTGCCTCCCCAGTCATACTGCAATGCGCGAATGGCAGCAAATCTGTTCAGCTGGATATTTGAAGCCGTTGCGTTCAGCAGTCTGGCGGCCTCACCAGGATGCGGAGTCAGTATCCATGTATCTTTCTTTATCGACATATAATTGGCAGAATTTCTGGCAAGAAGGGTCAACGCATCGGCGTCAATGATCACCGGAATGGACTTCTTTAATGCAGCCTGGAGAGATATTCGCAGTAACTCTTCCCCCCAAGGCCCAAGGCCCAAACCTGGGCCGATGACAAGCACTGAGGCACGCTGCAACAGTCGATCGAAATAAAAATCATCATCTTCCGTGCCATGCATCATGAGCTCGGGCCTGCGCGCCAGAAAGCCTGCTCGATGCTCTGATCGCGACACCACGGAAACCAGACCCGCGCCACTTCTTAAACTCGCTTCTGCCGCCATCAGTGGCGCGCCACCATAGCCTTTATCCCCGCCGATAACCATGACGTGCCCACATTTCCCCTTGTGTGAAGCTGGTGGTCGCGGGGAAAGCCCGCCCAGGACTGACTTGATATCAATCCGTTTGACCCCAGGGACCGGCGCCTGCGCATGCGAGTATAGTGCCTCAGGCAGGCCTAGATCGTCGAAGCAGAGATCCCCGGTATAATTCAGCGCCGAGCCCGTCAGAAGCCCTTGCTTGATCGCAATAAAGGTCATCGTCTGAGCTGCGCTTACCGCTTCATCAAAGGGCTCGCCTGTATCGGCGTTCAAGCCTGAGGGTACGTCAACTGCAAGGACAGGCGCCTGACAGGCATTCATCGCTCGAATAGCATGAACGTAGTCCCCGCTGACCAGTCGGCTCAGACCGGTACCCAGCATCGCATCGACGAGAAGTGTGTTCGGCTGATGACCGCGCAGGGCGAACGCTGCGTCAACAAAGGGGCGTATTTCAGCGCCAACGTCTACCGCCATCTGATAGGCTCTGGACGCGTCCCCAGCAAGTTGCTCAGGCGGTGACAGGTAGAGCACCTCGCTGGTAATGCCCAGCTCTTTGGCCAGAGCAGCAATCACATAGCCATCGCCGCCGTTATTACCAGCGCCAGCGAAAACAACTAAGTGGGCGGTTAGCGGCCAGCGCTTGCGAACCGCGTGCAAGCATGCCGCACCCGCGCGCCGCATCAACTCAAAGCCAGAGATATCAAAGTGGCTAATGGCGAGACGGTCGAGTTGTCCAACAGCTTTTGATTCGTAAAGCTGGCGTGGCAGTGGCGCAGTAGTTTCAGCCATAGCTCAGGGGATTACCCGTCAGTTAAATTTCTTGATGAGCCGCCTGACGAGGCGCAGGGTGGTTTCCAATTCTTCGGTTGGAATGTCTTCGGTGTTTTCAATCGCCCAGGGATCCTGAACCTCGCGGAGCAGGGTGTACGTGTCCTGCCCTTTCTCACTCAGAGTCACCAGCGCCGAGCGCTTGTGCTTGGGATTATCGGTGTACACAAGAATGCCATCAGCCACCATCACGTCAGTAATCCTTTGTACCGCCTGACGCGATTGGCCCAAAACCCGAGCAATGCCGGGAACAGTGAGACCGGCATTCGACAGGGCAATGGCACCGATGACTTTCCAGCGAGCGTGAGTGAGACCCAGATCTTTAGTCATGGCATCGCCTTCCGCGATGAGCAGACCATTGAGTCTGAACAGCGTCAGAACCAGATCAAGAAACAGGACCCTTTTGGGTGAATGCAAACTGTGCCCCCTCAGAGATGACCCGACGGGGCCCCTTGTCAGGGGCCGAGCTGGCAGATCGATTTGTCAATATATTGTCATATCTGACCACCACAGTCAACGGCACCGGGCAGTCAGGGCGCAGCGAGGTTTTTGAGGATCGCGAGCGCCCATTCGGTCAGGAATTAGTAAACCTGTTAGAAAAACGCATACCTGTTTCCTTAGCGCGGGCCCAGAGGCTGAGTGAAGCTCCCAAATTGGATTATGCTGTAGACCATCCCAGTCGCAATCGCTTGGCATAATGCTTCAGTTGCACAAGCGCAGCTATCAGGACAGCTAAGGGAACTACGCGAGTTTCTTTATCCTAGACCACATGCTGTCAATANCACGGGTCAAGGCGAATTTTATGCCTAAAAAGGCGTCGCTGCTGTCGGCCAGCTGATCACAACCGAAGACANAGATCTGCATGTCGCCATGAGCCANAATCANTTGCTTCGTGATGCGCTGATCGATGGCTTCACTGCTGNCGGAATCCCGGGCGCNTCAATCAACACCGCGCNCTTNTCCNGTGCCCCACAATTCNGCCTGCTCAGGCGCNATCCTAATGCCCACGAAGTCTCCGCCCGGCTTGAAATCGAAGCTCGCAGCGAGGACCGCCCGCAGTTGCTGGCGGCCGCAGCGGATGGGCGCGAAGAAGACGTCATGACGCAAAAAGCATGCTACGAAATCAGTCTCTGTATTGAACTGCGCGCCGAAAATTTCTTACACGGCAACCTAAAGCGTCACCCCAAGGCATTCCCTTCGCGCCATGGAATTCGCCGCCAATAGCGCTGGTCTCGCAGCAACTAACGCCTCGAATGCTGCTACTACCCCTTCATTTGATGGAGTAGACTATCGAATGACCGCAANTGCGATATTCGAAATTGTTGAGAGTAATTAAACCCAAAAGCACGCTGATCTGCGTCACAGCAGCAATCGCACTTTGCTTATCCTGCGCCGCTAAAGCTAATTCCCTGCAATCTGCTAGAGTATTGCTGAGAGTGAGCAATACGGCCCAGCAGTTCGACAGGCAAACTCAAAATCATGTCACCCAAGTTCTTCGAACCTATTCCAGCATCGTAGCCATGGAGGCAGGGGTTGAGTTGCCGAACTCGATCCGTGCCGCAATTGCGGATTGTTACGCGCGCGAGTATGCCTGGCANAAATTTGAACGCGGATTTGCTGTCATTCTNTCGCAGCATTTAAGTGCAGTACAGATCGACTTGCTGATAGGCTTTTACCGCAATCAGGGTATTCCGCCCAATCAAATTCAGCGTTTCAAAAACGCAATCGCATCGGCCGGCGCAATAGCGGCAAACAGTGCCGACCTGATTTATACGACAAGCCCGGGATGCGTGCAGCAAGATTCGCAGTTAATCAGAAAGTATCTTTTCGAAGCCGGACTGTCAGTCGATCATCATGACCGGATCGACTGATTGGGCTTCATCAACAATTATGNGGGATGAATACCGCGCTCCATTCTTTGCTTCTCTTCGCTTCTCTGTTCGCCGCTCTTCTCGCTTTCTGTCAGCACCGGCAGACGACTGTGGTACATGGGCGGGGGAAATCTGTTATATGCCTACAAAGCGGCAGCATAAAGCAATCCAAGCAAGATGACTGATCGNGNGATATNGGCCGTGCAGATAGCGCGACNANCCGGCCATTTAATGGGTCATTGAATACATCAGATAATTAATTCCTAACCGGTAGGCGTTATTCGCGTAGCGAGTCGGATAAGCCTGGTGGTAGGTGTGCTCCCAACCATCACCCATATCAGAGTTCCAGTTGATTAACACCATGACCCGGCCAGAATCATCCAGAATGGCATGGTTGCTCGCCCGGTCTATACCCTGCTCACCAAATTCATCAGAGCGGTAAAGTGCGGGAATCATCTGCGGGCCGTCGATGTCGTAATANACATGAAANATTTCGTGATCCGGGCTCAGTTCTGTGATCTCCCGGTCTGGAAAAATCTGACTGAACGCGGCATAAAAGTTATCCCACTGGCGCTGCCCCCAGAAATCATCAATCAACAGGAAACCGCCGCGCAGCAGATACTCTCTAAGATTTTCNGTCTCCNTTGGGCTNAGGACGATCCCGCCATTCTGCCCGACNTCAAGCATATACAGGAAGGGATAATCAAANATCTGCTCATCATCGAAACGCAANACGATGGGGTCNCGTTCCACCTTGATGTTGGTGAGCCGAGAGACGCCTCGCAGAAAATTCATGTCCGCATTCGGAAAATCGATTGACCAAGTTCCATACCCAAATCCACCACCCCAATAAGTGTCATACTGAACGCGGACAAAATTGAACTCGCCAAGCTCCTCCTCTGTCAGATCGTANANACTTGATTCCGATCCACCAAACTGCNGAAACACCTGCGCTTTCAGCGGTGGGCTAATCAGNAACAGCAGCAGAGTTATAAAAGTTTGTTTTTTCATAGATGATGACCCCTCCGATCAAATTGAAACGCAGGTTCAGGCGCACTCTCTCCGGNGNTCGGAGGNAGATNCTAGCAGTCCAGAAAAGTGAGANACAAATTGCANGTCGGTTACCGCATAGAGTCGCAGTAATCGGCGTTACTGACCGCNGGGGTAAACCAGATGAAATCATAGGCTGACCGNTCTGAGAACTGATCGAGATAGGCGCGGGGGTCCATTTCACCCGAAACCACCTCAAGAAATGCCAGAGAAAGGATATCTGACCATTCCANCNCCGGGTGCTGGGCTATCAAGTAGTTGGGCACACCAAGGTCCTTTCGGGCATGGTAATTACCCGTGATCAAGACTGCCAAGCCGTGGTTCTTTTCTTCGTCCAGCAGGAGGCTCCGGGCCATGGTGTTATCTCTAGTCTGCTGCACCCGCACCATCGGAGGAAACTGCGACTCGGGCAGCAGACCACAGTGGCTCTCGTCGATATCTGCCAGCAAGCGGCTCATCACCTCTGCATCCAACACGGCTTCAATTTCTGTAGCAGTGGGTGATGAGTAGATTTGCATGACAGTTTCAGCGGCAAGATTCCCGGCGGTAACCGGAACACCCGCGCGNTGGGCTGCNTGAATAAGTGCTCCATANTAGGCCCAGCTCCAGCCTTGGTCGTCCCAGTTCAAAAAGTTTTTCAACGCTTCTTCTGACTCNAACGGGGTTTCGAGGAAAGCATCCAGATTTTCNCTGGCTGTGCTGTCCAGCATTTCCATGGTGAGCTTGTCCACATTGTCGACACTGATTAGGGCTTGAAGAATTCTCAACTGGAGTGCGTGGTGGTCTGGATTGTCATGCTTTTCACCAAGCAAAACNTAGCTGGACTCCAGTATGGTGTCCCACAGTTCTGCATCAGTCACGAACTGTCCACGCCGCGAGTCCCAGATACGACCAATCAGTTCGTGATCAATGTATAGCTCCGACTGCCAGGGGGAAGAACCAGCTAACTGGGCACTTACCTGAAGGGGCAACAGACAGTGCNCAAAAGCCACCATCGTGAGAACCAGGCACCTGATGCCTGCCTCGCGAAATTTACTCGGTACCACCCATCTGCTCCCAGTTGCCATAGATGTCATCATTCCAGAAACTCTGAAAATAAGCGATAGCCGCCAGTTTCTCCGTGTCAGAAATCCGGTTGGCGAAAGCCGGCATTTGCCCCCCTAGAGGNACTCCTCCCTGANTTATCACCTGNAGCAGNACGGANAGAGGGTGGTGCCAGGCGTGCGCTGACCCGTTAAGTGGGGGCGGTGGAAATGAACCGTCTTCGAGGCGCGCACGCCAGTCGGCAGTGATACCCTGGGCCTGCGCGCCATGGCACTGAGCACACTGCTCTTGAAAAACTCTGCTACCAGTTTGAACCTGCTCAACCGAATACCAGCGACCGGCAACACGAGTTCCGTCACGGCCTTCACCGGACTCGTGCGACGGCGAACATCCCAGCAGCAGCTTCGCGACAGTAACGGTAAGCATTGGCCTAAGTCTTCTATCCATGAATCAGACTTCCTTTTTTGGATAATCAAAATAGACTAACTGGCCCAACGATTCCTTAATCTCTTCCCAGTGCTGAACAGGAAATTGGAGCTTAAGCAAACCGCAGGTTGGAATATGGTCGATTCGTCCATCACATATTCCGTCAGCGAACGCGGTGATGGCCGGATTATGCCCCACAAGCATTGCCGACTGACAGTTCGCGTCGAGAAGCCTCACNGCTTTCAGCAACATACTGGCACCGGCNAAGTATAGCTCGGGGTTACTGGCAATTTCATCCGGCGGGAANCCTATCTGACNGGCTATCATCTTCGCCGTAGTTTTNGCTCTCAGAGCTGGACTGGTAACCACACAATCNACCGTATCNCCCCGTTTCTGGAATCGGGAGGCCATCTTCGNGATGTCCCGTATACCGCGATCAGCGAGTGGCCGCTCCAAATCTTTGAGCTCGGGGTCATCCCAGCTNGATTTTGCGTGGCGCAGAAGGTAAAGCGTTTTCATCAAACTTTGACAGTTAAAAAGGACTGAAACATCAGCATCATGACAAACAACATCGCACAAGGCGGAATATTACTCCAGNCTGCCTGAGCGTCTAACGATTTAGGCATTCGGNCCGCTANATACAGATAATACCTCGATTAAGGCCAGTTGGTTTTTCTCTGACCNGCTACCCCGGNAAAGGACGCACAATGAAATCACACAGATCTCTTTTGACCCTCATTGCCTGCACGATCATTTCCAACACCCTCACTGCGCAGGAAGAAGAGGCAACACCCCTCACTANCGAAGTGGAACTGGGCGCCGTGAACACCAGCGGGAATACTGACGCACAAAGCATTCATTTCCGGGGCGAGGTGGATTGGGGGCGAGAGCNGTGGGAATACGGCCTTCTCATCGATGGCCTGCGATCGTCACAGAACGAAATTCTGGCAGCTCAGCGCTTATACTACGTCGGCAACGCAAATTATCAACTGGATGAGAACTCATTCATTCAATCTAGACTTGCTCACGAGGATGATCGTTTCAGCGGCTATGACAGCCAATCAGATTTCACGCTCAGTTATGGCCGAAGCCTCTTGGGCGGGCGCCCGANCATGAGCCTGACCTACGAAGCCGGTATCGGCTACCGAATCAGTCGCATCAAGGACCATCTCAGCCAGATAAATTTCAATGACTTTGACGAAGCCATGTTCAGACTGGCCGGGGAATATGAATGGGATCTGTCGGAATCTGCGCAATTCGAGCAAACCTTGAGCATTGAGACAGGTCTCGAGACCAGTATTTTCCGTTCTGAAAGCAGCATTGAGGCCCAGATCCTCGATAACCTTGCTCTGAGGTTTTCGATTTTTGCGAAGCATCAGACGATCGTTCCGGCCGGCCGCAAAAATACCGATACAGAAACTGCCGTCACTTTCGTCATGAATTTCTAGTTAGCCGCGGTTGACTCTGGACACCAGGTGCCGGCACAGAGGACAGGATGCGTTTCTGCGGTAATCCTGGTGTGCTCGAGAAATCCTTCACATCGCACACGACGCAGCTCGCCGAGCATTGTGCGAATACCCTCAGGGGATTATTCTGCAGGACATGACTCAGTTGAAGATACCCACCCGTTTATCGAAACTCATTTTCGGCTTGTCGATGTCAGCCACGCTGAATCTGTATGCAGACCAGACCGACGAAAGACTAAACGGATTGTTCGAGCAACTGTTGCTGGTCAGTAATCCGGTTGTGCTGCGGGCGACAGAAAACCGGATATGGGAGATTTGGCTTGAACATGAGAACGCAGATGTTCAACAGCTTCTGACACTGGGCACCGAGGCAATGAATCGTCGCCAATTCCCGGAAGCGCTGCTGATTTTCAGCCAGATTGTGGAGAATTTTCCGGATTTTTCGGAAGGCTGGAACAAACGGGCCACCCTCTTCTACCTGGTCGGGAATACTGACGCATCGATCGGAGACATCAAGAGGACTTTGGAACTTGAACCACGCCATTTCGGTGCGCTATCCGGGCTAGGTCTGGTTTACCTGCAGCAAGGCAAGCTCGCGCTGGCCGAGGAGGCTTTTCTGCAGCTCATTANAGTACATCCCAACAGTCNTTCCGCACAGGNCAATTTGCGCCTGGTGAGAGAACAGCGCGCCGTTAACGTNATTTAAAACAGGTGCGGGCTNGGGCACAAACNAACCGCAAAAAAAAGGATGNTTTCGCATCCTTTTTTTNGCCAATCGGTCNGGACTACATTATTGCGCCCGGGTTCCAGTCACAGCGAACGCGCCGAAGTCGCTGCCAAATTCGCCGGAGACCGAGTCTCCCTCAANCGTNCCGGAAAAGTCTAGTACCAAAGTCTGACCCTGAGCATCGACTTCCGCTGAGAAAGAGACTGAATTGCCGTCATACATNACGCCGTCAATTGGTGCTTCACCCAGCTGGTCCGAACCCATAATGCCGCTTCCGTCCGCATTCAGAGTCAAGGTTGCGGGCAANGCACCNAGTGGNGTGTTCATCTCAACGTTCCAGACCCCNACGGCCGGAGGCGTCGAAGCGGCACAACCCACCAACACTAACAAGGTAACTGCAAACCATCCGTTCAATATTNTTTTCATACCATTTAAACCTTTTTTATATCAGACACAGAGAATTACAACGAAAGCCTGGAGTCACCCGATTAACAGTTANTGCGCATACCCCGCTCCTGATGTCATGGAGCTGCTTTAATTGCGACATAGCTGTCCCTATTGTCCTGTAAATCGCTCGCCAGTCAACCTCAATGCATNACCCNAGTCGGCGACAGGAGCNAAATTTGCGTTCTATGGAATTTGNCAGGCTNCCGGCCAGAGCCGCTCTTCTAACTCAAANCCCAGTTCCCCGATAATTACTTTTTCGATGCCTGCGGTGTGCGCGGCNCCTCAGAACAGACTGATAGCACGCGCCTGACCTTGCTNAAGCATGTCCCTCAGCGCTGAGAGAGCTGCCTCATTTCGGCCGCCCAGGAGAGTTAATTGTGACTCCATAGCCGGATCGATCGCAAAGCCGCCGCTTCGGACCAATTCTTTCCCCATCAGAAATTTACCAGCCTGACTCCGATCCTCAGATCTCAGCGCGCTTCTCAGAGTTATGGTGGTGAGCGAGCTTGCCGACAAATCCTCTCTGATTCTCGCCTACTGCTCACTGGCCTGCGGCCCTTCTGCAAATCGGATGAACGGCACCGAAGAACCGGTGGGAGAGCACGAACTCATCATAGCTAGGATCACCAGCAGCTAGCGCGATCTGACTGTATGCATAGATTAGGCTCGAATTTTGATTGAGTGATCACTGGCGCCTACCAGGCGATCTCCAGAATGGCGCTCACATCGGCAACAGTTTCTATGGGACGAGGATTCTTGCCAACTACGGGATGTGCGTAGGCGCGCTCAGCAATCTGCTGCAGCAGGTGTCGGGGGACATCGAGCTGCCGCAGACTGGTGGGCAAGCCAAGATCGCTGATCAGTGTCTTTACCGCCACATGAGCATCCTGCGAGCCTTGACCCATCGCGTCGGCGATAACGTAGCTCTTCTCACCGAGGACGNTGGCATTCCACTCGAGCACCGCAGGCAACATGACGCAGGAGGTATAGCCATGCGGAATGGCGCACATTGCACCGAGTATGTAACCGATCCCGTGACTCGCCCCGTGTGGGACAGTTCCGAGTCCGCAACAGGCCAGCCATACGGCTTGCTGATTCAGATTGATCGCGCCTTGATCTCCCTGNGAGTTACTCGCCGCCGGTAAGGACTGGCTGAACAGGGTGATGGCGTGCAAGAAATGGCCGTCGAGATATGCTGAGCTCTGCCCGGAACAAAAACCCTCTATCGCATGATCCAATGACCGAATGGCAGTCGATAGCCAAAGCCAGGACGGCGTGTGTCCAGCCAGTTCGGGATCGTAAACAATTGCCTGAGGGCAAAGCCGAGGGCCTCGATAACCCTCTTTACTGCCCGAACTGCTGTTCAGTACACCCGCTGAGTTGCTGAATTCTGCGCCGGATAGCGTGGTAGGGATGGCAAGCTGNCGAATCTTNTCAGTGCTGGAGAAAAGTCGAAAATCACCATGCTTCGCGCCCTTGCTNCCATTCTCCTGCTGCGCGTATTGGAGGATTTCTGATTCGTGCTTGAGGCCCTGCGCGATTGCCAGCTGAACAAATTTGCCGGCATCGATTACCGAGCCCCCACCGACGCTAATAATAACATCGGCGCCGCTCTCCCTGACCTGATCAAGCAGCTCNAGCGCATCTTCANGAGGTGTANGCNACCGGATANCCTTATAGAAGCCGGCCAGTTCAACCGGNAGCNCCTGTCGCAAAGCACTGAGGTCGCCAGTCTTTTCGGCCAGAGTTCTGGAGACAACTACGAACGGCCGCTTGTAACTCAGGCCACGCAAAAGCCGAGGCAGAACTTCTGTTGAAGCTTCGTTGAAGATGACCTTCTCAAGCGCGCTGTATGCAAATTCCATGGCTTTGGGTAGCGACTAATCCGCGACGATGAGTTCGAATATTCCGAGTGTATGCNNAGAAGCAGCTGCCTTGCACGTCGAAATNGTCCAACGCGCGCGTTACAATGCCGGTNTCTNCGNAAAAGGGAATGATTGCGCATGGCGACTCTAAAAATAAATGGCACTCAATACACTATCGACGTCGAGCCGGAAATGCCCTTGTTATGGGCCCTGCGGGATGAGCTCGGACTCACCGGAACCAAATTTGGCTGCGGCGTGGCTTCCTGCGGCGCCTGCACGGTGCAGGTGAATGGCAATCCGGTAAGAAGCTGTGTCATGCCTGTTTCGGCTGTGGAGGGTCAGGAAATCACTACCATCGAAGGGCTTGCCGAATCGTCACTGGCACACTTCGAACCGGGGGATCTGAATGCTGTGCAGACAGCGTGGATTGATCATCAGGTTCCCCAGTGTGGCTTCTGCCAGTCAGGCATGATAATGGCCGTGTCATCCTTGTTGGCCGCTAATCCTAATCCTAGCGATGCGGAAATTGATGCGAGCATCAACAATGTCTGCCGCTGTGGCTCCTATCCACGAGTGCGAAAAGCGATTCGAGCAATCGCCAACGCCTAGGCCGGAGAAGCGAAACCATGAAAATCTCTAGACGCCGGTTCATTCTCTCATCAGCTGCAGTCGGCGGTGGCCTGGCTATAGGCTATGCCACTACCAGACCAAGTGATCATCGAATTGCCAATGACACGCTCGCCGAGGGCTCGGCCAGATACCTGACCTCGTTTCTGAAGATAGACCCTGACAACCGGGTAACCGTCTTTGTGACTCACTCCGAGATGGGTCAGGGCAGTCACACCGCACTGGCCATGATGGCTGCGGATGAGCTGGATGCGGCCTGGGAGCAGGTCAGGATAGAACAGGCACCAGCAACCGATTTGTACGCAACCGGAGACATGGCGATCGGCTTCGCCGGTGAGTTTGGCGTCCCCTCATTTCTAATGCCGCTGATTGAAGCCAGCGCGATGAAAATTGCGCAAATTGGCAATCTGCAAACCACCGGGGGCAGTGCGTCCATTCGTTTTACCGGCCAGCTCGGAATGCGCGTCGCCGGCGCAGCAGCCCGTGAGATGCTGATTCAATGCGCAGCAGAGCGCTGGGGCGTTCCAACAGACGAATGCACCACGGCTCTTAGTTATGTTCATCATAATGCCAGCGGGCAATCATCAAGTTACGGTGAACTGGCAGATGCGGCGGCTATGCTAGAACCGCCTGAGGCGCCCACTCTCAAACAGCGCACACAATTCAATATCATGGGCAAAGCCTTGTCGCGCGTCGATATCCCCGCAAAGGTCAACGGCAGCGCCTTCTATGGCCTGGACTACAAAACTGACGACATGTTATTTGCCGCGATCAGGCTGGCACCTGTGTTCGGCACCAATCTGGTCTCAGTTGATGCGACTGATGCTCTGAAGCGACGGGGGGTCAAAAAAGTCATCGAGCTGGAAGATTCTGTCGCTGTTGTTGCTGACAACTACTGGCGCGCGAAAGAAGCCTTGAAGGTAGTTGCAGCTCGGTTTGAGCGTTCTGACAATGATTCAGTTTCCAGTGCAGACATTTCAGCACGATTTGATGCGGAACTGGCCCGCAGTGAAGGCAGTAAGGATTTTGAAGTCGGAGATGCAGAGGCAAATCTGACTCAGGCCAGTGAGACAATCGAGGCCAGCTATCGCGTCCCCTATCTGGCCCACGCCCCAATGGAGCCGATGAACTGCACAGTGCATATTCAGAGCGGTCGCGCTGATGTCTGGACCAGCACCCAAGACCCGCTGGCCGTGCGCGGNCGGGTGGCCTCAGTTGCCGGGCTGAATGAGCGCGCAGTGACGCACCANCCGAGCTANCTGGGAGGCGGATTCGGTCGCCGCCTGCCCTTCAACTGGAATGTCATTGACCATGCGACAAAGATTGCAATGCAGTTCANCGTTCCGGTGAAGACCGTGTTCAGCCGTGAAGACGACATGCAGCAAGACTATTATCGCCCAGCGGTCACTTCCAATTTCAAAGCAGGCCTGGACGCTAATGGCAAAATTCTGGCGTGGCACAACAGATACACAGGTCCAATCCAAACTCCGGGGGCAGCCCACATACCCTACGCCATCGACCACCAATCTATCAGAGTCGTGAACGNAGATACCCATGTGCCTATTGCCGCATGGCGCAGCGTGGATCACTCACAGCAGACGTTTTTTACCGAGTCATTTATCGATGAACTGGCCCATCGCGCGGGAACCAATCCCTTCAAGTTCCGGATGGAACTCCTCCAGAAACACCCGCGACATCAACAGGTTTTACAGGTCGCAGCGGAAGCCGCAGGTTATGGCANAAACCTGCCCGAAGGTCGTGCGTTGGGCCTAGCGGTGCAGGAAAGTTTCGGCAGTATCTGTGCCGAGATTGCCGAAGTCTCAATTGGATCNGATGGCAAGCNTGTTGTGCACAGAGTCACAGCGGCAATAGATTGTGGCTGGGTGGTCAATCCTGACACTGCCAATGCGCAGATAGAATCTGGCATCATTTTTGGCCTCACCGCCGCGATGTACGGCGAAATCACGATAAAGGAAGGTCGGGTCAGTCAGAATAACTTTCCTGACTATGAGATGGTCCGAATGGCAACTTCACCGGAAATCGATGTGCATCTGATCGAGTCAGGAGCCAGCCTCGGTGGACTGGGTGAACCCGCGACGCCTCCAATCGCGGCGGCTGTNACTAATGCAGTTTATATTCTGACCGGTCAGCGAATTAGGGAGCTTCCTCTCAGCAAGCACAGTTTTGTACAGAACAGTGCGCTGGCCAAAGCGTAACTGGCACATGCCCCTACTCGTTATTGGTTTGCTGCTNTTTTTTNTTCCACACCTGCTGCGCGAGACGGGATTACGCAATTACGTGCGTGCCAAACTGCCTTCAGAGGTCGCCTATAGAGGCGCCTTCAGTCTGGCAACTGCCATCGGTATTTGTCTGATTGTGCTGGGCAAAAGCCAGGCAACTTTTTTCACGGTCTGGCAACCGCCGTTTGAGCGGCGTGTCGTCAGTCACTTTCTGATGTTTCCGGGGGTAATTCTGGTGACCACCGGTAATCTTCCTCCTTCTTACCTCGCTGCGGTAACCCGCAATCCCATGCTTTTAGGGGTTGGGCTCTGGGGGCTTGCGCATCTCTGGTCTAATGGCGATCTCGCTTCGATTTTGCTATTTGGCTGCTTCGCGATGTGGAGCACGGTAAAGTTTGTCACGATGTGGGGAGTTGCGAGGCGCGCCTCGGTTGCCCCGGGTGTTGTGTGGGACGCGATATCGATTCTGCTTGGATCGCTCTTATACGCCCTGGTAGCCATGTTTCATGGACACCTGTTTGGCGTGGGATTGAACTTTGCTTGAGCCAATTCAGATATTTCTTCAGAAGCGGACCCTGCAAATAGGCCGACCCCTCGGGCGGGTACTGAGACGTCGAGGCTCGATGGCTTTGCTGCTGATGATCCTCAGCGCCGCACAAGGGCTGGTAACGGCCCAAACCCAGATAGCAGACGCAGACTGGGAGGGGGAATGGCTCGCTGAAGGCACCCTGTTTAGGGTCGGGGTGATATTAGACAACGGATTGCTGAAGATCACCCAAATAGAATCCATGGGGCAAATCTGGTCCAGTGGAGACGGCAAAATAGACGATAATATTGCCCGCGTAGAGGTCGAATATTCGGGCGCGAGCGGCATCATTCGGGCAGAATTACTGGACGCCAAGACGGCCGTGCTCTCCGCCGCCAGCTGTCAGCCCGAATTCATGGTAGTGTGTGCGCTTTCGCGGGGCCGCCAGGCAATCTTCAGGAAAGTCGCTGGCCAGGCGGCGTCAGACTCGAGCAACTAGATCTCTGAAACAGAGCTGATGACTTTACCTACGATGCCATATTCAACGGCCTCTTCCACGGTCATCCAGTAATCGCGATCTGTATCCTGGGCAACACGATCAAGGGGCTGGCCCGTTTCGTTTGCGATCAGCTGATTAATCCGCGCTCTCATTTTGACAATTTGTTCTGCCTGAATAGCGATATCGGTCGCATCGCCACGAGCACCACCCAGAGGCTGATGCACCAAAAAGCGTGTATTCGGCAAGCAAAAGCGATTTTCTTTTTCCGCCGCCAGATAGATCGTTGTTGCTGCGCTGGCCACCCAGCCCGTGCCAATCACTTTGACCACTGGCTGAATGAATTTAATCATGTCGTAAATCACATCGCCGGATTCCACGTGACCGCCGGGAGAGCTGACGTATAACGTGATCGGATCATCACCGTCTGAGGCCAATGCAAGAAGCCGCTCAGTGACCGATCGGGCGAGCTTGTCATCAATACTGCCGAATAGGGTGATTGCGCGCGAATTAAACAGCTTCTCATCCATAAATCCGGATCTGGCCGGAGTCCGAGTGGCCTGATTGTCATCGTCCTGGGTGCTGTGCATGGTTTCCTCCCTCATTGAATCTCTAGCGTTTCACTGGTCTCACACTCAGGCTGCTTGGTCTTTATAAAGGCAATCACCTTCCACAGGTCCTGTTTTCCTTCAGGGAAGTTATCGCTATAACCTCCCATCCGGGTACCCGGAATGCCTGATGCTGTTATCTGAAAAATCTCATCGGCGGTATTGCCAAAACGCCACTGACAGTCGAACAGATTCACTTCCTCCCCAACGCGGGGTTGTGCGTCATGACAGAACTGAGCGCAGGTTCCGGAGTATATTCTGGCTCCGCGCTCGACAGCCATGGGATTCTGCATGTAGGCGTCCAGCAGGCTCATCGGCGCTTCGGGCTCAATCTTGCTGCAGGCGGCAAGCAGCAATGCGCTGCAAAGCCAGTAGCCGACGCGTGTCATTGAGAAAAAGGCGCTTGTCATGATTGCTTCATCGAATCCCGAGTGTCAGTTTCGGCATCTCTGATCGCTGTGCGAGGCCGTATGATCGCCGAATCTACAGACGCAATAGTGGCACTTAGACATGGGCTCCAGAACCCTCCTTAGCACCGAGAGGTTCGAAGGAGATAAGCAGCTGTGGCAACAGGGTCAAAGAGCCGGTCAAGGCAACCAGCATGGCAAGACTGGTCAACAGTCCAAACACAATCGTCGGAATGAAATTCGACAGAGCCAGGATAGAAAAGCCGGCGACAATGGTCATTGACGTAAAATACATGGCTCGCCCAATACTGTTATGGCAAAAATGCATGGTTGCACGGTAATCACCGAAGCGGGAAAACTCGCGCTTAAACCGATGCATGTAGTGAATTGTATTGTCGACCCCGATGCCAACAGAAATTGCTGCGATCGTGATGGTCATGATATCAAGCGGAATGTTTGCCCAACCCATGATGCCGAGGACAAATGCTGCAGCAATGGCATTGGGGATAATGCAGATCACTGCGATGGAGATCGAGCGAAAGAGGGCGAGAAACATCAGCATGATGGCCAGCATCACTACTACGAGCGTCAGAATCTGGGATTGAAACAAGCTCTGCAGGACATTGTTATACATCACCAGAATACCGGTAACGCCGACGTCCTCGTCCGCCAGGCCAAACTCTTCTTCAACGCCACGCTCTATTCGCTGCAACAGCTCATTGCGATTCAGATCAGGCGCCGATTCGATCACCCGGACATTGAATCGGGTCTGGTTGTCAGCGACCGAGATAAAGGGAGTCAGGACCGTATCCTTGAGCGCCTCGGGAATCCGGTTGTACAGGATTGCCCAGAGAAACCCATCTACTACCTGGTTTCCATTGAGTTTTTCAGCCAGTTGCACAATGGCGCCAAACGAAAGCACCTTGCCAGTTTGCGGATCGGCATCAAGATATTCATGGATGGCTTTGATATGCTCCATTTTCGGGGCAGTAAACCAATAGGCATCATTATTGCCGCTGTCGGAAAATCCATCATCAAAACCGTCGTCGAATGGCGCGCCGCCATCTGGCAGGTCGACAACAACATCGAAGGACAGAGTGCCCCCGAGCTTTTCATCAAACAGGCTCATGCCTTGATAAATTTCTGTGCTTTCCCTGAAGTAATCGATGAAGCTGTTTTCCACCCTCAGCTGGCTCAGACCTATAATGCTAAATATCAGTATCAAGCNGTATATCACCAGCACAGTGTTATTCAACTTGTCTGTCGCANGCGCGAGAAAGCNGGTCAAATTCAGACGAAGGCCAGNAGCGAGCNGGCTTTCGTCGGGCTTGAGCAAGCTCATGATGGAAGGAAAAAGTGTGAAGGCGACAAGTAAAGCGGTCACCACACCCATCATCATCATCCAGCCAAACGTGATTATTGGCAAAATCCCGCTCACAACCAGGGAACCGAACGCGACCAGGGTTGTCAGCGCCGTGTAGAGGCAGGGGCGATACATGCTGAGAACAGCATGCCTGAGCACTTTATCGTGGTCGCTGTAGCGTCGGGTCGCCCTTAATTCTCGATAGCGTACGGTCAGATGCACGGTGAGTGAAATCGTGATGATCAACAGCAATGAAATAAAATTAGAAGAAACAACNGTGACACGCCAGTCCATCAGTCCAAGAACCCCGACCATGATAACGCCGGCNACCGCGCAACAGGCCAGCGGTATTGCAACCCATCGCAACTTGCGAAAAATAAGACCAAGGGCAAAGACGATAAGAAGAACCACTGCGATNCTGAAGCTACTGAGATCGCCCTGNACAAAAGTCACCAAATCGTCGGCTATCATTGGTGCGCCACCAAGATAAATCTGCGCGCCATCCCGATACCTATCCAGCGTTGCCCGTATTTCGCTGATCATCTCATGCTGCCGATCCGCCGCCTGCACACTGTATCTGGCATATTCCGCCTCAACCTGACTCAGTTCGGCCAACTGCTCGGGGCTTGCGTCGCCGGCGCGGCTGAGATTCCTCAGCTCCGAGCGACTATTGACCAACGAGCGGGCAGTTTCGTCGAGAGCAAAGCCTACCTGAATACCGGCTGTCTCACCGTCAGGACTCAGCAGAGCATTGCGGAAAATCGGACTGGTCATGATCTCCTCTTGCGCCGCAGCGAGATCGGTTTCCGGTGCCAACAGGGTCAGGTAATCTTCAGAGATACCGGTTAGCGGGGTATCGCCGAANATCGGCACGGTCAGAATACTGTTNACAGATTCCACCCGATCAATGGCCAGAAGATCTTCGCTGAGGCGCTCGAGCACCTGAAGCTCGGCAGGATCGAATAAGTTTCCGTCCGGAGAGTANGCAACAGTAACAGAATCGGCAGTGCCGTAGCGGTTGTTGATCTCTCTTGAGAATTCTAGATCNGGGTCATTTTCCAGCAGCAACGANTCTGCCGACGCATCCAGTCGNAAATTCTGCACATGCCAGGCAAAAAAGGTNACCAGCGCCAGCAACATGACAATGACCANTTTTGGTCTTTCAAAAACAGAATGAGAGTAGAGCCGGGCGATCTTCGAGGTCATAGTCCTATGCACTGTGCTGATACGGCTGAGACTATACGCTGTTTCACTTCAGTTATCGATTGGCACTACCCGGCCAAAGTGCTCAGCGCGATCAAAGTTTTCACCCTGCCAGCAGCGGACAGTGCCGTGGGGCTGAGGCCTGAATGTCACAGCTGACCAATCTTCACGCAAGCCTCTCACGCTGACCCGTCGCACCGTGCCACACCGTTAATCCGCGTTTTCCTACTCAGCAAAAGTTTTCTAAGTCATTGTTTTAAATACAGTAAAAGGAACTTCAAGTACCCGGGCTGCCAGCAGCTGCGGCGACTCAGAATGAAACTGGGCTGGCGGGTTGAAAGTTGTTAACATTAGCGCGATGTACTGAGCACGAAGGCCGCTTCGCGCAAGCCTCAGAGTAGCGGACCGATCATCGGTCGGCACTGGGATCCGGAAGTCGCGACCCCAAAAGAAGCAGAACTGAACAGAGACTAGGAGTCAGTGATGAGTTACTTGAACAGGTTAATCGTTACCCTCGCCGCTGTGACCATTTCGGCCGCCTCGATGGGCGAAGAATGGCTGCGGTCTATTCCAGAATTTGAGCTCACTGATCACCTCGGTGAGGTTCATACGCTGGAGACCTATGGGGCTTATGATTACGTAGTGTTTTATGTGCAGGGCGTGGGCTGCCCGATTGCGCGTATCGCCCTGCCAAACTACCGGGCCGTTCGTGATGAGTTCGCCGATAAGAACATTGAGTTCACCATGTTCAACTCGAACATTCAGGACAATCTTCCCAGAATCGCNAAAGAAGCGGGCGAATTCGGGATCGACTTCCCCATCATGAAAGATGAGGGGCAACACTTAGCGAAGGCTCTGGGCGTTGAGCGCACTGCTGAGGTGTTTATCGTCAATCCCCGCACCCGTGANGTNCTGTTTCGCGGCCCCATCAACGACCAGCTGGGTTATGAAACTCAGCGGAATGAGGCCAGCGAGCACTATCTGAAAGATGCCCTCAATACCATACTCGCCGGGGGTGTCGTCAACATGGATGACATTCCCGATTCCAAGGGCTGTCTGGTGGCAATCTTNGATACCTAGTTTGAACCTCCAGTTTCAGCGCAACACCAAAAAGGGAGGCTCTGCCTCCTTTTTTTGTGAGCNCCGGATGTTGTTNAAGGTCANCGTTTCACTTTAAAACCGCGATCCATCGAACCATGCCAATTGATTTTTCAGCCTTTGCGAAGAAACTTGCAGAACATAGCGTCAGGTCTCGCCTTACTTTTTTCATCGTGAGCTGTGTAGCAAGTANCGCGCTATCCAGCGGACTGCTCTCGACCCGCTTTGACGGCACATTCAATGCGCTGCTTACGCAAAGTGACCCCTACCTCGACGAATTAGAGCTGATGGACCAGGAGTTTCCAATTCCTACAGAGGCTGCATTTATCTTTGTTGCTCCTCAAGGCCGGACCGTATTTACTCAGGCGACGCTGGAGGCTGTCNACGACCTTCGGAAGAGTTATGCTGCGATACCCCGCGCCGGATATCTGTCCACCATACTGAATTGGATTTCACCCGAAACCCAACGGCGGCTGTTCGAAAAGAATATCGACGAGTACAGCGAATCCGAATTTGCCGAGCTGGCCCGATCGGCGGTGCAGGATCGACTGCTCACCAACAATTTGTTGAGCCAGGATGCCAGCCTGACGTTTGGAAATTTAGAACTGGACGCGAGAGATGCAAGTACCAGCGAAAGATTGGAAATCGCCGCGGCAGTTCAGCAGCTGCGAGACGACTTACGACAACGTCATCCAGGCGTAGAGCTGTATGTCGGCTCGGACATGATTCTGGAACAATCCAGCCAAAGTGCGATGATAGANGACNTGACCAGCCTGTTGCCAATCGTCATCCTNATCTGCGTGCTGGTAATCTGCTANTGCTTTCGTTCCCTCACTCTCGGCGCCTGTATCCTGGTTCATGTGGTGGTGACTGCAGCGTGCACCGTCGGAACAGTCAATTATCTGGGTTTTTCTTTCAACAACATTTCTATCATTGCGCCGTTGGTGGTAATCATCATNGCTGTCGCCAACAGCGTCCATATCATTTCAATCTNCAAACAGGCACTCGCTTCAGGCATCGGCAGGCTTGCAGCTATGGAGCACAGCCTGTTCTACAATTTTCAGCCAGTATCTCTGGCAGCATTGACCACAGCCATCGGGTTTTCTTCGCTCAATATGACCTCCTCACCTGCGATACAGGATTTTGGTCAGATCGTGGCTGTCGGAATCGTTTTCGCCTATGGCCTGACCTTCACCATGCTGCCGGCCACCATGGTCTGGTTCACTGCCCTCGANAAACAGGATGTGCCAGACCAAACCGTTTTCATGCAGCGCCTGCTTGACCGCGTCATCGCTTTCANCAACACACATGATAAGTCCATTTTTCTGCTCTTCACGGTGCTAGCATTGGGCACCGCGATACTCCTTCCGCTTAACGAAACTGATTTTAATCGACTGGATTTCATCGCCAACGAAGGAGACATCCGCGAGTACTATGATCAAGTTGCAGAAAAAATGAACCGTGGGCCTGCCCTGACCTATGCAATCAAGACTCCCAATCAGAACGGAATCGTTGATATCGGCTTTTTACTGGAGGTAGAGGCTTTCACCGGATGGCTGGGCAGCCTCGAGAGCGTAGAGTCAGTCGCAAGCCTCAACGACGTGCTCAAGACAGTCAACCAATTCGTCAACGACAAGAACCCAGACTACTTTTACCTGCCGGACACTGAGGACACCGTTGAAAACTATCTGGACGCTTTCAGGCTGGTCAACAGCAGAGAGTTCCCGATAAGCGGTTTCGTCAGTGATGATCTATCGGCCATGACCGTGTTCATCAACGCAACACAAACCTCCAATCAGGAAGTGCTGGATCTCGACATACAGATCACCCAGAAATTTTCTGAGATTTTCACCGATGCGGAACTGATTCATGGCAGCGGGCTGCTTCTGTTCTCGAGAATGGACGAACTGGTGACCACCGAGTTGCTGCAGGGATACTCCGTCAGTCTCCTGCTGATAACTCTGACTCTGATGCTTGGATTCGGGAGCACCTACTTCGGTATTCTAAGTGTGCTGCCTAACCTGCTTCCTGCAACTATGGTCTTTGGCTTTTGGGCTATTCTGGTTGGACAGTTGGATCCCTTTGTGATGATGCTGTTCAGCATCAGCATAGGCCTGGTTGTNGATGATACAGTGCATATCCTAAGCCACTATCTGGAGAGTCGCCGGGCCGGGGNTTCGCAGTCTGACGCTGTTGCACACTCGATACAGATAGCCGGGCCGGCACTAACGGTCACCACACTGGTGCTGGCACTAGGGACCACAATCTTGATTTTCGCCAACACCATCTATTTCCAGCAGTCAGCCAAACTGCTTGTGCCAATCGTCATTCTGGCGCTGGTGCTCGACTTGGTCTATTTACCGACGATACTGAAACGTTTCGACAACAAATTCTCGAACGACTCTGACACAAAAATCTGAATTGGAGCAACGCATGGTAAGCAAAGATGAAATGATTGCCTTCTTCCGTAGCGAGTTCCCAAAGGCGGGCTATGTGATTGAGGACTTCACCGACAATTCGGTTATGGTGAGACATCAGGTGAGGGAGCAAGATTTACGACCGGGTGACACGGTCTCTGGCCCGACCATGATGGCGCTGGCGGATACCGCACTGTATGTTGCACTCCTGCGAGAAATCGGCCTGGTGTCGCTTGCGGTCACCACGAGCCTCAACTTCAATTTTCTGAGAAAGCCAGTGGCTGACCGAGACTTGCTGGCANAATGCAAACTNTTAAANCGGGGTAAGTCCCTCGCTGTCGGGGAAGTGACTATCTGTTCCGAGGGNGATGAGGCCCCGGTCGCTCATGCCACCGGAACCTACTCAATACCCCCCANCCGCTGAAGNNGNGNGATNNGCTTCAGTCTTCAAAAACAACTGTAAANGANACTGGTACTGCCCGACTGATACTCGGTAANCCNGCAACTTCGCGCAGCGCCTCGACCCCCGCCACCAAATCAAAGCTTNCNGCATTAACGACGATGGGCTTNAGAGTNGTNGCNANCAGNCCANCNTCCTGNCGACTGACNAANACCGTCGCGTTGTAGGTCTGCGACTGATTGNGCAGNTCCAGGNTNAAATCAANNCCCATTTCTTCNCTACNGCCAANNGCNATATTNGCAAGTCTGTCNCTGTTGATCTGCGNAGTGATNGTGGCGCGCGGGAAGAGATCCGTTTCGAACAACATCGATTGCATGCGCTCATTACGAATTGGAACCAGGGTATTCACACTGGCCAGTGCAATTTCAATTGACACTGAGCCATCTTCCCCAATTGCTCCCGAGAGCCCATCGAAGGTGTGAACTTCAGCGACGTGATCAGCTTTGACCGTCACAAAGCTTAACGTCGATGCCTCATTGCTGAGCGTCCACTGCGCCGACGCTGTAGCTGAGACGATCAGCAATCCTGAGGAAATAAGACATTGAAAAATACGAATCGTTGCTCTCATGAGTATCTCCAAACACCAAAAAACAAACCAAGGGCTCAATATGGCTCAGCTGCCGGTTGAAATCCAGTAATTTACCCTCGCCACACCAAAGCGTGCACAGTCAAAGGAACAGCATGAATCTCCCGCGACTCACCGCTCTGCGACAAGCAAACGTCGCCATATGGGACAGACCAATCGGCAAGCTGACACGCTTTTTTGCAGATCAATCGCTCGGCCAGTTCTTCTGTAGAGCCTCAAACGCGTTCAGCAGGGCCTCTGTATTGACTTCTCCCAGCTGTTCCAATGCACTTGCAGCTGCTTCAATCGTCGCCAGACCTCCGGGTACGCTTCCGCGGCGAATACGGTATCGGCTCGATACATCATCGATGTGACAGACCCGCAGTTGCTGTAGCCACGGATTGGACATCCAGATTTTTTTGGCCTTGCGCCAAGTTCCGTCAATAAGCACCAGTCTGAGCACCGGTGAAGTTTGATTCGCTTCAGATAGGGGTACGCTGGTTCTGGCTGGGAAGAGCACCACCGCGCCGGGATTCGATAACAAGGCTTGCCGCACCCCATTGAAATCTTCAGGTTGCTCACCGATAACAACTTCTGCCGCCTCTGCCACAAGGGCAATGAGCCGTGCTGTATTTTTTGCGTGCCCTGCTTCAGAGGGGTGCTGCAGAATTGTGAGTCGAATGGAATAGCCGGTCCGGTCGATGGCGTAGCACAGACAGGTGCGCTCCGGATAGTCACAGTGTGGGCAATAGGATCGAGGCATGGTTCAAATCAGCATTCGTTCACGGCGAGCGTTAAGGTCATTGGCCCAGTTGTCCCATCACACCCGCGCGACTCACTCAATAAAAGCACTGAAGAGGCTCAGACACCGGCCGCCACTCGATCATTCAGAGAGCAATCTCGATTCGCTGATTGGCTTTTAAATCAACTTTCTCTCGGGATTTTATCGGAATCTCTGCTACGACATGACGGCTAAACAGCCGTATGCCCTGACCCAGGACCACCGGAAATTTCGACAGCATCTGATCGGTAATCAGGCGCTTCTCCAAAGTAACTGAGGTAATGTGAATAAACAGCCCCAAAAGACATAGGCACGATCTCGGCATCATGCTCCGGTGAGGTCTTTCCTGCGATGGCCATTCAGCGCAGATGTCCATTATTCGTCATCATCAACACTGGGAATACGACCCTGATTTTTCCCTTCCACTTCCCAGCGCCGCCAGCCAGCCAGAATCCCCATCAAGCCATGATTACCTTCATGGCAGGCGTATTCATAGATCGGCTCTTCGATTCTGCGCATAGGCAAGCGAGCGGACCACGGCTGATCCCACATGGCGGTGTCCTCCATAGTGAAGTCGTAATCAAGCGTATTCTCATTAACCCAGCTAAGCCGCTCTTCGATCCGCAGATTCGCGGAAGTATTGCGCCAACCATACTCAGGGTAGAAATGTTTGCTGGTAATTACCAGGGTATCGCCCTCCCATCGGGCAATCGAACGGCCAGCCCATTGCGGAAAAGGCACGTCAAAATCTTCAGCGAAAGGGATAATGCGAGCGTGATGGACCATTTCGGTCATAATCATGACATGTTCGCGGGTTTGAACCAGCTGCATGTTGTTGTTGTAGGAGCCGGAGATTAGAGGCGGCCCCGTGCGATTATTGATAATACACCGATCGTTCAAGGAGCGTGCCTCAGGACCCGCGCTGTCGCGCCGCATCTGTTGCACAAAGGCATTACGCTCCCGACCGCTTGCGTTTAGTGGCGGCAATCTGCCGTTCGGAGGGTCATAAACCAGAGAGGTACGCCGATCAGAGACAGTATCAATACCGCGTTCATACCAGAATTCGTTATACGAAATAACACCAGGTGGATAGCCTGCTCCTCCAACCGAGTCGATAATCAGATCACGATTCTGGCGTCGATTCTCGTAGGCCGCCCACTCCGCTGCTTCTTCAGCAGTGAGTGTGGCCTTATCAGCCAGCTCAGCGGGTCGTTGCAGCGGGGTGATCGTGCGGAATGTATAAGTGCCCTGCAGATCCGGATGCCCATGTTCTGTTCTCGGCGGCTCCACCGCCTGAGCGAGAAGCGGTCTTGACACCAGGAGAACTGCTAAAGTCAGCAAGAAATTGAGGAGCTGAGTCATCATTGCCTCCAGAGGTGTTGGTCTTATTATTACAGGACAGCCCCAGGTATTTACTGGACCTTACTCTCGCTTCTGGGCTTTTTGAAGCCGCGTTGATCTGTGGTCTGAGCGAAATCCTCAATGACCCTTATTACGCTGGGCGGGCAGTCAGCCCAAGCATCATCTGCAGCGGATTCAGCGCCTGAGCGCATCTCATGATGACTGGATAAGACTCGCCGTCACAATTAAATCGTTGAGACAAAAAAGCCGGGGAGTGCCCGGCTTTTTTTGTACTGATAAAGAGAGGGATTAATCGTCCCCCCCTTGGTCGGTAAACTTGTAGTTCACGACACCAAAGAACATCTCATCCCAACTTTCATTGCCCCAGGGCACCGTCCGTTCAGGATCGGGATTTGCGGGATTTTGGCTGGAATTGTCGTGTGCGCCTACGACACGAATCTGGGTGCCGGCTGGCACCAGCTTGGGCTCTTTGTATAAGTAGCTTAGCTGCCAGTTGTAGTTGTATTTCGCAACGTTAATCAACTCTTCAGTGGTACCGTCAGGGTAGTCAGCATAAAACCGCATGTATTTACCGCGGAAATGCATGTGCGGTGTAAAGCTATGCAGATGCGCCTCGCGGTCTATAGTGATGCTTTTCACCTGCTCGAACGCAGGATCGTGAGGAGGGATATCGTCCCAGCCAAACGGAAAAATACACGCGCAATTACCTGACATCCTCTCGGCTGGTTCCTCGCCTTCAGGGTAGAACCACACACCAACTTGGCTGCGATCAGTAGTCTCTTTGCCGTAAGGTGTGTAGTGCATGTTCAGGTGTAGAACCGACCCGGCCTTAATTAGGCCTCCGGTATCTTCAGGGTTCATTTCCTGAATGAAGCCCGGAATGTAGGCCGCAATATTCGCTTTATCGGGGTTGCCAGAACCCCCGAGGAAACCGCGTCGGGGATCTTCACCCGGGAAATCCAGTCGGTTTACCGTGTGATGCAGCA
Organism: Gammaproteobacteria bacterium; assembly: GCA_002691885.1. Lineage (GTDB taxonomy): Bacteria > Pseudomonadota > Gammaproteobacteria > Pseudomonadales > Pseudohongiellaceae > UBA9145. Next base: position 31,273 of record NZJB01000027.1, read on the forward strand.
CCTGGCGATCGCCAGCGATAATCTGACTGCCCTTCATCCATCGGTCAGTCGGCATGTCAAAAACCACTTCGACATTGGTGAATACCCCGTTGCCCGTTGCCGGTACGGTGGTCGCAGGAATATCAAGGACCATGTCCGGCTCACCATAAGCCCACTTGGATTCTGNCCAAGTCAGCTGGGTCAGCGGATCTTCATCACCATCTTTAGGGGCACCTGCTTCCGCCCAAGCAATGATATTACGAACATCTTGTTCCTCGATCAGGCGGTTATTGACGAAGTCTCCAATGTGGCTATCAATGGCACCCGGCGGCATGCGCTTGGTCATCAGCACTTCCCTGATCATCGGGGACCAGCCCTGCACCATGGCATGGCTGTCCATGGCGAAAGGCGCAATACCGCCCTCGCGATGACAGGCTGCGCAATTTTCTGCCAGAACCGGCGCAATGTCCGCGATATAGGAAGGCACTTCGGTCATAGCCTCGTAGGTAACCGCCTCACCGCTGACAGCGATTTCAGGCGCCGACACGTCGTCACCGGCCAGAATCTCATTTAGTGCTGTTTCAGCACCGGACACAGAGCCTCGATACTTTACGGTAAAGCGGGCCGGATCAAAGATCAGCACCTGGCCACTATTGGAGATCCCCATAGCTTCCGAGATCACCCGGTGATCATCCATCAGCACCGGAAGNTCGCTACCTAGTNTCTCCATCTCAGCCGCCACTTCAGCCCGGTTTTCGAGCCCCATCGGATTGATCATCAAAAATTCGATGCCACTGGCTTCAAATTGCTCTTGCAGTGACAGGAATGTGGGTAGCGCNGCTTCAGTTGCTTCGCTACCGGTGGCCTGCACCAAAAATGCTACTGCTTCATGATCATCCAGATAGCTCATGCTGTGGTGGTAGCCGTTCTGGTCGATCAGTGAAAAATCTCCGACCCGGTCTTGTGCCAGCGCCAGCATCGGCGTCAGTACAATGGCNATCAGCGTAAGTGTCAGCTTTTCCGGCTTGCTCATAATTGTCTCCTTAAAGCAGTTCAGCGATTGCTGTTTCAGCGTGTTAACCGCAAACTTTCGCGATTTGGGGCTTATGTGACGAGGGGTAGCGCCTATCGCCCATTTACATTAACTCAAATAGTAAAGATGGAAACCCGATTCGTCAATCGCGCAGACTTCGCTTTAACCCGCCAAAACNNCCGTTCATAGCATGTTTTAGGGCTCAGGATTGCTGCAGCAGCTCCAACAACATTGGATAAAGGGCCGGATTCGCGATCAAGAGGTTCTTGTCAAAGAATTGGGGGTCCACATCTTCCGGCACAGTACCGAAATGGCCACACACGGCGCCGGCCTCCTTGGCTATCAGTCTGGCCGCTGCGAAGTCCCACANGCTGAGGCTTTCATAATAACCATCAAGGCGCCCCGCNGCCAGCCANCAAATGTCAAGTGCNGCTGAGCCAAGTCGCCGAATGTCAGCACAATGATGAAGAATACTTCTGACCCGCTCCACCATGTCATCAATCCCTTCCTTGATGTACGGAAACCCCGTGGCAATAATGGCTCTCCGTAAATTTGTCTTCTCAGCCACTCTGATCATCGCCCCGTTCAGCATCGCGCCCTGCCCCAATTCAGCGCTGAAAAGCTCGTCGGTGAAGGGGTTGTAAACGACACCAAGGGTTATTTGTCCATTCTCGCAGTAAGCAATGGAGACGGCCGATTGAATGTGACCATGGGCGTAGTTCACGGTACCGTCGATCGGGTCAACAATCCAAACCGGCACCTCAGACTCCCAGACCCGCTGCAACCCAGGGGAAGATTCTTCGGACAGGAGCCGATGGTTCGCAAAGCGCTGCTCAATTCTGGTTCGAATTAGCTGGTCTGCCTTGATGTCGGCATTAGTCACCAGCTCGTTTCCTCCCTTATAATCGTGCACAAGGTCAGCCTGCTCACGCTCGCACAAAATCAGCTCACCGGCTTCACGCGCTAAGCTTTGTGCAAAATTCATGAGCTCTGTCATTGCCGCTTCCTAATCCGACTCAGTAGCTGGGCATCAGCCGCAGCAAATTCAATTGGTGCCGACANGAACTTAGATATGACTGCAGTCGACCGGGCTTTAAAGTATGGGGTTTTCTCCGTAATTGCCACCCTCATCAACCTGGCATCTCAAGAATTGACGATCAAANTCTATTCTGGCAGCTACGCGCTCTATGNCGCCCTCCTCGTTGGCACTATGNCAGGCTTGATCAGTAAATACTGCCTAGACAAAAAATTCATTTTCGCCTTCTTCACACGTTCGCAGCGACACAACCTCGATACATTCGTCGCCTATGCTGTAACTGGAGTACTCACCACCGCTCTATTCTGGGGTTTTGAGCTGGGTTCCGAATTCTGGTTTGGCGGAAAGTCGGCGCGCTATTCCGGCGCTGCGATCGGACTGACCATCGGATATGTTGTAAAGTATCAACTCGACAGTCGGATGGTTTTTGTGTCCGCAACCGGCAGCAGTCCAGTCCACGGTCAATTCGGCCAAAATTTGGTTGACGGGGGTAAATAGGGAGATGCGTCTTTCGGGCTGGGGTCGGTATCCGAGCGTAGAAGCGTCNGTGCTTGCGCCCAGAGATGCTGGCTCCACAGCGCAAATTTTTCAGAACGGCGAGGGATCTCGAATGATCCCCAGGGGCCGGGGGCGTAGCTATGGTGACAGCGCGCTGGCGACCAGAGTGTTAAGCAGTCGGTATCTGGACGATTTTATCACCCTTGACCGGCGTGCCCTGACCATTCGCTGTGGCGCCGGCATCACTCTGGCCGAGATACTGCGTGTTTGTGTGCCAGAAGGCTTGTTTCTGCCCGTACTGTCGGGCACAAAATATACCACTCTGGGAGGTGCGATCGCAGCCGATATTCACGGTAAAAATCATCACGTCGACGGCAGTTTCTGTGACCATATTGAGCGTTTCACTCTGCTTCTGCCAAGCGGTGAGACTGCAGTCTGCTCCCACACCGAGAATGAAGAATACTTTCGCGCCACCTGCGGCGGTATGGGACTGACCGGGATGATTCTGGATGCGACCATTTCTTTGAAAAAGGTGCCGAGTGCCTTTATCAGCGCCCANTCAATTCCGGCCACCAATCTCGAGGAGAGTCTGGCACTGCTTCGACAGCAAAATGACAAACAATACGTCGTCGCGTGGGTGGACTGTCTGGCGAAAGATAAGTCGCTGGGCAGAGGGATCATCCACCTCGGCAGTCACAGCGAGACGGGAAACCTGGAGCACAGGGTTAAGCGCAAGCTCTCTGTGCCCTTTACGTCGCCGGGGTTTCTGCTCAATCGTTACACGCTGAGTGGCTTTAACCGGCTGTACTATGCCCACCACAGATTCAAAAAGTCAGTGAACCCAGTTTACTATGACGACTATTTCTTCCCGCTGGACAGCATAAAAGGATGGAANCGGCTTTATGGGGCTNGCGGATTTCTGCAGTATCAGTTCGTCTTGCCTGANGATTCCGCAGAGCGGGGTCTGCGAGAAACGCTGGATACGGTGAGTCGGTCGGGAAAAGGCTCCTTTCTTGCCGTACTCAAGCGACTCGGGCCTGCCAATGGCAACTGGTTGAGCTTCCCCAGCGAGGGCGTCACGCTGACGCTTGATTTCAAATACGAGGCCGAACTGCTCCCGCTGCTGGATCGGCTGGACGAGATCGTTCTGGCATCGGGCGGACGTCTTTATCTGGCGAAAGATGCGCGAATGAGTGCTGCGGTATTCAGACAGGGTTACCCTACATGGCACCAATTCAAAGCCCTGAAAGACCGGATTGATCCGGCCGGAATACTTGGTTCACTGCAATCGGATCGGCTTGGGCTTACCCAAGCCGGCGTGAGGTCATCTCAGTCATGAATATTCTTCTGATCGGCGCAAGTTCTGCAATCGCCACCGCAGTTGCAAGGCGCTATGCAGCCCATCAGAGCGGCCTGTTCCTGATTGCACGCGATGGCTCGCGATTGGCGCCTCAAAAGCAAGATCTCACGATTCGCGGAGCAGCGCGGGTCGGAACCCATGAGCTGGATCTGTTGAGTAATGAAGAACATGAAGCCGCGATAAACGCCGCGATTCAATTCTTTGATGAGGGCGACATCGACCTCGTCCTGATCTGTCACGGTTCGCTTCCAGATCAGGAGGCGGCAGAACAAGATTTTGATCTTGCTCGACGTGAAATTGACATCAATGGCTTGAGCGTCATCTCTTTGCTCACTCGGCTGGCACCTCACTTTAAAAAGCAAGGTCACGGGTTGCTGGCGGTAGTCACCTCAGTCGCTGGCGACCGTGGCAGGCAGCCCAATTTTGTTTACGGCGCAGCCAAGGCTTTGGTCTCAACCTACCTGCAGGGTCTGCGGGGGAAGCTCTTACCATACGGCGTCGACGTATTGGACATCCGACCCGGGCTGGTGGATTCGCCGATGACGCAGCAGTTTGACAAAGGCTTCCTCTGGTCTTCCCCTGAACTTGTTGCCAGAAAAATAGAAAAGGCTGTCGGGCGCAAAAAGCACACAGTCTACATTCCGGGTTACTGGCGACTGATCATGGCTGTTGTGCGATTAATACCGGAAGCCGTCTTCAAGCGGCTCAAGTTCTAGGCCTTGACTAAGTTCACCTCAACAGACAGCGAGGTTCTGCCTCTATTCGTCGATCTGGACGGCACCCTGATCAAGACCGATCTGATGTTTGAGTCTGTTTGCGTGCTGCTCAAACGAAATCCGTTCAATCTGGTAACAATGGCCATCTGGCTTTGCAAAGGTAAAGCGTATCTGAAAGCACGACTAGCCGAACGAGTGGACCTCAGTTTCAGCGGTTGGCCTTTTAATGAAGAGTTTCTTGATTTCCTGAACGACGAAAAGCGGACCGGGCGACAGCTGGTTTTGATTTCAGCTGCCAATGAACGTGCACTTAAGAAGTTCGCCGAACCGCTCCAGCTGTTCGACACCTGCTTAGGCAGCGATGAGCAGATCAATCTGAAAGCCGCAGCAAAACGCCAGCGTATCGAGGTATTCACCCGTGGCAAACCGTTCAGCTATGCTGGCAATTCAAGAGCAGATGTCCCTGTCTGGGAAGCAGCAGCAGAAGTCATTCGCGTGAACTGCAGCAGTTCACTCGCCAGAGATCTATGTGACACGCAGCCGAGCAGAGATTTTGACCTGCCCGGCTCAAAGGTCCGGTATTTATGGCAGGCCATGCGGCCACATCAGTGGGTGAAAAATGGTCTGTTGTTTATTCCTCTCACGCTGGCGCATCAAATTAGTGACGCGCATCGCCTGCTGCACACTTTTATTGGCTTCATCTGTTTTTGTCTGGTGGCATCCAGTGTGTACCTCAGCAACGACCTGATGGATCTGGAGTCCGATCGCTTGCACAGCACAAAAAAAACGAGACCGCTGGCTGCCGGTACCCTGCCGATTCAGATCGGTATGGTGGCGGCCATTGTTCTGCTCCTAGCCGCGTTTGCACTTGCCCACCTGCAGACCAGAGAATTCGTGGTCATTCTTTTGGGATACTGGATGCTCGCCGTACTCTACAGCGTGCTGCTGAAACGTCTTTTTCTTCTGGATTTGGTCACGCTGGCAAGCTTGTACTCCCTGCGGATTGAGGCCGGAGCGCAGGCCGCGCAAGTCAATGCTTCGATTTGGCTGTTAGGGTTCACGATGACCTTGTTCTTTGGACTGGCTGCACTAAAGCGTGTTGTCGAATTAAGCAAATCAACCCATGCCGAAGCATTGCCGGGGCGAGCCTATACCCGGAGCGATCTGACGGCGCTAACCGCGCAGGGCATTTTCGCCTGTGCCTGTTCCGTGTTGATATTTATCTTTTACATCTATGCGGTTGAGACCCGGGCTTTATACGGTTCGCCGGAAAGGCTTTGGCCGATTGCCGGCCTGCTGGGTGGGATCTTGTTCAGAGCCTGGTGGTTAGCGCGGAAGGGGGCACTGAATGAAGACCCGGTTCTGCTGGCAGTGTCAGACCGCCCGAGTCAGGTTGCTACGGCACTTATGTTTGTCGTGCTCTGGTTTGCCATCTGATGATCCCGCTGAATTGGACGCTCATACCAGCGTCAGAAAAAACCGATCGAGCCTGAGTCCGCCGGCCGCATCAAACCACCATGCTCAGAATACCTGTAGATCCGATCATCCGCCTGCACGGCAGGCAAACCCATTGTCATGGAGAACAAGGCGATTAGCACAACATGCATCTTTTTCACAGTGACTTCCTCCCAAGGTACTGGGTTGTGGAGGCCTGTGCGCAGAGAGTTGAACGGAATGTGAACTGGCCAGAAAAGCGCCACCGAAGCTCTCAGGACATTTTCCAGACTGCGTGGCGTGGCGGCCAGTCAGGCCAGTGCAGCGGAGAGCTCGGCTGCAGCCGCCGTATCGACATACTCTCTGAGCTGCATGATCTTGCCATTCTCGATGTCAGCAACGACGCAGGCGGCCAGCGTCAGCTGGCTGCCATTGGGCAGCGTCCCCGTCACCGTGTGTTCCTCGACGAAACCCCTGTCAGTGGCGCTGCGAATGACTTCTTCGTAATGGAAATTATCGACTATGGCACTCACAGCCTGGGAAAACTGGATGAGCGTTTCGACATCAAACTCGTTATTCAGATTCTGTCGTGCCCTAAACTCCGGTGCACACAAACTTCGAACGGTATCCATGTCTCCTATCTCAAAGGCCGTAAACAGGTCGGCGGCAATTTGCTGGTTGTCCATCTTCGTATCCTCAGTAGGTGAATATCGGTTGGCCTGGTGTCAGCTAACAATCATGAAAGAGTCTTCGATCGGGTTCCAGAGACTCGGCTTTCCGATGCGGGTCACTCTCATGGCACTTGGCGCACGCGGCTCGAGCCACAGGGCAAACTGTTCCACATCAGTAAAGTCGGGATCAAGCCACTTAGCGATCAAATCCCCATCCATAAGGTCGAGCATCAGAGGCATCGATTTCGGATGAATGTTGTCCCACTGCGGCGACAGCGGAGGAAGGGTGATGATCGAAGCTGCGTAAACACTCTCTCCTGTCTGCTGATCGAGGTATTCCTGGTACAGCCCGCCGAAGGCAATGGCTGCTCCCTCCAATTCGATCATGTGATAGGTTTTCTTATCACCCAGACCCTCAACAAAAGCACTTGCCGGAATAATACAGCGTGATTCCCGATAGGGAATGTAAGAAATGCCCTGCGGCTTATGCAATTTGTCAGAACGGGAGTTGAAGCTGACGTATCGGTAATCGGGCTTTAGCGTTTTACGATCGAGGAACAACCACCAGATGGCCTGTGAAACCCTGCGCTCTTTGGCAAGCCCCAAACGACTTTCATAAATTATGGCGATTTGTCCGCCGGGCGGAATATCCTGACTGATGCAGCTGTTGGGAATCTGAACACCCAGCGAATCACATAGACTACGCACTTCGGGACTGTCGATAAGATTGAAGCGTCCGCACATTGCATTTACGCTCAGGGCAATAGTAAAGTCGGAAGCTCCAGTGTCAGTTGAGCTGCTGAGACTTCCCGTGAAACTGCTCTATATAAAAACAACAAGGGAATCGCTATGCAAGAAGTAAGAACATTCTGCCGGATGCTTTGCTTGGCCAGCCTGGCTGCGCTGTGGTGTTTGTCGGCGACTGACCCGGCAACAGCCCAGGTCATAGTGGAAGGAAAGCTGCGCTGTGAAGCCCTGCTGGACAGCCGCAATCTGACTTTAACCCGAGCAGAAATCGCTGAAAATCCGGAGGATGGATCTGCCTATTGCTATGTGCGAGGCATTATCAGTCCAGCGATTCACTTTCATGCACAATTGCCGCTGCCTGTTAACTGGAACGGGCGCTTTCTTCAATGGGGCGATGGTGGCAAGGACGGAGATCTGGACTTTGCGAACCATCGGGTTGCAGAAGGCTACGCGGTCACTAACAGCAATATGGGACACGATAACGGCGTTGAGCCCGGAGCCTCTTTCGGTTTCAACAACCGTCAGGCTGAAATAGATTTTGGCTATCGCGCGGTACACCTCACCGTCATGGCGGGCAAACGGCTGGTCAGAGAATACTACGGAGACAATGCAGAGTACTCGTATTTTGAAGGTTGCTCTCAGGGCGGTCGTCAGGCGTTCATGTCTGCTCAGCGCTACCCACAAGACTTCGATGGGATTATCGCCGGCGCGCCGGCATTCAATTACCAGGGCCTCAATGCCGCCGGCACCTGGAACCTGCAGCGCATCTTCCGTAACAATCTGGTGGGTAATCTGGCAGCAGATAGCACCGGTGATGGCAGTCCTGACAGTCTGGCGCTGCTCGACAAACTTCACGACAGAGTGTTGCTGATTTGCGACGCCAGGGACGGGGTGCGAGATGGCGTTATCGGTGATCCGCTTGCTTGCGATTTCAACCCATCGGTCGATCTTTCTGATCTGATGTGCTCCAGTGATACAGCCGGAAGCGATTGCTTCACCACTGCTCAATTACAAACCATTAACGACCTTTACAACGGTCCCTCAGACTCATCAGGCAGGGCGGTCTATCCCGGCAAAATGTTCGGCTCCGAACTGCGATGGGCGGGGTACTACATCCCCTGGCAAGGAAACGGCATGGGTCCATCAAAGCTAATGGGAGTCGCTGGCGATCACATGAACTACCTGTTTTATGAAGAAGACCCGGGCGTTACGGTGCCTGATGTTCGAGACGTCACCTATCAGGCGGACACCGAGGGCGTAATGCCGGAATTTCACTGGATTGACTGGAACATCGACGACTTCTTTTCCGGCAAGGGTGATCTGATGAAATCCATCACCGACGCCAATGACCCTGACCTGTCACGCTATTTGGTCGATGCTGGGGGCAAGATGCTGATTTATCATGGACTGGTGGACACGCTTATTGTGGCAACGGATACCATCGACTATTACAACGACATGGTCGATCAGACGTTTGCTGGCAGTATGGACGCTGCTCAGGATCACGCCCGACTGTTCCTCGCACCCGGTATGGGACACTGCCGGGGCGGCCCGGGTCCGGACACCTGGGACAATCTTGTCCCGCTGGTAGACTGGGTGGAAAACGGCGTCGCACCAGATCGCATCACAGCCACCCACAGTACCGATGGACAAATCGATAATGAAAGACCGCTGTGTGTCTATCCGCAACAGGCCCGATACGTCGGGCCGGCCGGCAGCGCTGATAATCCCGCAAACTGGCGGGCGGAGAATTTCCAGTGTCATTAGAGCAGGCGCGTCCTGCTAACGGAACCTGACAATCCGAAATCGTTTAAAAAACCGGCAGAGCTCTCGGCGTTTGCTTACCGCGAGAGAAGTGCTAGGNTTCTTGAAGAAGAGTCCAACTAATAAGAGCCAAGAGGTATTTATGAAACTCGGCCAAGCCCTCACGCTAACTTTTTGCNTTTTTNCGCTGACATTCAGCTCAAGCGGATATGCTCAGGAGGTCTTCCGGGCCCGCCTGTCACCCATGCCNACAACCCCTCAGACNGTTGATGAAATTCTTGGCGAAGGCGAAGTGCTTCTGACACTCACTGACCAGCAGTTGGAGGTGGCCGGCTATTTCACAGGCATGAGCTCCGCAGCGACAAGTGCCCACCTTCACAACGGCCNGCCCGCACAGCCGGGTCCTGTCGTTCAAGTGCTCGAGATTGACGCGTCCACCGACGGCGAGATCCGGGCTATTCTTGAACTCACCGACGAGCAGCTCACTGCCCTGCGCAACAATGCGCTCTATATTCAGATTCACAGCGAAAACAACGCCTCCGGTGAACTGAGAGGATGGATCTTTCTCAAAAGCNATTTTGACCGCTTCTGACGAGGGCGGTGACTCACCATTAACATTAATCTGACGCCATTATGCGACAGCAGACGTCATCAGTAGAGAGTGACCATGCAGCACATNCACAGANATGAGAAATCTGGGTTCAAACAGCTNACAACCATTATTATACTCGNCGCATTAAGCGCCTGNGGGCCTGATTCTTCCTCCACGACTGCGATTGTGGTCGCCNCGGCGCCGCCAGNCAGNTCGACACCAACAGAAACCGCTGNTNCNTTGACTTTCTATGCTCAGGCGGATGCCGGCGCGCGATCCTATGAGATGAACTGCGCTGNATGTCATGGCGCGAACCTGGAAGGCACAACCCTTGGCCCCTTGCTCTCTGGCACTACCTTCGTACAACGNTGGGGGGAACAGACCCCTGCCCTGTTACTGGGAAATATTAGAGCGAACATGCCGCCCGGAGGCAATGAGGATCTGACGGNGGTCGACTATTTAAACCTCGTTGCACACATACTCAATCAGAATGGCGTCGACAGCGTAATCGCCGCCCTCACGCCGGAAACCGATTTTGAAATTGCCGATAANATTTCAGCGGTTGCAGCCCGGCGTCAGCGACCTGAACCTCCCGCCCCCGAAGGACTGACCGTCGCAGGCAACACCGAAGACTTCGTTACATTTATGCCCTTGACCGATGCCATGCTGCGCGATCCCAGCCCAAACGACTGGCCGATGCATCGGCGTAATTACTATGCTCATTCTTACAGCCCTCTTGATCAGATCAACAAGGAAAATGTGGGCAACCTGTCCCTTGAATGGGTGTGGAATATGCACGAAGGNGATTCTGAGCCAGCTCCACTGGTGTATAACGGTATTATTTATCTGATCAACCCCGGCAATGTNATACAGGCGCTTGATGGCAAANCNGGCGAACTGATCTGGGAACACTGGACTGGGCCAGCCAATCGGCAGGACATGCGCAACATTGCCATGTACGAAGACAAAATCATTCAGGCAACAACTGATGCCCGTCTGGTTGCACTGGACGCACGCACCGGGGAGCAGATATGGGAAACGGTCATTGCGGACAACAGCAAAGGGTTCTCGAACTCATCGGGGCCTATTGTAGCCGATGGTAAAGTGATTGTCGGTCTCGCCGGCTGCGCACGCTACATCCCTGAGGACTGCTATATCAGTGCNTATAACGCCGACGACGGCGCACTCCTCTGGCAGTTTGANACNATTGCCGAAATGGGANAGCCCGGCGGCGANACCTGGGGCGGTCTGGACAACCTCTTCCGGGCNGGAGGNGAAACCTGGATTACCGGCTCTTATGACCCTGACCTGAAGCTGACCTATTGGGGCACTGCGCAGCAGAAACCCTGGGTGCCTGTTTCTCGGCACATGACNATCGACGACGTTGGTCTTTATACNAATTCCACTGTCGCGGTAGATACGAATGACGGCGAGCTTGCTTGGTATTTNCAGCACGTGCCGGCTGANGCTCTTGATCTCGATGAAGTGTTTGAGCGAGTACTGATCAATCGCGGTGGCGAAAAGCTAGTCTATTCAATTGGGAAATACGGCATCCTCTGGAAGAATGATAGAGTCTCCGGAAAGTTCAGGGGCTTCAAGGAAACGGTCTTCCAGAATGCCTTTACACATATCGATCCTGAGACCGGTGAGGTGACGTATCGGAAAGATATACAGACTGCTCAACTCAACGAGTGGACTTCAGCCTGTCCCTCCAGCGCTGGTGGGAAGGACTGGCATTCCATGACCTACCATCCGCCATCAGGACTCATCATTGCACCCCTGAGCCAGACCTGTCTGGAAAATGCGGCCCGAGAGGTCGCCTTAGTTCAGGGAGGCGGGGGACTAGCAGCCAGTCGCAAATTCTTTGAGATGCCCGGTACCAATGGCAACCTGGGTAAGGTCGGTGCCTACCATGCGGATACCATGGAAGAGATTTGGAGTCATCAACAACGAGCCTCGCTGCACACTGGCACCATCTCGACCGGCGGCGGCCTGGTGTTTGTTGGCGATTTGGCTCGACGCTTCAAAGCTTTCGATGTGGATACTGGCAACATCCTGTGGGAAACCCGGCTCGGCACATCGGTGCAGGGACATCCAGTCTCTTTTGCTATTGATGGCAAACAGTATATTGCAGTCACGACCGCTCTGGGTGGCACCAGCCCACGCACAGTGCCAGGTGTGATTGCTACGGAGATCACCTATCCCCGCTGGGGCAATGCGATCTACGTTTTTTCTCTACCGGATTGAGCGCAAGCTGAATTGCATCGATTGAGGTTACAAGGAAACCAACGCGAGATATTACTTTTCGAGCAGTAAATAGCAGTTTCCAGAAAACAGGAAACTGGGAAGAATTTGACGTAAAGTTCCTTTGAAGAAGCTGCTCGCAGTCGCCGGATTCCTCCAGCGCTAATTAACTTGTACGAGATGTGTGAAACATGAAGGCCAAACCAATTACGACACGCTTTCCCTTAATCCTGACCATTCTTGCTCTTGCCGCCTGTGGTGAGTCCATGCAGCAAGCTGCTGCACCGGCAGATACGGCCGGTCCGGAGCCAAGCTTTGTCAGTCAGGCAGATGCCGGTGAAGCAGCTTATGCCATGAATTGCGGTGCCTGTCACGGCGCTGAGCTTCAGGGCACTACACTTGGACCGATGCTCAGCGGGGGCGGCTTTCTCGGCAGCTACGGCCGGCAGTCTCCAGCTGACTTCTTCCATTTTATTAAGGCCAACATGCCGCCAGGAGGAAATGAGGGAATAAGCGATGGTGACTACTGGTCAATAGTCGCGCATGTCATGCGCGCAAATGGCGTATCGGACGATAATCCGGGGTTGGATGCTAGCGCCAGCTATGCGATGGCGACCTACATTCCTGGTGTGAATCCCGCTTTGACGCAACAGCGTCGTGAATCAGATAGACCCACCGGCGTGGTTGCAGCCGGCACGATTGAAAACTTTGGTCCGGTGACTGATGCAATGCTCACCAATCCTTCGCCAGACGATTGGCTGATGCTGAGAGGCAACTATCAGGCCTGGAGTTATTCGGCGCTAGATCAGATCAACGTGTCAAACGTCGGGGAGTTGCGTCTGGAATGGATGTGGTCCATGCATGAGGGAGACTCTGAACCNTCACCGCTGGTTTATGACGGNATCATCTACTTGATCAANACCAGTAACATTATNCAGGCCCTAGATGGCCAGACCGGANACCTAATCTGGGAGCATCACGCCGGNCCNTTCGANAGTGAAGACATGCGCAACATCGCGATNTACAACGACAANATCATACATGCCACNACCGATGCNCGCCTGTTAGCGTTGGATGCGCGAACTGGCGAGAAGATCTGGGAAGCCGAGATCGCAGATGGNAGTGAGGGCTTTGGAAACTCNAGNGGCCCAATCGTGGCAGATGGNAAAGTCATACAAGGCNTANTGGGCTGCNNCCGNTACATCGAGGATGACTGCTATATCAGCGCTNACGACGCCAACACCGGTGAGTTAGCCTGGCGCTTCAACACGATTGCCGAATCNGATCAGCCNGGCGGCGATACCTGGGGTGGAATCGAAGACNTNTTTCGCGCNGGCGGGGANACNTGGATNACAGGCACCTATGATCCNGAGTTAAAGCTGACTTACTGGGGCACNGCGCAACAGAAGCCNTGGATGCCCGCCAGCCGCTCGTTGTCCATCGATGATGCGGGNCTGTTTACCAACTCGACGGTTGCGGTAAATGTGGATANNGGANAGTTGGACTGGTTTTTCCAGCACGTTCCTGCCGAAGCGCTNGATCTGGATGAAGTGTTTGAACGAGTGCTGATCGACCGTGGCGATGATAAGCTAGTGTTCTCAATNGGCAAGCACGGCATCCTCTGGAAGCATGACCGGGTATCTGGTGAGTTCNTCTCCCATCAGGAAACCATCTTCCAGAACGCCTTTAGCAATATAGACCCTGAAACTGGTGCCGTGACCTATCGGCAGGATATTCAGAATGCGCAAATAAATGAGTGGATCTCCGTGTGCCCATCAACAGCAGGCGGTAAAGACTGGCACTCAATGTCTTACCATGAACCGACTGCGAACCTGATTATCCCTCTTAGTCAATCCTGTCTGGAAATTGCTGCTAGGGAGGTGCCGTTGGTGCACGGGGCAGGAGGCACCGCCGCCAATCGTCGCTGGTTTGAGATGCCCGGCTCTGACGGCAATATGGGCAAACTCGCTGCTTATAATGTGGATACCATGAAAGAGATCTGGTCTTATGAGCAACGTGCGGCCTTTCTTACTGGCGTCCTCTCCACGGCGGGTAATGTGGCTTTTGTGGGNGACCTAGATCGTTATTTCCGTGCCCATGATGCTCGTACCGGTGACGTTCTCTGGGAGACTCGCCTGGGCACCTCGGTGCAGGGGCACCCCGTTAGTTTTGCCATTGATGGTAAACAGTATGTTGCCGTCACCACGGCGATGGGTGCGCGTGGCGTAAGCCCACGAACGGTGCCGAGAGTAGTGACCCCGGATGTGCGCCATCCGAGCGGTGGCAATGCACTGTATGTATTCAGCCTTGATAACTAAAAATTCTCGAGAGGATAATATGCTATCGGTCATGGAAGAAGCGTTGAGCAGTAACCGACACTTTCGGTTAGTTACAGGAGTTACATGGGTTAAACTCACAACGTCTTTGTGGACCCGCACATGAGTGGAGAAAACTCAACAGGATTAAGCTCGAGTGTTGAAGAGGCAGATAAGAGTAGCATCGGCCGCATCGAGTGGGTTGACCTAAGCGTCGGCGACGCGGCACGGAGCAAAGATTTCTACTGCAAAGTCATTGGCTGGAAGTCAACTGACGTAGAAATGGGGACCTACTCCGATTTCAATCTTAATCTGCCGGGCAGCGGGCAGACTATGGCAGGCATTTGTCATGCACGAGGCATGAATGCCAACCTGCCTGCCCAGTGGCTGATGTACGTCAGAGTCGCCGATGTGGCGGCCAGCGCTGCCGAAGCCGAGCGACAAAAAGGAAAAGTTCTGGATGGACCCAGAAGAATGGGTGGCAACAATTTTTGTGTTATCCAGGATCCTGACGGTGCTGTCATGGCGCTTATTTCGGATTAACGCCTTGCGAAGGGATAATAAGATGGGACGCATCGACTACATCTACCTAGCCAGAGAGAAACGTCAAGCGGTTGAAAGGGTCGGCAAGGCGACCCTTGTAGCAGGAAAAGGCATGTTGGGTGATCGGTACTACCGGCTGGCCGAGGCCCACCTAAACAAAGAATTGCCAGTAATGCAGAACCATATCAGTCTTGTCGAGCGCGAAGCCTTGGATAAATTTCTATCAGCCCATTCTTTAACCCATGATTATGGGGAATTTCGACGCAGCATTATCACTTCGGGAGTCGGTCTCAATGCCCTCGTGGGGAAGCGCTTTGAACTCGGAAGCGCTGAACTTTTTGGCGTCGAGCTCTGCGCGCCCTGTGCTTATCTGGCCAGCATTATTCATCCTGCAGCACTTCCCGAACTGGCACTCAGCGCAGGTCTTCGCGCGACAGTGATAAGGTCAGGTGAGATTCAACTTGGCGACACCTTGAACGCTATTCCCACTTACGCTTGAGTCAATAAGCTTGGGAGTAATCATTAACAGGAGGTCTCAATGATTCTAAGACTGCTTATCGCCGCCATTTCTTTGAGCACCTTGACTACGGCAACCGGCCAGCCGTCACCTTATATCTTCGTGCTTGGCGTGGGTCAAGATGCGAGCTTTCCGCAGGCTGGCTGCTATGAGCCCCGCTGCCTGCTGGCATGGGAAGAAACGTCGTTGCGGCAGGAACCGACGGCCATTGCCGTCATTGATCGCGCCAGTGAATCAAGCTACCTGTTTGAGGCAACACCAGAATTTCGCGACCAGCTCTATCGGTTGCACCAGGAGGCACCCTTTCCTCTTACGGGCATTTTTTTAACACACGCACACATTGGCCACTATACTGGCCTGATGCATTTGGGCAGAGAAGCGATGGGTACGCAGGGAATGCCTGTTTATGCGATGCCAAGAATGCTTGAATTTCTCTCCGGCAATGGCCCCTGGAGCCAGCTGGTTTCACTCGGCAACATCGATCTTCAGCGCCTTGAACATAACACGCCCATTCGGATAAGTGATCTCAGTATTACTCCATTTCTCGTCCCTCATCGGGACGAATATTCCGAAACTGTTGGCTATCGCATTGAGGGACCCAACCGAACTGCGGTCTTTATTCCTGATGTCAATAAGTGGGAGGAATGGGAGGTCAGTATTGTTGATGTATTGGAAACNGTCNACTATGCNCTGATTGACGCNNCTTTTTTTGCCGATGGTGAACTCGGNAATCGCGATATGTCTNAGATCCCGCATCCATTCGTATCNGAGACCATGGCGCTGTTCGAGCAAAGCAGCGCAGAGGTACGCGATAAAATCTGGTTTATACATATGAACCAGTCCAACCCTCTTCTCAACCCGAACAGCGACGCCACTCGGCTCGTGCAGGATCGCGGATTCAACGTCGCCCGTGAAGGCATCAGGCTGCCGCTCTAGACGCGTTTGCTTGAGAGCGTCCATACATACAAGCATCTAACTGGAAATTACGCACTAAACCAGTTTTCTTGAGTGGTAATTAGCAACGTCAAAGCTACCGAATTCATCAAGCATCAGAAAAGGATCAAAACGGTCCAGGTCGCGTCCGCCATACACCCTTTTAAGCCGCACTCCAGCACCATCAATCGCTGACCGTGCGCTCAGAGCTTCCTGTATCACCCTCTTGTCCTGGGTCATCTTCCCCGTCTTGAATCTGGCATAGCTGCCCGTGTCCTGCACAATAGTCAGACTGGCTACACTGCATCTGGCGGCCCAGGTAACGTATTCAGGTCTTGTTCAGTTTAGTATGATAAATTCATCTTCATTAAAGCGAACCTTACATCGGACTCTGCTCCCTAGGTCAACCCTATGAGAACACATCTTTTCTTACTGCCAGCCGTATGCGCTGTCCTTTTTAGCCAGTCTGCAGCTGCAGATCAACGGTCAAACTCCGGCTTCACAACATGGGGAGTCAACCAATTCGACGGCGGTAACTACAGGAATGGCTTTTATCGTCCAAACTACAGCGGATATTTCGATGGTGGCCGCTGGAACCGGCGCCATCGATTGGACAGGCAGGGCTTTGTGAATCTGTCCTACAATGACATATATCCTCAGTACCGATCTTTTGAAGGCTTTAGCGGCTTCGGAGGCAGTGACGGCGAGGCACTTTTCAGGGGGCTCATGCTCAGATCCTTGCTCAATCAAGCCATCGCGAACCGATCTCTTACGGAAGTGGTCTACCGCGACCCGCCAGTGCGCACTCGAAGCCTTATCTCTACTGGCCAGCCAGCCCGCTCGCGCTCGGTTATTTCAAGTAGCAGGCCACGAAGCACTCTGATTAACCAGAACGGCAGAAAGCTGCTCAAAGACATCGAAGGTAAGTGTTATGAACTAGCGGAAAATACTGCCGGTGAAGAGCTGAGGATCGAACTGGATCCTGCTGAATGCGCATACTGAATGCACTGGCTCAGCTGCCAAGCCAGACATTGCCTGCCTCTATCTCCTCCCACACAGCTTGATTGCGCTCATCGCAAAAGGTCCCGTGGCGTCCGGCACCCTTTCTGAGGGTGATTCGAATTTCTTGATTTTTCCTTAGCCATGCGGAGCCGGAGGCCGATAATCTGTGTGAAGCCCAGGATGTCAAGTCCTAGGAAAGGGTCTTCGCACAGGCAAGGAGCGTCTGAGACTTTGTTTAAACTGAGGACAGATCCAGGCCCAAGGCCGCCCGAGTTCCTAGCAATCCACCCTTTCCCTGAAACACGGATCAGTCTCCTGCGGAATCTGACGAATCAGGCCCTTTCTCCGCGAATGCAGGCACTCAACAACGATCTTGTCCCTGATTGCATCCTCGGTGTAATAAACTAATGACGCGTACCGCCGCCGACTCCCTTTTGCGTCAATACGCTCGCTGACGCCCGGGGCGGAGCGCACCCGAAGGTGGTGCGGCCTAGCTACAGCAATGCGGCCCGGAGCAGCGCACACAACCCGCGAAAAGCAGCCCTTGTCGCAAACGTCTCAGAGCTTCCTGCCCATCAAGCGTCGTTTTCGGGGGTTGTGGAGCCGGTTTCGGGTGCACCTCATTCCCACAAAGCGCAGCCACTGGCAGAGGGCAACACTGGGCGCCAGCGTGGCGTTGGGCTAATGCACGATCTCACGGCACATCGGTTGCAAAGCTGGCGAACCAGCAGGATTTCTGTACCGATCGCAATGATAATAAAGCAATTTGTTTACTATATAATTTTTGCTCAATATCACCTTTTCGGGCCTATCGGGCGCCGTGGAAAAACTTCTGTGTCACTGCTTGCAAATCCCAACATGTAGTGTTAAGTTCGGGTATGCAACACAGCATAGTGGTTTAATGTCGTATTGCATTTGCCTGGGCGCCACCCCTCCACACCTCTTAGTTAGGGCCCAGGCTCTCCTTGAGATCCCCACCGCTGCCTGACTCGCGTGTGCAGGCAGCGGCTGGGGGCTCTTACCAATGGTCGCCCCGCGGGCTCACTAAACCGCTGCCCTCAGATCTACGAATCGACCGTCCCGTCGTCACACTCACCCCACCACAACGCCTTCGACAAGTGTAAATTGCACGACTGTATCTGCCGTCATATCATCGTAGGCAATATAGGCCCGTACGGGTCTGACTTTGACCGGCAGCTCCTCAGAGGAATTAAAAACAATGATAATATATGGCGTCGCGTTGCTTTCGTTCAGTCTGATCTTAGGCATGCTCATCGGCGAAGCGCTGGGCGTGATTTTGGGAGTTGATGCCAACGTTGGCGGAGTGGGCATCGCCATGCTGTTCCTAGTTTTTGCCAGTAATTCAGCATCATTCAGAGCCCTGACAGCAGGGGCCGCTGGCGAGGGGATCAAATTCTGGAGCGCCATGTACATTCCGATCGTGGTGGCAATGGCCGCCCGACAGAATGTTGCTGCCGCTACAGATGGAGGCATGCTGGCTCTCGTCGCTGGAACTGGGGCGGTTCTGGTAAGTTTAGCTCTGGTCCCTGTTATCAGCCGCTTAGGCGGCAGTGACAGCGAAGCTGTCTCTGAGAGGGAGGCACCATAGTGGAACTCATCGAGTCGGTATTTATCCGCAATAACCTCATCGTCGCTTTTGCAGTGGTCGGAATGACGATCTGGGTCTCCTACCTCGCTGCCGACAAGCTCACCTACGGCCGAATTCATGGCTCGGCAATTGCCATCGCGCTCGGCCTAGTCGCCGCCTATTTTGGCGGAGTGACCACAGGCGGCACCCGTGGTGCCGCAGATATCGCACTACTTGGCGGCATAGGCCTGATGGGCGGCGGCATGATGCGTGATTTTGCGATCGTCGCGACAGCTTTCGGCGTCCAGCTCGGCGAATTGAAAAAAGCAGGGCTAGCCGGCGTAATTTCTATTTTTGCGGGCGTCGTGGTGTCGTTTGTCGTTGGCGCCGCTGTGGCAATCCTGTTTGGCTACACGGATCCGGCGGCCATTACCACCATTGGAGCCGGCGCGGTAACCTATATCGTCGGCCCAGTAACTGGCGAAGCCATCGGCGCCAGCGATGCCGTTATCACGCTTAGTGTGGCTGCCGGGCTGGTGAAATCTATCCTTGTAATGGTCGGCACACCAATAGTGGCAGGCGCAATTGGGCTGAATAANCCGCAGTCCGCNATGGTGTTCGGCGGTCTNATGGGAACCACCAGCGGAGTTGCNGCNGGCCTCGCGGCGACNGACCCCANNTTGGTTCCCTANGGCGCAATGACAGCCACCTTCTATACCGGAGTNGGCTGTTTANTGGGCCCNTCTGTTTTNTATTTCCTNGTCANCGCGNTGGTTTAGTCGCTGNCTGTCCCCTGTCTGAGATTCAAGTAGATACCAATGAAACGAGATGCNTTNCCNAACCTNCACCCNGACAACAGCAAGATCGCTCTGGTAGAGGNCGAAAGCACTTTTACCTATTCCGAAGTTGACCGAAGAGCCACTCTGTTTGCCTCAGGTCTGCTGTCAGACACAAGTGATCTTAATGAGGAACGGATCGCGTTTTTTCTGCCCGCCTCTGCAAACTACGTTACCGTCATGCACGGCGTCTGGCGCGCTGGTGGCATTGCGGTCCCGCTCAACGTGGCATCAGCTATAATTGAGCTTGANCACTACCTGAGCTGTGCCAGCGTCACGCGATTAATCGCCAATCCCGAGTCTCATGAAGCGCTGGCTCCGCTGTGCCANGAGCTAGGGATCAAGTTACTGAGCGTCGACGNGGTCATGGCTACAACTGCTGCCGTGCTNCCTNGCATCTCAGAAGATCGCCGGGCTATGATGCTTTTTACCAGCGGCACCACAAACAAACCCAAAGGCGTGGTCAGCACTCACAAAACCATTAAGGCTCAGATCACGACTCTGNTCGAAGCCTGGGAATGGAGCAGAGANGATGTCATTCCGCTGTTTCTGCCACTGCATCATATTCACGGCATTGTGAATATCCTTAGCTGTGGCTTGTGGGCAGGTGCCACCGTACATCTATTTGCTAAATTTGATATNCCTCGCATCACAGAACAAGTGGCATCTGGCACTTATAATGTTTTCATGGCGGTGCCCACGATCTATGTCAAATTGATTCAGTATTTTGACAGCATTGAACAAGATCAGGTCCGGTCNATTTGNGACGGATTTAACGCCATGCGGCTTAATATCTCNGGCTCAGCTGCCTGCCCGGTAAANCTGTTCAATCAATGGCAGGAGTTAACCGGTCAGGTTTTACTTGAGCGCTACGGCATGACAGAGATCGGCATGGGGATTTCAAACCCTTATGTCGGCGAACGCAGGGCTGGCTGCGTTGGTCAGCCACTGCCCGGTGTGCAGGTGCATCTGTTTGACGAGGATGACTCACCAATTTCAGCCGAGGAAACGCCAGGTGAAATCAGGATAAAGGGTGATAATGTTTTCCTCGAATACTGGGACAANCCCAANGCTACCGACGAGTCATTTGAAGATGGCTGGTTCTGTACGGGCGACGTTGCCGTTCTTGAAGATGGCTATTACCGCATCATGGGCCGTTCATCCGTCGACATCATAAAGTCAGGCGGCTACAAACTTTCAGCNCTTGAAATTGAAGGCGTTCTNCTCACNCATGAAAGTATCGCTGAAGTTGCCGTAATCGGCGTGGCAGACGACACTTGGGGAGAAGCGGTAACCGCATGCATCGCACTCAAGCCTGCCTGTCACCTCGACNATAATCAATTGAAAGCTTGGTGTGATGGAAAAATGTCNGCCTACAAAATTCCTAAAGCCCTTAAAATTTTTGATGCTTTGCCAAGAAACGCGATGGGAAAAGTCATCAAACCCGCACTGCATGAACTAATCTANCCTAGGTATGATCACCANCACGTNAATCGGCAGGCNTCAGATNAAGCTCCCCGCTGAAATAAGACTCTGCNNNCCGGCNTGACAANCGGNAAATGCTGAGCCGCNCCTGANTTTGTATGCTTTACGGNACTCGCAGTCCTNTTGGCTGCCCGTTACGAAGGGCAAAATCATGTCATCATAGAGATAAACCGCGGAACTTCANCGGAACCCATTACACCNGNNCATCAAAAGCTTTNTTACTAGACCTGCTAAGGAAATTACTTGATNACTTTTCTCAAAATTTTGAAATTTTTNCCGCCAGAGATTGCGCATGGTCTCGCTTTAAACGCACTGAACATTCTNTATAGAACCNGTCTGTTGAGATTTTTCTATGTGAAACCAAAAGCCAATCCCAAGATATTTGCGGGGATGACTTTCCAAAATATGCTTGGAACAGCTGCAGGTCTTGACAAGAATGGTGACTATATTGATTGTTTAGGTGAGCTTGGCTTTGGTTTTTTGGAGGTTGGAACAGTAACCCCGGAAAAACAATATGGAAACTCAAAACCTCGAGTTTTTAGAAATTTTCAAGAAAATGCCATTATTAATAAACTCGGTTTCAACAATAAGGGCATAGATCATCTACTTAAAAATCTCAAGTCAAAAAAATATGATGGGATTGTAGGCGTTAATGTGGGTGCCAACAAATGGTCTTCCGAAAAAGAGAGGGTTCAAGATTATTTGTTTTGTATAGAGAAGGTTTATAAATATGCGGATTACATTACTGTGAATATCTCTTCTCCGAATACTCCCAACCTACGAGACTTCCATAATGAAAAAAATATAATCGGGTTAGTTGATGCTATCGATTTAAAAGTTACCGAACTAAACATTCAAACTCCATTATTGCTTAAAATATCACCAGATGAATCTAAGGAATCGATAGACAGAATAATTGAAGTAGTCAAAAAATCTAAGTTTACAGGAATCATTGCCACTAATACGACCACAGACAAATCATCTTTATCAAACTCACAATTACGAAATATTAAAGGCGGCCTTTCAGGCGAACCTCTACTGAAGAAATCAACTGATATATTAAGATACATTAAGAACAAATCGAACAATCAAATTCCCGTAATTGGTGTTGGGGGCGTGATGGATTCTCAAAGCTTTAACGAAAAAATTAAGGCGGGCTCCAGCTTAGTACAGATTTATACAGGTTTTGTTATCAAAGGGCCCTCAATAGTCAGTGAAATTTTGAGAAATTAGTATGTCTGGGGCATTACTGCTAAAAACTTGCTTTAATTCTTCTTTCGTAATTTATGCTAACTAGCACACACCAAACATACTAATTGCAATTCATTTAAAAGAATATCTTTTGCAAAACATGCTACCTTT